>NZ_JBFPGY010000353.1:0-17868 GCF_041083715.1 Sphaerotilus sp.
GCGGTGCCATTGGTGACCACGGCGACGAGGTTGCCGCGCGAGGTGTAGCGGAACGCGTTGGCCGGGTCGTCCACGATCTCTTCGCAGGCCGCGGCCACCCCGGGTGAATACGCCAGCGCCAGATCGCGCTGGTTGACCAGCTGCTTGGTCGCGGCGATGGCGATCTTGCCCGGCGTCGGAAACTCGTGGTATTCGAGTGCCGCACGGCGCAGTTCGGCTTGTTTCTGTTCGGATGTGGTCATGGAGCGGATTCGGCTGAGGGAGCAGGAACGGGGCTGGCGATTGTAGGAAGCCCCTCGTCACTGTGCGCGGTTGCGGCTGACTTGTCACGGCATGGAGCCATGCGCTTCCTGCATGGTCGGTCGGAACGCCGGCAACGGCATTCGCGAAACTGCGTAGCCTCCCGCAGGACAGGCGCTCGATACTGCGTCCATGACCGCTGCCAACCCGCCGCCCACCTCGCCCACCGCACTGTCCACGCTGCTGGCCAACGTGTCGCGCCGCTGGCAGGGCGCACCACTGTGGGCCGCGCTGGTGGCGCTGGTGGTCACCGTGCAGGCCGCGCTGTTGTGGCTGACCTGGCAACAGGAACAGAGCCAGCGCCAGGAAACCACCGACGCCGCGGCACTGGCCGCCGCCGCCGATGTGCGCCAGCGCCTGCTGGACGACGCGCAGACCTTGCAGCGGCTGCTGTGGGACCAGGGCCAGCCCGACCTCTGGCGCCCGCAGGCCGCGCAATTGCTGCACGAGCGGCCCGAGATCCTGCGCATCGAGCGCCGCGGCCACGGATTCTCGATCGACGAAGTCGTGGCCTCCGCCGCTTACCCGGCGCAGTTCCAGACCATCCCGCGCGAGGGCATGTCGGTCGATGCGGAGATCGCCTGCACCACCGCGCGCCGCTTCGCCGCGCCCGCCTACTCGCGCACCTACTTCCTGCCCAACCCGAACGGCCTGGGGCTGGAGGTGGTCGATCTGTGCATCCCGCTGACCCACGAGGCCGGGGCGGCCGATGCGGTGGTGGTCACGCTGGCACTGTCGGACCTGCTGCAGGTGGCCATCTCAACGGACATCGTGCGCCGCCACGAAGTGCTGCTGGTCGAAGCCGATGGCACCCGGCTGGCCCGGACCGGCTCGCGGCGGGGCGCAGGCGTGTTCATCGCCGACCGGCTGATCGACGTCTCGGGCTTCACGGCCGTGGTGCGGCTGGACAGCCTGCAGGGCGTGCCGCGGCTGATTCCGAACCTGAGTGCGGCGCTGGTGCTGCTGCTGTCGGTGGCGCTCGGGGTCGTGATCCTGCTGCTGGTGCACGACGTGCGGCGGCGCTCGGCGGCCGAACAGGCGCTCGCCGAGGCGCTGACCTTTCGCAAGGCCATGGAAGACTCGCTCGTCACCGGCCTGCGCGCGCGCACGCCCGACGGCCGCATCACCTACGTCAACCCCGCCTTCTGCCAGATGGTCGGCTACGAGGCCGACGAGCTGCTCCAGGCCGACAGTCCGCCCTACTGGCCGCCCGAGATGGCCGCGCTCTACAACGAGCGCCGGCACGAGCGCAACGCCGGCAACGCCCCACCCCGCGAGGGCCACGAAACCGTGTTCATGCGCCGCAACGGCGAGCGTTTCCCGGTGCTGATCTTCGAGGCCCCGCTGATCGACGCCCGCGGCCAGCCCGGTGGCTGGATGAGCACCGTGCTGGACATCAGCGCCCAGCGCCGCATGGAGGAACTCTCGCGCCAGCAGCAGGACAAGCTCCAGGCCGCGGCCCGGCTGGCGACGATGGGCGAGATGGCCACCCTGCTCAGCCACGAGCTGAACCAGCCGCTGGCCGCCATCGCCAGCTACGCCACCGGCAGCCTCAACCTGATGCCCGCCACACCGGACGATCCGCCCGCCGACCTCGACACCCAGCGGATGATCCGCCAGGCGGTCGCACGCATCGCCGAGCAGGCCGAGCGCGCCGGTCGCGTGATCCGCAGCGTGCACCAGTTCGTGCGCCGGCGCGAGCGGCTGCGCGAGAACGTGCGGGCCGGCGAGCTGATCGAAGCCGTGCTGCCGCTGGTGCGCCTGGCCGCGCGCAGCAGCCACACCCGCATCGAGATCGATGTGCCCGAGCCACCGCCGCGCGTGTCCTGCGACCGGACCATGGTCGAGCAGGTGCTGCTGAACCTGTCGCGCAACGGCATCCAGGCGATGGAGGAACACGCGGACCTGCCGCTGAACCAGCGCACGCTGCGGCTGGAGGTGCAGCAGGTCGACACGCGCTGGGTCGCGTTCCAGCTGATCGACCACGGGCCAGGCATTCCCGAGGCGGTCGCACGCCAGCTCTTCACGCCCTTCTTCAGCACCAAGCCCGAAGGCATGGGCATCGGTCTGGCGATGTGCCGCACCGTGATCGAGCAGCACGGCGGCGCGCTCGACTTCAGCCCCGGCCCGGACGGGCGCGGCACCACATTCCGGTTTACGCTTCCGTCCTCATCGCATCCCACCCCGAGCACAGCCCCATGACTGCACGCGTCCAGACCCAGAGCGGCACGGTCTTCGTCGTCGACGACGAAGAGGTGCTGCGCGATGCCCTGTCGTGGCTGCTGCGCTCGCGCCGGCTGCTGCCGCGCGCCTATGCGTCGGCCGACGAGTTCTGGGCGGCCATCGAGCAGCACGAGGTCCGCCCGGACTCGCCCGCCTGCCTGCTGCTGGACATGCGGATGCCGGGCATGAACGGCATGGCGCTGTTCGAGCGGCTGATCGAGCGCGGCTGGCTGGAGGTGCTGCCGGTGCTGTTCCTGACCGGCCATGCCGACGTGGCCACTGCGGTGATGGCGGTCAAGCGCGGCGCCTTCGACTTCGTGGAAAAACCGTTTTCGGACAATGCGCTGGTCGACCGTGTGGTCGAGGCGCTCGGCCGCAGCGAACAGGCGCTGGCCAGGCTGAGCGAACGCGACGGCCTGCGCCGGCACCTGGCCGAGCTGACCGAGCGCGAGCTGGAAGTGATGCGCCTGGTGATCGCCGGGCGTGCCAACAAGCAGATCGCCGACGAACTCGACATCAGCGTGCGCACGGTGGAAGTCCACCGCGCGCGGGTGTTCGACAAGATGGATGTGAAATCGGCGATCGAGCTGGCCAATGTGCTGCGCGGCGCCCGACTGGACTGAAAGCAGCGACGCACCCATGCCCTCCGGAGAATTCGACCTCATCGCCCGCCACTTCACACGCCCCGCGCGGCGCAGCCCGCTCGGCGTCGGCGACGACTGCGCGCTGATCGCGCCGGCGCCCGGCATGCAGCTCGCCGTGTCGAGCGACATGCTGGTGGAGGGGCGGCACTTCCTGTCCACCGTCGCACCCGAGCGGCTCGGCCACAAGGCACTGGCGGTGAACCTGTCGGACCTGGCCGCCTGCGGCGCGCAGCCGCTGGCGTACACGCTGGCCCTCGCCCTGCCCCGGGCCGACGACACCTTCCTCGCCGGCCTCGCGCGCGGCCTGCACACGCTGGCCGACCGGCATGGCCTCGACCTCGTCGGCGGCGACACGACCGCCGGACCGCTGAACCTGTGCATCACCATCTTCGGCGAGGTACCCGCCGGCGCGGCCCTGCTGCGCAGCGGCGCGCGGGCAGGTGACGAACTCTGGGTCAGCCACCCGCTCGCCGAAGACGACCCCGGCTGGCTCGGCGACGCGCGGCTGGCGCTGGAAGTGTTCCGCGGCACGGCGGGCCTGCGCGTGCCGGGCGACACGTTCGACCACCTGCGGCTGGCGCTGGAATGCCCCGAGCCGCGGGTCGCGCTCGGGCTGGCGCTGCGCGGCGTGGCGACGAGCGCGATCGACGTGTCGGACGGCCTGCTCGGCGATCTGCAGCACGTGCTGCGCCGCTCGGGCACGGACGGCCGGGCACTGGGCGTGGTCCTCGATGCCGACACCCTGCCCCGCAGTCCGCTGATGCGCGCGCAGGCCGAGGCGCGACAGCACGAATGCCTGCTCGCCGGTGGCGACGACTACGAACTGCTGTTCACCGCCACACCCGCCGACCACGGCGCCGTGCGGGAGGCAGGACAGCGCAGCGCGACAGGCGTACGCTGCATCGGCCGCATCACCGCCGAGGGCGGCACCACGGTCGTCGACCGCCATGGCACCCGCATCGCCACGCCATGGGCCTCGTTCGACCATTTCCGCAGCTGATGCCGAAAGTTCCCATGAATGCTCCCGCCCATCTTGCTGACGATGTGACCGATGTCGAAGCCCGCCCCGCCCCGAAACGGCGTATCGGCCCGCGTTTCCTGCTGGGCCATCCGGCGCACTTTCTGGCCCTCGGCGGCGGCAGCGGCCTGAGCCCGATCGCCCCCGGCACGGCCGGCACGCTGTGGGCCTGGGTGGCGTTCGCGGTGCTGGATGTCTGGCTCGACAGCGCCGGCTGGGGCTGGACGCTGCTGGGTGGTTTCTTCGTCGGCTGGTGGGCCTGCACCGTCACGGCCACCCACGCCGGCATCGCCGACCCGGGCTTCATCGTCTGGGACGAAGTGCTCGCGTTCTGGCTCATCCTGTGGGTGCTGACGCCGGCCAGCCTGGGGCTGCAGATCACCGCGTTCGCGCTGTTCCGCTACTTCGACGCGGCCAAGCCCGGCCCGGTGCGCTGGGCCGACCAGCACTTCAAGGACGGCGGCTGGCGCGGCGGCTTCGGCATCCTGTTCGACGACCTGGTCGCCGCGGGCTGCACGCTGTTCACCATCGCCGTCGGCGTGGCGCTGACGCATTTCGTCCGGGGAGCCCTGTGATGTCCGACAACCACGTCGTCCACAGCCTGGCCGGCCTGCTGCGCCCGCTCGGCTGGCACCTCGTCACCGCCGAGAGCTGCACCGGCGGCATGATCGCCGCCGCCTGCACCGATCTGGCCGGATCGAGCGACTGGTTCGACCGCGGCTTCATCACCTACAGCAACGAGGCCAAGTCGGAAATGCTCGGCGTGGATTCGGCGCTGATCGCGCACGACGGAGCGGTCAGCGAATCCGTCGCCCGCGCGATGGCCGCGGGCGCACAGCGCGAGGCGGGTGTCGAGGCCGCCGTGGCCGTCACCGGCGTCGCCGGGCCGGGTGGCGGCAGCGAGGCCAAGCCGGTGGGCACCGTCTGGTTCGCCTGGGCGCTGCCGGGGTGGATCTGGACCGAATGCCGGCACTTCGAGGGCGACCGGGCCGCCGTTCGCGCACAGACGCGTGACCATGCACTGGCGGTGCTGGTGTCTGCGCTGCAGGCCATGCCGTGAGCACCCCCGTGGGGACGATTGCGCTGGCCTGCCGCTTCGACGCACGGGAATGGGCCGAGTGGCTGCCCGCACTGGCCACCGCGCTGCCCGGTGAAACGCTGGTGCGCGCCGACGACCAGAACCACGACCCCGAGGCGATCGAAGTCGCCATCGTCGCCAACCCCCCAGCCGGTGCACTGCAACGCTATCCGCGGCTGCGGCTGGTCCAGTCGCTGTGGGCAGGGGTCGACCGTCTGCTGGCCGACCCGACGATCCCGGCCGGTCTGCCGATCGTGCGCATGGTCGATCCGGCCATGAACGCCGCGATGGCGGAGACGGCGCTGTGGGCCGTGCTGACGCTGCACCGCGGTTTTCACACCTACGCCCGCCAGCAGCGCGACGGCCTCTGGCAGCCCCATCCGCAACGCCGTGCCAGCGGCGTGCGCATCGGTGTGCTGGGACAGGGCCAGATGGGCGACGCCGTGGGCCGGCGGCTGCGGGCGCTGGACTACCGTGTCATGGGCTGGCGACGCGGTGAGCCACTCGGTCCCGTGCTGGCAGGCAGCGACATCCTGATCAACCTGCTGCCACTGACGCCGGACACCCGCGGGCTGATCGACGCCGCGTTGCTGCGCCAGTTGCCGTGCGGCGCGGCGCTGGTGAACCTGGCGCGCGGCGCGCATGTCGTGGACGAGGACTTGCTGGCCGCCCTCGACGATGGCCACCTGCACCACGCCGTGCTGGACGTGTTCCACCAGGAGCCACTGCCGGTCGGACACCGCTACTGGACCCACCCGGCCGTCACCGTGCTCCCCCACGTGGCAGCGCAGACCGACGCTGGCTCGGCGGCACGGATCGTGGCGCAGAACCTGGCCGCCTGGCGCCGAGGCGCGCCCCTGGCGCACCGGGTCGATCGGCAAGCCGGCTACTGAGTCTCCGCCGCCGCCCCGCCACCAGAGCGGATCAGAGCATCTGCGCGAAGTCGGTGTCGACATGCAGCGCCTCGTTGGACGGCGCCTGCCAGTGGCGCACCCAGCCGAGGAATTCCTCCGACGGCATCGGCCGCCCGATGCCGTAGCCCTGCCCTTCGTCGCAACCGAGCCGCGCCAGCAGCGCCCAGGCCTTGTCGGTCTCCACCCCCTCGGCCACCACGGTCAGCCCGAGGTTGTGCGCCAGCCCGATGGTGGATTGCACGATGCGGGCGTCATCCAGATCGCGCTCCATGTTGGTGACGAAGCTGCGGTCGATCTTCAGCTCGTCCACCGGCAGCCGCTTCAGGTAGGCCAGCGAGGAGTAGCCGGTGCCGAAGTCGTCGATCGACAGGTGCACGCCGAGTTCGTGCAGCTTCTGCAGCGTCTGCAGCGCCCGCGCGGGGTCGTCCATGATCGCGCTCTCGGTGATCTCCAGGCACAGCCGGGCCGCCGAAACCCGGTGCCGGTCCAGCAGGCGGCCGACACGGTCCGTCAGCTCGGGGTCGAGCAGATCGCGGGTCGAGAGGTTGATGCTGAGCTTCATCACCAGCCCGGCGTCCTGCCAACGCTGCAGCGCCTGCACGCCAGTCTCGAGCATCCAGACCGTGATCTGGCGGATGAAGCCGGTCTGCTCGGCGAAGGGAATGAACTGCATCGGCGGCACCAGCCCGCGCTGCGGATGCAGCCAGCGCACCAGCGCCTCGCCGCCCAGCACGCGCCCGGTCTTCAGATCGACCTTGGGCTGCACGTACAGACGCAGCTCCTGCCGCTCGATCGCCCGGCGCAGCTCGCTCAGCAGCGACAGCGACGCACTGCTGCGGGTGTCCATCGACGTGTCATAGACCAGCAGGCCGAGCTGGCGGCGCTTGGCAGCGTACATCGCCACCTCGACCAGCCCGAGCAGCGCCTCCGGCTCGGTGGCATGGTCCGGCGCAAAGGCGATGCCCAGACTCGCGCTGAGGTCGATCATGTGGTCATCCAGCTGCATCGGCTCGTCGAGCGAGGCCAGCAGCGCACGCGCCACCGTGCAGGCATGTTCGACACCGTGGCTGGCCAACAGCAGACCGAACTCGTCCCCGCTCAGCCGGGCCAGCACCATGTCCGCACCGCGACAGCCCGCCGCCAGACGCTGTGCCACGGCGCGCAGCAGCCGGTCACCGAGCCGGTGGCCGAGCACGTCGTTGACATGCTTGAAACGGTCCAGGTCGAGCATCATCACGGCCAGTGGCGCCACGACCCCCGCTGCGTCGGGCTGCAAGCGCCGGTGCAGTACATCGACGAACTGCGCCCGGTTCGGCAACTCCGTCAGCGTGTCCCAGTAGGCCAGCCGGCCGATCGTGTGCTCGCGGTGCTGCACGGCCTGGCGGGTCGACTCGAAGGCGCGCGCCAGCTGCGCCAGCTCGTCACCGACCAGCCGCTCGTCGGGCACACGCACCGGCGTGTCGTAGTCGGCACGGCTCAGGCGCTCGGCGGCCTGCCGCAGCCCGCGGATCGGCCGGCTCAGGCGCCGTGCCATCACCGCACTGCCCACCGCGAACACCACCACCCCGACCAGCGTGAGCAGCAGCAGCGTGAGCTGCAGCCGCTCGAAGGGCGCGAGCGCCTCGTCGACCGCGTGCGCCAGCACCAGCCGCAGCGGAGGCATGGTGCGGCCATCGGACAACCCCGTGTCGAGCGCGAACTCGCAGCTACGCCAGCGGCGGTCCGCCTCGCGCAGCTCGCGGCCACAGAGGACAGCCTCCGGCGTCGGGGCCATCAGTGCGTCACTGGCCTGCGTGAAGGTCGACAGCAAGGTGCGCGTCGGGGGTCCGTTGAACAGCACTGCGCCCCGCAGATCGGTGATGGCGGCCAGCTGCTGCAGCACCGAGCGGTCCAGCACGAAGCCCATCAGCACCCAACCGACCGTGCGCGGTGCCTTCACCGGTACGGCCACGAGCTGGTAGACCCGACCGTCGATCAGCGTCAGGCGCCCGCCCTGGACCGATACGCCACCAGCCGGTCCTGCCATGGAGGCCATGCGCGCCACGGGCAGCAGCGCAGCCACCCGGTCGATGCTCAGCCCGGTCGAGGCCACCGGGTGCCAGGCCGGATCGGTGTAGATCACCAGCGATGCCCCGATGCGCCGGCCATGGTTTTCCAGTGCGTCGCTCAGCGTGGCCACGTCGCGGCTGCTCACGGCCGAGCGAAAACCGAAATCGGACGCCAGCAGCATCGCCGCCTCGGACAGGCGCTCGGCGCGCTGCTCCAGCAGCCGGGTGAACACACGATGGCCGGTCTGCAGATCGCTGTCGATCGACCGCGTGGCGCTCTGGCCGATCGCTCCGTTCACCAGCATCAGGCTGACGCCTTGCACCAGCAGCAGCAGCAGGAGAAAGGGCAAGACGATGCGCCGCTCCAGCCCGCTCAGGCGCCAGGCCGATTCGCGCGCCTTGGCCGTGCTCATGGCACCGCAGCCACGGGCAGCGGCACCGTCACGGCCACCGCACCGGTCGCTCCGACTTTCAACGCCTGGGCCAGCAGATCGGTGCCCTCGCGCATCCGGGCATGCCAGACACGCAGGCGGTGTTCCCCCGCAGGCACGTCCAGGACGATCCGGCCGGCGGCATCCGTGCGCCCGAACAGCGGCGTGTCGACCACCACCACCGTGCCGATCATCTGGTCATGGATGTTGCACCCGAGCACGACCACACCGGCCTGGTCGAACACCACGGGCGCCGAGGGCCGCCCGTTGTAGAGCTTCAACTCGAAGGTCTTGGCCGGCGAGAACGAATAGACGTGGTGGCGCACGGTGTCGCGGTTGGGGAAATCGACCGACGTGCCGGTCTGCACCACCAGCAGGCCCGGCTCGAAGCTGCGCTGGCGCTGGCTGATCTCGAAGTGGGTGCCGGGCGCCGCCACCCTGGCCGCACCGCCGACCTCGATCGCCACCACAGCCCCGGCCAGCGGCCTGCCCGCCGGGTCCAGGGCCTGCACGGTCACGGCGGTCGCCTGCGCCCCGCGGGGCAGTCCCAGCACCACGGCCACGCCGGCGGCCAGGAGCGCCCGGCGCCAGCAGCACAGCCGCATCACGGGGCCTTCCGGGCGACACCAGCCTGCACGATGTCACGGCGGGTGGCCGCCAGGCGCCGCAGCAGCTCGTTCTTGTCGGCCGTGGCGACGCCTTGCGCGTCCAGTGCGTCCCGCAGGAACGCCACCATCAGGTCGAACTCGTGCGCCTGGATGCCCAGATCCGCGTGCGAATCGGCCATCGTCTCGCCTTCGTACACGCAGCCGCCGTCGGCCACCTTGCACAGGTAGTCCGCCAGGCTCTGCTGGAGCGGCACCAGCTTGACCCCTTCGAAACTGCGGCGCGTGCGCGGATCGTTGGCCGTGCGCTCGATCAGGCGATCGGACAGAACGGCCACGCCGGCCTGTCCGCCCAGACGCTGGTACAGCGTGCTGTCGGCCGACGGAGGCACGGCACAAGCCGACAGTCCGGACACCACTGCCAGCAGCCAGCCCAGCGCAGCCACCCGAAGCAGAAACGAATTCCGGAACATGCACGTCCTTTCAAGGCCCATCGAAGACACCCCACCCATGATGCCGCGTGACCGCCCCCGCCAAGGATCTCAAAACAGGGAGGAAACAGCGCTTGTTGGAACTTCTGCGGCACAGGCACGGATGCCACGCTGAAGGCATGCATGCCACCCCACGCTCCACCGCCCGTCGATTCCCGTGCCTCCTGCTGGCCATGCTGTCCTGTGCGGGCCTGGCGCAAGCGGGTGATCGGCTCACGGCGACCACGGGCGTCGGCACGGTCGAAGGCAGCGGCGGCGGCGGCCTGGTGCCCTGGGCGCTGATCGGCGGCTACGGCAGCCGCGACCAGGTCGGTGCCACGGCCCACCTCACCCGCGTGCGCACCGACGGCGGCTACACGCTGACCACCACCGCCGCCGCCATCGGCGTGCACGACACCTGGGAAGCCTCGGTGGCGCAGATGCGTTTCGGCTTGAGCGACACGGTGCCCGGGCAGTCGGTGACGCTGGACGTGCTCGGCCTGAAGTGGCGCGTGCTGGGCGACGCGGTCTACGACCAGGACAGCGGGTGGCCGCAGGTCAGCGTGGGCGCCCAGGTCAAGCACAACGAGGACATGGCCGTGCCCACCGCACTCGGTGCCCGCAGCGCCAGCGACACCGATTTCACCGTCAGCGCCACCAAGGTCTGGCTCGGCGGTCTGGCCGGTTACAACACGCTGGCCAACCTGACACTGCGCCGCACGCGCGCCAACCAGTTCGGCCTGCTCGGCTTCGGCGGCGACGTGCGCGACCAGGCGCAGTGGATGCCCGAGGTTTCAGGCGCCGTGCTGCTGCGCGACGACCTGGCGGTCGGGGCAGAGTGGCGCCGCAAACCCGACAACCTGGGCGTGTTCCGCGAGGAGAGCGCACACGATGTGTTCATCGCCTGGTGGCCAGTGCGCAACCTGAGCCTGACCGCCGCGGCAGTGAACCTCGGCAACATCGCCAACAAGGGGAACCAGCGCGGCTGGTATGTGTCGGCGCAGGCGAGCTACTGAATGACCGGGCGGGTATCTGCCCGTCAGCCCGTCAGCCCGTCAGCGCCAGCCGTGGCCCCTTGCGCTGCACGGCCTGCACCGTCAGCAGCACCAGCCGGCGCAGCGCCGCCCACGGCTCGGCCGGCCACAGGCGGTCCGGCAGGCCCTTGACGATGCCGTCCACCGTGTGCGCGGCGGCGACCAGTTCGGTGAGCGTCGCCGCATCGAGCTGCGGCACGATGCGCTCGAACAGCTTTTCCTTCACGCCCCAGACCCGCGCATCGCGCAGCGCCAGCGGCAGCGGCTTGCCCTGCAGCGTGGCGGTGTGGACACGCTGCAGCCCGCGCAGGTCGTCGGCCAGCGTCCAGTGCACCAGCACGGCGGCCTCGCCCTCGGCTTCCAGCCCGTCGAGCATGCGCAGCGCCCGCGCCACCTGCCCCGCCAGCACCGCCTCGCCGAGCTTGAACACGTCGTAGCGCGCCACGTTCAGCACGGCGGATTCGATCTGCGCCTGCGTCAGCACGGTCGGCGCACCACGCGGATCGACCGGCGCGTGCAGCAGGGCCAGCTTGCTGATCTCCTGGTGCGCAGCGAGCAGGTTGCCCTCGATGCGGTCGGCGAAGAAGGCCAGCGCGTGCTGCCCTGCCTCGCCGTCCTCGATGCGCAGCCCCTGCGCCGCCAGCCGCTGCGCGATCCACTGCGGCAGGGCGCGGCGCTCGACCGGGTCGATGCGGATACTCGCACCCGCGCCGTCCAGCGCGGTGAACCACGCGCTGGTCTGCTGCGTGCGGTCGAGCCTGGGCAGCAGGACGAGGGTCAGGTTGTCGTCGGACAGCGTCTCGACGTAGCGCTGCAGCGCCTCCGAACCGTCCTTGCCCGGCTTGCCCGAGGGGATGCGGATCTCGATCACGCGCCGGTCGGCGAACAGGCTCAGCGCGCTGGCCTCGCCCAGCAGGCCGGACCAGTCGAAATGCGCACCGGCGACGGTGTGGACGCTGCGCTCGCTGTAGCCGGCAGCGCGGGCGGCGGCGCGGACCGCGTCCGCCGCTTCCTGCGCCAGCAGCGGCTCGTCGCCGTGGACCACGTAGAGGGGACGCAGGCCCTTGGCAAGCGCCTGCGGAAGCTGGTCGGCACGCAGTTGCATGGCAGATCAGCCCGGCCCGAGTGCGGCCAGCCGCCGCAGCACCTGCGCCGCCAGATCGGTGTGCATCGAACGGAACAGCATCGCGATCTCCTGCTCCTTGGCCAGCGCGGTGGCCTCGCTGTAGCTCACGTCGCGGGTCAGCATCAGCTCGGCCGGAGCGATCAGCGCGCGGCCGGCCGGCGTGCGCACCTTGAAGCGCAGCCGGGCGCGCAGCGTCAGCTCGCTCACCTGCCCGGCCGCGGTCGAGGCGGCCACCACCTGCTCGCGGGCGTCCTCCAGCGCGTCGAAGACCACGTCCGCCTCGGCGGCGGTCGCCGTCAGCACGACGCCGGGGCTGGCACGCAGTTGCCGGCGCAGCTCGTCGCCCATCGGCGAGTAGGCGTCGAAGCCGGTGAGGTAGATGCGCTTGAGTTGCAGCTCCGGCGGGCGGCGCAGCTGGAAGCCGCAGCCCGCCAGGGCCACGGCCACCGCCAGCGCGAACAGACGCCGCCGCATCGCCTCAGACCACCACGTTCACGAGGCGGCCGGGCACGACGATGATCTTCTTCGGCGGCTTGCCTTCGGCGAACTTGGCCACCTCGGCGCTGGCGGCGGCCACGGCTTCGATCGCGGCCTTGTCGGCGCCGGCCGGCACCTGGATGGAGCCGCGGGTCTTGCCGTTGACCTGCAGCACGAGTTCGATCTCGTCCTGCACCAGTGCGGCGTCGTCCACCAGCGGCCACGGTGCGTCGAGCAAATCGCCCAGCGTGGTGGCGTAGCCCAGGTCGGCCCAGAGCTTCCACGTCGCATGCGGACAGGCCGGGTAGAGGCTGCGCAGCAGCACCGAGTAGCCCTCGCGCAGCACCGCCGCCGACGCGGCGCTGCCGTCGTGCTTGTAGGCTTCCAGCGCGTTGAGCAGCTTCATGCCACCGGACACGACCGTGTTGTACTGCATGCGCTCGTAGTCGTGGCTGACCTGGCGCAGCACCAGATGCACCTCGCGGCGCAGCGCCTTGGCCGCAGCCGACAGCTCGCCCGACACGTCACCGGCCGCAGCCAGCAGCGCCTCGTTCTTGACCGCGAAGCCCCACACGCGCTTCAGGAAGCGGTGCGCGCCCTCGACGCCCGAGTCGTTCCATTCCAGCGTCTGCTCCGGTGGGGACGCGAACATCACGAACAGGCGCGCGGTGTCGGCGCCGTACTGGTTGATGAGGTCCTGCGGATCGACGCCGTTGTTCTTCGACTTGGACATCGTGCCCACGCCGCCGTAGTCCACCGCCGAGCCATCGGACTTCAGCTTCGCGCCGATGACGGTCTTGCCGCCCGCGTCGAACACGTTCTCGACCTCGTGCGGCCAGAAGTACTCGATGCCGCCCTTGTCAGTGCGGCGCGAGTAGATGTGGTTCAGCACCATGCCCTGCGTCAGCAGCTTGGTGAACGGCTCGTGGACCTTCACCAGCTTCAGGTCGCGCATGACCTTGGTCCAGAAGCGCGCGTACAGCAGGTGCAGGATCGCGTGCTCGATGCCGCCGATGTACTGGTCCATCGGCATCCAGTAGTCGGTGCCGCCGGCGACCATCGCGTCGCTGTTCTGCGCGTCGCAGTAGCGCATGAAGTACCACGACGAGTCCACGAAGGTGTCCATCGTGTCCGTCTCGCGCTGCGCCGGTTTTCCGCAGCAGGGGCAGGCGACGTTCAGGAAGTCGGTGCGCTTCTTCAGCGGGTTGCCCGAGCCGTCCGGCACGCAGTCGATCGGCAGCACGACCGGCAGGTCGGCGGCCGGCACCGGCACCGCGCCGCAGTCGTCGCAGTGGATGATCGGGATCGGCGTGCCCCAGTAGCGCTGGCGGCTGATGCCCCAGTCGCGCAGGCGCCAGGTGGTCTTCTTCTCGCCGAGGCCCTTGGCGCCGACGAGTTCGGCGACCTTGGACACGGCGTCCTTGTACGGCAGTCCGTCCAGTTCGCCGGAGTTGACGCACACGGCCCGCTGCTTGTCGCCGTACCAGTCGGCCCAGGCTTCGAGCGAGAAGGTTTCATCGCCAGCCTGCGCGAGTCGAACGACCTGCTTGATCTCGATGCCGTACTTCTTGGCGAACGCGAAGTCGCGCTCGTCATGCGCCGGCACGCCCATCACGGCGCCATCGCCATAGCTCATCAGCACGTAGTTGCCGACCCAGACCTCGACCTGCGCGCCCGTCAGCGGGTGCGTGACGAACAGGCCCGTGGGCTGGCCCTTCTTTTCCTGCGTGGCGAGTTCGGCCTCGGTCGTGCCGCCGTGGGCACATTCGGCGATGAACGCGGCCAATGCGGGGTTCGTCGCGGCGGCGTGCGCAGCCAGCGGGTGCTCCGGCGCCACGGCGCAGAAGGTCACGCCCATGACCGTGTCGGCACGCGTCGTGAAGACGTACAGCCGGCCGCCCTGGATCAGCGCACCGTCCGCGCCCGCGATCTCGTGCGGGAAGGCGAAACGCACGCCTTCGCTCTTGCCGATCCAGTTCTCCTGCATCAGCCGCACGCGCTCGGGCCAGCCGCTGAGGTAGTTCGGGTCGTCCGGATTGGCGACCGCGCCCAGCAGCTCGTCGGCGTACTGGACGATGTTCAGGTAGTAGCCGGGGATCTCGCGCTTCTCGACCGGCGCGCCCGAGCGCCAGCCCTTGCCGTCGATCACCTGCTCGTTGGCCAGCACGGTCATGTCGACCGGGTCCCAGTTGACGACCTGCGTGCGGCGCTCGGCGATGCCGGCTTCCAGCATCTTCAGGAACAGCCACTGGTTCCACTTGTAGTACTCCGGGTCGCAGGTGGCGACCTCGCGCGACCAGTCGATCGCCAGGCCCATCGCCTGCATCTGGGTCTTCATGTAGGCGATGTTCTCGCGCGTCCACTTCTCCGGCGGCACGGCGTTCTTCAGCGCGGCGTTCTCGGCCGGCAGGCCGAAGGCGTCCCAGCCCATCGGCATCAGGACGTTGTAGCCCTTCATGCGCAGCTGGCGCGTGAGCATGTCGTTGATGGTGTAGTTGCGCACATGGCCCATGTGCAGCTTGCCGCTCGGGTACGGCAGCATCGAGCAGGCGTAGAACTTGGGCTTGGTCTGGTCTTCGGTGACGCGGTAGGCGTCGGCGGCGCGCCAGGCGGTCTGGGCGGCGGATTCGACGGCGGTGGGGTCGTAGCGGTCTGGGAGGCTCATGGCGGCGCGGAACTCGTGGCGGCGTGCGGGGACACGCTCAATCCGCGGATTATCGCGTGGCGCGCCCGCCGGGACGGGGTGTGGTCAGCGCAACAGGGCCAGGAGATGGTCGAACACGGACCCGGCCGCGGCCGTGACCGCCATCGCGATGGCCCCCCAGAAGGTCACACGCCAGGCCCCCGTCCACACGCTGGCGCCCCCGACCCTTGCCGCCACACCGCCCAGCACGGCGAGCAGGACCAGCGCCGTGCCCGACACCCAGGCGATCACGCCGGGCCCCGCCGCCAGCGCCGTGACGGCCAGCGGCAGCGCCGCGCCGACCGCGAAGCTGGCCGCGGAGGCCAGTGCCGCCTGCACCGGCTGCGCCGCCAGCGCTGTGGACAGGCCCAGCTCGTCGCGGGCGTGGGCGCCGAGCGCGTCGTGGGCCATGAGTTGCGCGGAGACCTCCGCCGCCAGTTCGGGTGTCAGGCCGCGGGCGACGTAGAGCCCCGCCAGCTCGCGCTGTTCGGCGACCGGATCGGCCTCCAGCTCCAGCCGTTCGCGGGACAGGTCGGCCTGCTCGGTGTCGGCCTGCGAGTGCACCGAGACGTACTCCCCCGCCGCCATCGACATCGCACCCGCCACCAGCCCGGCGATGCCGGTGACCAGCAGATCGGCCGATCCGGTGCCGGCGGCGGCGACGCCCACCACGAGGCTGGCGGTCGAGATGACGCCGTCGTTGGCGCCCAGCACCGCGGCGCGCAGCCAGCCGATGCGGTCGGTGCGGTGGCGTTCGCGGTGGCGTTCGTGTCGGAGGCGCACAGCGCGCGGATGGGGCGCAATGACCGTCGGGGCGGAGGCATCAGTCATCGACCGATTGTGTGCCTCCGAAGACTGCTGCGCCATCACGGCCCTCAGGAGGAGGACGGCGTGTCCTCGTTGTCCTTGTAGACCTTCGCGAACGTCAGGATCACCTCGCGCACCACCTTGCGCTGCGGCGCGGGCAGTTGCAGATAGGCGTCCACTGTCTCGCGTTCGAGGTAGGTCAGCTTCTCGTCCCAGCGCTGGCGGTACTCGCGGACCGACTTCACGACGCCCTCGCCGAAGCGCAGGATCTGCGGCTCGACCTTGAGCCATTCGGCAAGGGTCTGGAGCTTGTCCTGTGAGGGGATCGCCTTGCCGTTGAGCCAGCTCCAGGCGGCTTGCATGCTGATCGAGCGCCCCCACCAACGCTGGTTGAACTCGTTCTCGATCACCGAGGCGCGCGGCTCGTAGCCGGCGGCCTCCATCGCTGTGCGCAGGCGGTTGCTGAACTCAAGCTTCTCATCCATCAAGGGCAAGTTAATTTTTGAATCAACTTGATGTGACTTTTCATTTGAGGCGAAAATCAAATTTTGTTTGATTTTTTTATCAACCAACATTTGATCCCGCCTCATGCCGAAGTCCCTGCTCGAACAACTGCCCGAGATCGTCGCCAACGGGCGCCGCCAAGCCGAGAAGATCCTGGAGAGCCTCGAAAGCCGCCACCGCGTCAGCCTCCAGACCCGCGAGTGGGTCTTGCCGTCGAAGGACAGCAGCGCCACCGACTGGATTCAAGGCGCCGCCCGGCAAGACCGGCTGGCGCAGTCCGAACAGGACGCCTGGGTCAACCGCCTGATCTACGGCGACAACCTGCTGGCGATGGCCGCGCTGCTGGCCGGCGACGAGCGCACGCCGTCACTGCGCGGCCGGGTGGACCTGATCTACATCGACCCGCCGTTCGACTCGAAGGCCGACTACAGGACCAAGGTCACGCTGCCCGGCGTCGAGCTGGAGCAGAAGCCGACCGTGATCGAGCAGTTCGCCTACTCCGACACCTGGGCGGACGGCACGGCGTCGTATCTGGCGATGATCACGCCGCGGCTGATCCTGATGCGCGAATTATTGACCAGCACTGGATCAATATATGTGCATTTGGATTGGCACGTCGCTCACTATGTGAAAATGGTTGCAGATGAAGTATTTGGTCGTGGTAATTTTATCAGCGAAATAATATGGAAAAGAACTTCCGCGCACGGCGATAGCCAGCGATGGGGAAGCGTGCATGATACTATTATGTGGTGGTCAAAAGGGGAGGAATACCATTGGTCGCCACAATACGAGCCATACGATGATGAATACCTGAAGAGATTCAGCTTTAAAAATGAGGCTGGACGAGAATACTTGCTGGACAACATGACCAGCCCCAATCCGCGCCCAAACATGATGTACGAATGGCGAGGGCATAAATCACCTGCCATGGGCTGGCGGTACGAGCTTTCAACAATGGAACGACTGCACGCTGAAGGGCGGATCGAGCTTCCAGTGCTTTCAAGGTGAGGTTTGAACGGCAGCGTTCTTGCTGCGATCTGTGCTCATCTTGACGAGCGCCGACTTGCCAAGAGGTCCACACCGACTGCTTTTGATGCTTTTTTAGCCACTTTGATGCCCTGTTGAGGCACCACCTTGAAAGCACTGGGATCGAGCTTCCAAAAAAAGAGGGCGGTCGGCCTCGGCTGCGACGTTTTCTAGACGAAAGCAAAGGCGTTCCGGCAAGTACCGTCTGGACAGATATCCATCCCGTGAACAGTCAGGCCATGGAGCGTCTGGAGTACGACACCCAGAAGCCGGAACGGCTACTTGAGCGAATCATCTCTGCATCAGTTCCGAGCGATGGCATCGTCGCCGACTTCAACGGCGGCTCCGGCACCACCGCCGCCGTCGCCGAAAAGCTCGGCCGCCGCTGGATCACGACCGACCTCGGCAAACCCGCCTGCATGATCATGCGCAAGCGGCTGATCGACCAGAGCGCCCGGCCCTTCCTGTACCAGGCGATCG
>NZ_JBFPGY010000354.1:0-17783 GCF_041083715.1 Sphaerotilus sp.
ACGACCACGACACCGCTTTGTGCGTCGTCCGAGGAACCCGTCGGGCTGATGACGGCCCGCACGAGGTGCTCGCCGTCGTTCGTGTGGATGTGCAGCGGCAAGTCGATGGTCACGACCCGCTGCTGCGCCTGGCAGTCGCCGATGGCCTGCAGCAGGAGTTGCTCGTCGGTGGCTTCCAGGCGCAGCACCGACTGGATGGGCTGGATCCCTGCGGTACCCGGCTGGTGCCGGAGTGTCAGGCGTTCGGCACTGGGATTGAGGTAGCAGACCCGGTGGCTGTGGTCGAGCGTGATCACCGCGTCGGTGATGGCGTGCAGCGTGACCTCGGCCAGCCCGCGCTCGCGCCGCAGCGCGGTGCGTGTGCTGCGCAGTTCGAATGCCCGGCTGAGCAGCAGCGCGAGCGACCAGCCCATCACCATCGCCCCCAGCGGCAGCCAGAGGTGTCCCCACGCCAGTGCCACCCCTTGGGCCAGCAGCGGCAGTGGCAGCAGCCAGAGCATCACCTTGAGCCGGACGCCCAGCGAGCGCATCACCAGCCGTCCGAACAGCGCCGCGAGCACCAGCGGCAGCACGTTGGCCGCCAGCACGACAGGTTCGCTGGCCATGGCGACCATGCGGTTGCGGTCCATGGCCTGGTGCACCTGGGCCTGCCATTGCACGGTGCTCAGTGGCATGCCGCCGCGTGAACCGGGCGTGGTCACCAGCGGGTCGATGCCCTGTGCAGTGACACCGACCCAGACCACACGCCCGGTCAGCAGGGTCACCAGACTCGGGTCGCGCAGCAGCTCGGACGCGGAGATCTGCGAGATCGGGCTGTTGCCGACGGGCATGAGTTGTATCCGCTCGCGCCACCATGGCTCGACCCCGTGGGCACGTGCATCGATGCCGGACAGCACATGGGCGCGCGAGGCGCTCACCCGCTGCACGGCCAGCGGCAGCGCTTCCCAGGCGGTCGAGCCGCTGCCGGCGACCAGCGCGACGCGGCGCACCTGACCGTCCAGGTCGATGGGGGATTCGGCGTGACCGAGTGCGGCGGCGGCCTTGGCGAGCACGGGCAGGGGCTGGAGCACCCGGGTCCGGGTGTCGTCCGGGCGGTGGCCCGGCACGACGGGCAGCACGATCTGGCCGTGTGCGGCGATGGCCGCTGCCAGCCGCGCATCCTCGGCCGGATCTGCGGAAGGTTCGGTGAACAGCACGTTGTAGCCGACGGCCTGTGTGCCGGCATTGCGCAGCACGTCGATCAGTTCGGCGTGGCGCTGTCGGGGCCAGGGCCAGCGGCCGAGTGCCTGCAGGCTGGCGTCGTCGATGGCGACGACGATGCTGTCCGCGGGCGGCATGGGGCCGGACAGCGGCTCGATCACGTTGCTGGACAGCAGATCGTGCATGGCCAGATCGAACCGGTCGACCAGCGGACGGGCCGTCAACAGCAGCAATGCGGCCAGCATGGCAGCGAACCACCAGGGGGCCGACATCAGCCAGAGCGACAGGGTTCGCCGGGTGAAGGGAGTGGTGTGGCTCACGGCGGAGGCTCCTGGAGCGAACGAAGGTCGAAGGCGCGCCGCACGGACCACCCACTGTGGCCACCCCTGGCGGGCGCGTGCAGCCACATGTCCAGGGCCCGAGCCGTGTGCAGGAATTCATCCGAGGCGGCCAATGCCACGCCCCCGGCTGCGGACAGCAGCAGGGCCAGCAATGCGGAGACCGGGCGTGGAAACAGTGTCATGGAGCGTGGTGTCAGCGGTTCGCCGAAGTGAAACTCCGGAAATGACAGATTCGCTCCGAGTATCTTATGTGGTTGCCCGAACTGGATTGAAGATTGGAACCGGCCATTCACGCCATACTTGTTCAGATCTGGCGTGCGACCTGCTCAGAGAAGACGGCGCAGGTCCAGACGGCCAGCCTGTGCCGGTGGGCACCAGTAGTAGGCACCGCTGACGGGCTGGCTGAAGCGGAAGAGATCGTCGACCACGCCGTCCTCGACCCCGGCCATGCGGGCGAGCTGGGCTTCGAACGCGTCGAAGCCAGTGGCGAACGCCGTGAACAGCAGCCCGCAGCGCGCACCTTCGGTCCATGGCATCGAGCGCCGCACGACGAAGGCTTCCGGGGAAAAGCTTTCCTGCGCGGTGCGCTGGACGTGGGCACTGGAGGGGGCATCGTCGAGTTCGACGTTGTCGTCGCGGCGGCGGCCGATCATGCGGTCCTGCGTCGTGCGGTCGAAGCGGTCGAAGCGGTCCAGCGCATGTTCCCACTGCTGGACCGCGACGAAGCTGCCGCCGTCCAGGCCCGGCCCCTGGCCCTGCACGCCGATGGTGTCGACCATGTCGCGGCCGGTGGGGTTTTCGGTGCCGTCCTCGTAGCCGGTCAGATCGCGGCCGTCCAGGTGGCGGAAGGCGGCCAGTTCGTGGGTGACATCGAAGGCCGGCGCCAGCAGGCGGGCCAGGGCGCGGCCCCGCTGCAGCAGCGCACCGGGATCGTCCTCGCTGCGCAGCCACAGCCACAGCTCGGCGGGCGTGGCCGGCAGATCGACCCGGCTGGCCGGCGGTGCACAGAAGCTGCGCAGGCCGGGCACGGCGGCGTCGAGCCGCGCCACCAGCGTGGCGCCCAGTCCGACGACGGTGTGCAGCCCATCGGCTTCTGCGGCCAGCGCCTGCAGCGTGGTGCGCACGGTGGCGTCGGCGTCGGGGCGCAGCGCGAGGCTGAGGTAGCGGCCATGGGCGGGAACGCGGGCCGCAATGCCGGCTTGGATCGTGGACATCTGCACACTCCTGAAGGGTTTTCAGCGGAGTGTAGGGGGAAGTCGGCTCAGGACGGGGTGTAGGTCAGCCGCACGTAGATGGGCGCGAAGGCCTCGGCCTGCGTGATCTCCAGCAGGCGCTCGCGGGCCAGCTCCAGCATCGCGATGAAGGTGACCACCAGCACCGGCATGCCGCGTGTCGTGTCGAACAGCTCGCGGAACTCGACGAAGCGCCGGCCCTGCAGTGCCCGCAGCACCAGTGTCATGTGCTCGCGCACGGAGAGTGCCTCGCGGCCGATGTGGTGGCGCTGGGTCAGCTTGGCGCGCCGGAGCACATCGGCCCAGGCGGTGCGCAGGTCGGTCAGGCTGACGTCCGGCAGGCGTGGCTCCAGCGCCTGCTCGATGTGCACCGCCGCGGCGAGCAGGTCGCGCCCGAGCAGCGGCAACTGGTCGATCTTCATGGCACCGAGCTTGATGCGCTCGTACTCCAGCAGCCGGCGCACCAGCTCGGCCCGCGGATCGGCGGCTTCCTGGTCGGCCGTCACCTGGCGGGGCGGCAGCAGCATGCGCGACTTGATCTCGATGAGCATCGCGGCCATGAGCAGGTACTCGGCGGCGAGTTCGAGGTGGCGTTCGCGGAGCTGATCGACGTAGGCCAGGTACTGGCGCGTCACCTCGGCCATCGGGATGTCGAGGATGTTGAAGTTCTGCCGCCGGATCAGGTAGAGCAGCAGGTCCAGCGGGCCCTCGAAGGCATCCAGGTAGATCGCCAGCGCTTCCGGCGGGATGTAGAGGTCGTGCGGCAGCGCGAACAGCGGCTCGCCGTACAACCGTGCCAGCGCCGCCGGGTCGGTGTCCGACGCGGCGGCGCTGGGATCCGGGGCCACGTCAGCCCTTGGTCTGGTAGACGTAAGGCTGTTGCGGCACCTTGGCGGTGTTGAACTCGCCCTGGGCGCTGCGGTCCTGTTCGCGGTCCCACAGCAGGCTGCGGCCTTCGCGCTGGCGCTGCTCCAGCTTCGGGTCCTGCTGCTTCAGACTCTCGATGAACTGGGTGGTCTCGGACTTGTAGTGCTTCCAGAAGAGCGGCATGGTGTGTGAGCGGGCGGACGCTATAGAGTGAGCCCCTGATTTTACAGGCGCAGCCATGCAAAACACCGCACAAGAAATCGAGCTGAAGTTCCAGATTCCTGCCGAATCCCGTCCCTTGCTGACCGAGGCTCTGCACGACACGGTCCACACCACCACGCGCCTGCGTGCCCGCTATTTCGACACCGACGACCGCCTGCTGGCGCGCTCCGCCTTCGCGCTGCGGCTGCGGCAGGAGGGCGAGGGCTGGGTGCAGACCCTCAAGGGCCGCGGCGACGGCCTGATGGTGCGGCTGGAACACAACGCACCGCTCGGTGCCGACACGGGTGACGAGGCCCCTGCACTGTCGCTGGAGCGCCACGCCGGCACGCCCGCCGGCGTGGCGCTGATCGCGCTGCTGGCCCGTGCAGGCCGCACGTCGGCCGATCTGGCGCTGCAGTTCTCCACCGACATCGCCCGCACCCACGCCGAGGTACAGGCCGAAGGGGCCGTGGTCGAGCTGGCGCTGGACGTCGGGCAGATCCAGGGCGGCGGGCAGACGCTGCCGGTGTGGGAGATCGAGTTCGAGCTGGTCCGCGGTGCGCCGGCCGGCTTGCTGTCGCTGGCCTACCTGTGGACCGAGGCGTTCGGCCTGTGGCTGGATGTGCGCAGCAAGGCCGAACGTGGCGACCGGCTGGCGCGCGGGGTGACGCAGGGCGAGGTGCCTGCAGTGCGCCCGGTCGATCCTGCGCAGCCCTGGCCGCAGCGGGTGACCGTGGCGCTGTCGCCGGTGCTGGCGCTGGCGGGCGATGTGGCCGAGGACCTGGCGTCACCCGCCCAGCGCGTCGCCCTGGCGCAAGCCCTGGGCGTGCTGGCGGAGACGCTGCGGGCCGATCCGCATGCCGGTGGCGCGGCGGACACCGTGGCCGCACTGGCCGGACTGGTGTTCGACGCCGCGATCTGGCGCCGCGCCGAGACACAGGCGCTGTGGTTCAACCTGCTGGAGTGGAGCCTGCCGGACGCCCGCTGAGCGGGTCCGCGTACAGCTGTGCGGCTTCGAGCGCGGCGGCCAGCGTCGGCGCGATGCCGTGCTCGCCCAGCAGCGTGTCGAAGCCGGAGCGGGTCAGCAGCGAGCGTGGCTGCTCGTTGAGCGCTGCCACGATCAGCCGCACGCCGTGGCGCTGCAGCTGCCGGTGCAACTGCACCAGCGCATCGACGCCCGAGGTGTCGACCGAGATCAGCCGGTGCATCTCCAGCACCACGACGCTGGTGCCTGCGCGCAGGCGCTCGGGCAGTGATTCGACCTTGCCCACGGCGCCGAAGAACAGCGTGCCATAGAGGCTGTAGACCTCGACGCCTGGTGCCGTGGTCGGCAGCGTGTCCTGGAAATCGCCGGCTTGCGCGGTGTCGGCGGACACCTGTTCGACCTGGAAGAGCTGGCTCATGCGCCAGATGAAGAAGCCGCACGCCAGCAGCAGCCCGACCTCCACCGCGATCGTCAGGTCGAAGATGACCGTGAGGAAGAACGTGCCCAGCAGCACCGAGCGGTAAGGCAGCTTGAAGTGGCGCAGCCGCGCGAACTCGTGCCACTCGCCCATGTTCCACGCGACGAACAGCAAGATACCCGCCAGTACCGCCAGTGGCACGTTCATCGCCAGCGGTGCTGCGACCAGCATGATCGCCAGCAGCGCGAGCGCGTGCACCATGCCGGCCACCGGCGAGACGGCCCCCGCACGCACATTGGTGACGGTGCGCGCGATGGTGCCGGTGGCCGGGATGCCGCCGAACAGCGGCACGACGAAGTTGGCCACGCCCTGCGCCATCAGCTCCTGGTTCGGGTCGTGGCGGGCGAAGTCGCCCATGTTGTCGGCGACACGGGCGCACAGCAGCGACTCGATCGCGCCGAGCAGCGCGATGGTCAGCGTCGGCATCAGCAGCTGCTTGGCGGTGGCCCAGGTGAACTCGGGCAGGTCGAATGCCGGCAGCGCCTGCGGGATGCCGCCGAAGCGCGAGCCGATGGTCTCCACCGGCAGGTGCAGCAGCCAGCTCGCCAGCGTCAGCGTCACCAGCGCGACGATCGGCCCCGGCACGCGCGAGATGACCCGCGCGCTGCGGCCGTCGACGAGTTCGGCCGGCAGGATCGTGCCCGGCTTGAACAGCCGCAGCCACACGAACAGCCCGCCCAGACAGGCCGCACCGATGGCAAAGGCGTAGGGGTTGAAGCTGTCACGGTGTTGCCAGAGCGTGTGGATCTGGGCAAAGAAGTCGGCCGGCATCTTGTCGATCTTCAGGCCGAAGAGGTCGCGCAGCTGTGACAGCGCGATCAGCACCGCGATGCCGTTGGTGAAGCCGATGACGATGGACACGGGGATGTAGCGCACCATCCCGCCGAGTTTCATCCACCCCATGACGAACAGCAGCACGCCGGCCAGCATGGTCGCGATCAGCAGGTTGGGCAGGCCGTAGCGCTCGATGATCCCGTAGATGATGACGATGAAGGCGCCGGCCGGTCCGCCGATCTGCACCTGCGAGCCGCCGAGCGCGGAGATCAGGAAGCCCGCGATGATGGCGGTGTAGAGGCCCTGTTCCGGCTTGACGCCCGAGGCGATCGCGAAGGCCATCGCCAGCGGCAGCGCCACGATGCCGACGGTGGCGCCGGCGCCCAGATCGGCCAGCAGGCGCTCGCGGCCGTAGCCACCGCGCAGCGTGTCGAGCAAGCGTGGATGGAAGGCGTGCAGGCGCTGCAACCACGCCGGCTTCGACAGGAAGGTGGACCAGTTCTGCACGCTGGGTGTCTCCATCGGATGGGGTGTGCCGTGTGTCGGCATCGCCGTCGACAGTGTGCGCCCGTTGTGTGCTGCCGCCCTTACAAGGCGCGCATCCGGGGGCCGGAGAAGACTGGCGTATCGTTCCGTGCATGAAGAAACCGTCCAGCCCTTGCGCCAGCCTCCACTTCAAGGGCAACAAGCACCACTTGCCGAGCAAGCCCTGTGTAGCGTGTGGCCGGGAGATGAGCTGGCGCAAGCGCTGGGAGAAGACCTGGGCGGAGGTGAAGTACTGCTCCGAGGCCTGCCGACGGATGCGGCAGGCGGGCGGGTAGCCGCCGAAGACATTACACGCCCGTGCCGCATCGGTCCGTTCAGCGGATGCGCATGCCCGGCTGCGCGCCCGGGAACGGCTCCAGCACGAAGATCCCCGGGTTCCTCTTCTCGTCGGCGTCGCTGGCGGCCAGCACCATGCCTTCGCTGACACCGAACTTCATCTTGCGCGGCGCGAGGTTGGCGACCACCACGGTGAGCTTGCCTTCCAGGTCTTCCGGCTTGTAGGCCGACTTGATGCCGCTGAAGACGTTGCGCAGCCGGCCTTCGCCCGCATCCAGCGTCAGCCGCAGCAGCTTGTCGGAGCCGGCGACATGTTCGGCCTTGACGATCCTGGCGATGCGCAGGTCCACCTTGGTGAAGTCGTCGATCTTGATTTCCGGGGCGATGTCCTCGCCGCCGGGGATGACCTTCTCGGGCTCCGGCGCGGCGAAGAGTTCCTCCAGCAGCTTGGGATCGACACGCTGCATCAGGTGCTGGTAGGCGCCGATGGTGTGGCCGCCGAGGGCGCGGCTGGCGGCGTGGAAGTCGAGCGGCTCGACCTGCAGGAAGGCTTCGACCTGGGCGGCCAGCTTCGGCAGCACCGGCTTGAGGTAGATCGTCAGCAGCCGGAACGCCTCGATGCAGACCGAGCAGACGTCGTGCAGCACGGCGTCCTGCCCCGCCTGCTTGGCGAGTTCCCAGGGCTTGTTCTGGTCCACGTACTCGTTGACGCGGTCGGCCAGCGCCATGATCTCGCGCAGCACCTTGCCCAGTTCGCGTGCCTCGTACAGCCCGGTCACGGTGTCGCGGTGGGCGCGCAGCGTGTCGAGCAGCACGCGGCCCTCGACGCCCAGGTCGCCGCTCAACTGGCCGCCGAAGCGCTTGCTGATGAAGCCGGCGGCGCGGCTGGCGATGTTGATGTACTTGCCCACCAGGTCGGCGTTGACGCGGGCGGTGAAGTCGTCGCGGTTGAAGTCGATGTCCTCGACGTGGGCGTTGAGCTTGGCGGCGATGTAGTAGCGCAGCCACTCGGCGTTCATGCCCAGCGACAGGTACTTCAGCGGGTCCAGGCCGGTGCCGCGGCTCTTGCTCATCTTCTCGCCGTTGTTGACGGTCAGGAAGCCGTGGACGAAGACGTTGTCCGGCGTCTTGTGGCCGCTGAAATGCAGCGTCGCGGGCCAGAACAGCGTGTGGAAGTAGGTGATGTCCTTGCCGATGAAGTGGTACTGCTCGATGTCCGGCGAGGCCATGAACTCGGCGAAGCTGCGCGTGTCGCCGTACTTCGCGGCCGGGCCGCCCTGGTCGAACCAGTTCTTCAGCGACGCGAGGTAGCCGATTGGCGCGTCCAGCCAGACGTAGAAATACTTGCCCGGCGCGTCCGGGATCTCGATGCCGAAGTAGGGTGCATCGCGGCTGATGTCCCAGTCGCCCAGGCCGCCCTGGCCCTCTTCGTCCTTGGTGAACCACTCCTTGATCTTGTTCAGCACTTCGGGCTGGAGCTTGCCCGGCGCGGTGGTCCACTGCTGCAGGAACTCGACGCAGCGCGGGTCACTGAGCTTGAAGAAGTAGTGGTCGCTGGTCTTGAGCACCGGCGTGGCGCCCGACAGCGCCGAGTACGGCTGGACCAGCTCGGTCGGGCTGTAGACCGCACCGCACGACTCGCAGGAATCGCCGTACTGGTCCTTCGCGCCGCACTTCGGGCACTCGCCCTTGATGAAGCGGTCCGGCAGGAACATGCCCTTTTCCGGATCGAAGAACTGCTCGACGGCGCGGACCTCGATCAGCCCGTTGTCGCGCAGGCCGCGGTAGATGTCCTGCGCGAGTTCGTGGTTTTCGACGCCGTCGGTCGAGTGCCAGTTGTCGAAGCTGATGTGGAAGCCGTCGAGGTATTCCTTGCGGCCGGCGGCGATGTTGGCGACGAACTGCTGCGGCGTGATGCCTGCCTTTTCCGCCGCGATCATGATCGGCGCGCCGTGGGCATCGTCCGCGCCGACGAAGTGGACCTGGTGCCCCTGCATGCGCTGGTACCGCACCCAGATGTCGGCCTGGATGTACTCCATGATGTGGCCGATGTGGAACTTGCCGTTGGCGTAGGGCAGGGCGGTGGTGACGAAGAGCTGGCGGGTCATGTCGTGGCGTCTTGGCAGTGTTCGCGGGGAAGACGGCGATTTTAGGTCGCCGCGGTATCGTGGCGGCCATGAATCCGAGCCCGTCCCCCGATTCCCGACCCGTCCTGACCGTGCAGCCGCTGGACTGGTGCGTGCGCGTCGCACCGGGGCAGTCGCTGGTCGAGGCGGCGCGTGCTGCGGGCGTGCGGCTGCGCAGTTCGTGCCGCAACGGGACCTGCCGCGCCTGCCTGTGCCGGCTGGTGTCGGGCGAGGTGGCTTGGCGCGTCGAGTGGCCGGGGCTCACCGCCGAGGAGCACGCGCAGGGCCTGGTCCTGCCGTGCGTGGCGCTGCCGCTGGGCGATGTGGTGATCGAGGCGGTGGCGGAGGTGGTCTGCGCTGCGCGCTGATCGCTCCAGTCTGGAGCGTGATTGCCGCGCGATGCGCGAATCCCGTTTTCCACATAGCGACTTTCCCTTTCACCGCCGCGGCGCTGCTTCGCTAGACTGCGGGCTGCTTTTCACTCACCACACCATGTCCAACATCACCGACGCAGCGATCAAGCAAGCCCTCCAGGCGGTCATCGACCCGAACACGGGCCGTGACTTCGTCTCCACCCGCCAGTTGAAGAACCTGCGCGTGACAGGCAGCGACGTCGCGTTCGACGTGGAACTCGGCTACCCGGCGGCCAGCCAGATCGACGGTCTGCGCAGCGCGCTCATCGCCGCGGCCCGCTCGGTCGAGGGCGTGGCCAACGTCAGCGTCAGCGTCACCAGCAAGATCGTCGCGCACTCGGCGCAGCGCGGCGTGCAGCTGCTGCCCGGCGTGAAGAACATCATCGCCGTGGCGTCGGGCAAGGGGGGGGTCGGCAAGAGCACGACGGCTGTGAACCTCGCGCTGGCGCTGGCCGCCGAGGGGGCCGCCGTGGGCATCGTCGATGCAGACATCTACGGCCCGAGCCAGCCCATGATGCTCGGCATCACTGGCGCGCGCCCCGAGAGCTACGACGGCAAGACGATGGAGCCGCTGATCGGCCACGGCATCCAGGTCATGTCGATCGGCTTCCTGGTGGACAACGACCAGGCCATGATCTGGCGCGGCCCGATGGCCACCCAGGCGCTGGAGCAGCTGCTGCGCCAGACCAACTGGAAGGACCTCGACTACCTGATCGTCGACATGCCTCCGGGCACCGGCGACATCCAGCTCACGCTGTCGCAGAAGGTGCCGCTGACCGGCGCGGTCATCGTCACGACGCCGCAGGACATCGCACTGCTCGACGCGAAGAAGGGCCTGAAGATGTTCGAGAAGGTCAGTGTGCCGATCCTCGGCGTGGTCGAGAACATGGCGGTCTACTGCTGCCCGAACTGCGGCCACACCGAGCACATCTTCGGTGCCGACGGCGGCAAGAAGATGGCGGCGGACTACGACATCGAGTACCTCGGGGCGCTGCCGCTGAACCTGTCGATCCGCGTGCAGACCGATGCCGGCTGCCCGACCGTGGTGGCCGAGCCGGATGGCGAGATCGCCGCGCTGTACAAGGCCGTCGCGCGCCGCATCGCGGTGAAGGTGGCGGACAAGGCCAAGGATTATTCGGCCAAATTCCCGACCATCACGGTGTCCAAAGGCACCTGAGAGCCTTGGGTGCGCTTCGCGACAACGGCCTGGCCGGAAGAAGTCAGGGCCGTGTCGGCACCACCTTGATGCGCTGCCAGTAGGCGCGGTCGATGGTCGTCATGACACACGGCCGGGTCAGCACGGTGGCCTTTTCCGCACCCATTTCCGGCATCACCTGCCGAACAGGCCAGTACAGCACACCCTGCGCCAGTCGGATCACCCGCGACGGAGAGTCCAGGCGCACCCCCGCATAAGGCTTGGATTCCAGCGCGTAGACCAGCACGCGTTCCCTGGCCCAGTGCACCTTGCGGCCGAGCGCCGTGATCTCGTCCTGGCGGTCGATGGTGTCTTCCCACTCCCTGGGTGAGTCGATGCTCAGCAGCCGGGTGTTCTTGCCCGGCAACGGGCATTGCATGTGGCTGCGGGTCGAGAGCACCCGCACCACGGTCGGGGCGGCTCTGGACCGGCTGGCGCTGGCGTCGGCGACCGGATTGCGGGTGACCTGCAGGCCCTGCGCCGGTGTGGCCTGCACGGCTGCAGTGATCGCCAGGAACAGCAGCCACCTCGTGACGGACGTGGTGCACTGGGGCAGGAAAGGTCGAAGCGGCGCTGTGGGCGTGGTCATGGGCTCCCGGTGGCCGGTGAAGGGGATGGTTCGGCGAATATACCGAGATTCGACCCGCCCTCCTCAGGGGAAACCCGATGCCCTAAGAATGCACCTCAGGGGCGCCACGGAGCTGGCGACAGGTTCAGATCCAGACCGCCCTGGTCCCCCGACAGGGTGACGACCCGCTCGCTGCCACACGGCTCGCCTGGTCCGCAGACCGCACCATCGTTGTTCGGGTCCGCACCGGCCTGAACCACCACCTTCGACCGCCGGTAGCCGCTGAACTGCCAGGCGTAGCGTCCTTGGCTGGCGTGCACCAGGAGGGTCTGCACCACCCGACCGGTGTCCGGATCGCCCAGCGTGACGTAGACCGGCCCGAAGCCGGGGCCGCTGCTGGCGCTGCCGGCGGGACGGTCGAGCGTGACCGGCACGGTCAGCTCTGCGCCATTGCTCAGCGTCAGCGTGAGGGTGGCGCTGAACGTGCCGTCCGCGGGCAGCAGGCGGCGGTCGACGTCGAGAATCTGCTGGTTCAGGCTGATGCTCGGGTCTGTGGTGCCGGTGTGCAGCGCCAGCGCCGGGCTGCTGCTGCGCACGGCGGTGACGGTCGCGGTGACCGAGGACCGCCTGCCCGATGTCACCACGAGGTCGATCGTGGCCGAGCTGCGCAGGCTGCCGAGGTCCAGCCGGGCGGGGCGGATGCCCAGCGTGGCTGTGCCGCTCGTCACGCTGCCCGTGCCAGTGGTCGATTCCAGCACGGCTTCGACGGACTTGAGCGCATTGATCAGCCCGTGGCCGTAAGCACTGTCGTGACCGGCCGGGCCCAGGTCGTCGGTCAGCCGACCCGCGGCGAACAGCGCGTCGACGGCGTCCACGGACAGCTCCGGGTCGAGGTAGCGCATCAGGGCGAGCACGCCGCTGACCTGCGGTGCGGCCATCGAGGTGCCCTGCAGCGGTCCGAAGCCCGCCACGCGCTGTCCATCGCCGGTGTAGTTGACGAGGGTGCTGAAGATGCCTTCACTGAGGCCGCTGGCAGCTCCGCCCGTCCCGAGGTCGCCCCCGGGTGCCGTCACGGTCAGCGTGGCGCCGGTGTTGGCGTAGCGCGAGAGCTGCCGGTTCGCGTCGACCGCGCCGACGGCGATGACGCCCGTGCAGTTGGCCGGCTGCTGGACCTCGGCGGGCTGCCCGCCCGGGTTGTCCGCCAGGCTGCCGGCCGCGGCCACGACCAGCGAGCCGGCCGCACGCACCCGGTTGACGGTGTCCTGGAAGGCCACGCCGCAGGCGCCGGGACTGCCCATGCTCAGGTTGATCACGTCGGCCCGGCGCGCCGGCAGCACGCCGGCACTGTTGTCCAGCCCGGCCGCATAGCGCATGGCCTGCAGGATGTCGATGGTCTTGGCGGAGGGGTTGCGGCCAAACACGTTCAGCGGCAGCAGCCGCGCCATCGGTGCCACGCCGGCCACGCCGATGCCGTTGAACGTGGCCGCGGCCGCGGTGCCGGCGACGTGGGTGCCGTGGGACACGGCATGGTCCTCGGCCAGGCGCTGGTCATCGCCGTTGGCCTGGTTGCGGTCGCCTGGCAGGCGGTCGGTGACGAAGGCCCGTCCGAGCGAGGCCAGTTGCGGCTGCAGGTCGGGGTGGTCGAGCATCACCCCGGTGTCGATCACCGCGATGACCGGTCGCTGCGCAGGCTGGACCGGCAGCGCCTGGATGCGGTTGATGGCCGCGGGCAGCGCGATGAGATCGTCGGCCCAGTGCTGCTCGCCGTAGTGGAGGTCGTCGGGCGGGAAGAGCCCGATGGTGGCGGATGGCTCCATCCGCAGGTTGGGCTGGACGTAGTCGTATGCGCCGGTGGCCTGCAGCGCCTTGGCATAGCGCAGGGTTTCCAGGCGGGCCTCGATGCCATCGCGCAGCGGGGAGGTGTCCGTGCTGGCCGACAGCGTGCGCACGGCGGGTGCCTCGGACACCCGGTCGCCGGCCAGCAGCGCGAGCCCGCTCCTGCGGGTGGCCGGATGGCCGGGCAGCAGCAGCAGTTGCGGACCGTGCGCCGACGCCCCCGTGGCGGCCGTGATGCCGGCGCGCCGGACCAGCGCTTGCGCGCTGACGGTGGCGAGCGCCGAGGTGCTGCGGGCCTGGGCCACCAGTTCGCCAGGATCGAAGACCGTGCGGGCCGTGGTCGCGGTGCAGCCCGTGGTCGGGGTCGCGGCCGGGCCGGCCCGCAGCGTGTAGCCGGCCGCCTGTCTGAACGCCTCGACACGCAGGTAGTAGCGTCCGGTTTGCGTGATGCGCACGCACTCGTAGCGCGTGTCGCTGCGGTCGGAAGCACCGGTCAGCGTGCCGTCGGCCGATGCGACATACAGGTCCAGATCAGCGGGTTCCGCGGTTGTGCCAGGGTCGAATTCCAGCTCGACCAGATCGTCGCGCTGCAGATCCAGCACATAGGCGTCGGTGGTGTCGCCCTCGGCCTGGTTGCTGCCGGCCGGGCCCGTGCCGGGACGGTTGACGCTGCCCACGAGCAACACCGGAGCGTTCAGGGCCTGCGCAGTGGCGAGGTCGTTGTTGCGGGTGCGGCCGAGCTGGTTGACGTCGTTGAGATCGGAGTCGACCGCTGCGCCCACCGGCACCGACAACGTGCCGGACAGCCGGAATCCCGGTCCTTCCAGATCGACACCGACCGCACCGCTGTCGCCTCCGCCACCGCTGCAAGCTGCCAGCACTGCACACCATGCCAGCCCCGCCCAGACCCGACGGGCCGCTCCCCTGATCCCCATGCCATCCAACCTGTGTGTGCCTGTCCAGAAATTCGCCGAGAAGTCCGATGTAACTGTGTCCGGTGCGTGAGGTACTGCGCGGAAAAGCATACACATCGGCAGATCGCGGCAGGGTGTCCGGACAGGATCTGCCGCGTTCGGGCAGTGCGGTATTGCACGGTTCCGGCGGGACCGGACCGCGGGCGGTGCAAGGGAAAGAGGCCTGCCGGAAACGTTCAGGCACGCCCCGCAACGCCCGGCCACAGTCGGTGACGGGGCCGCTACAGTTGCGTACATGAACCTGCTCGATGCCATGCGTTACCTGGCTGCGCTGGCGCAGCACCGCCATTTCGGGCGCGCGGCCGAGGCCTGCCACATCACCCAGCCCGCGCTGTCCAACGCAGTGCGGGCGCTGGAGCAGGAGTTCGGTGTCACCATCGTGCGCCGCAGCCGCCAGTACGAGGGCCTGACGCCGGAGGGCGAACGGGTGCTGGCCAGCGCACACCGCATGCTCCACGAGCGGGAGGCCCTGCGCCAGGAGCTGAGCGCCTCGGTCGACCGGCCCGGCGGGCCGCTCGTGATCGCGTGTGTGCCCACGGCAGTGCCGGTCGCCGCACGGCTGGCGGCCCGACTGCGCGAGCGGCACCCGGACATCCGGCCGTCCGTGCGCTCGCTCAGCTCGGCCGAGATCGAGACCGGGCTGGAGCAGTTGTCCTTCGATCTGGCGCTCGGCTATGTGGACCGCACCCGCGCCCGTGCGCTGCGGGCGCAGGTGCTGTCCACCTACCGCGAGCGCTATGTGCTGCTGCGCTGCAGGGACAGCGGCGCGGCGCTCGCCGAGCCTGTACCGATGCGCTGGGCCGATGCGGCACGGCTCGACCTGTGCATGCTCACCCGCGAGATGCACAACCGCCACATCGTCGACGATGCCTTCGCCCAGGCGGGTGCTGTGGTGCAGCCGGTGATCGAGACCAACTCGGTGCTGACACTGATGCTGACCGTGCTGGAGGGTCAGGTCTGCAGCGTGATGCCGGGTGTGCTGGCCGAACTGGCCCGGCAATATCCAGTGCTCGAACTCGTGCCGCTGGTCGAGCCCGACCTCACGGTGGTGATGGGCCTGCTGCTGCCGAAGGGCGGGCGGCTGTCGCTGGCGCAGCAAGCGGCCACGGCCCTCGCGGCGGACGCAGCGTGGTGGCGCGGCGTGGTTGGCACAGCGGATGCTGCGGTGCATCATTCGAGCGCTGTATCGGACGGTTCGGCGATGTGATTGGACAGGTGCTGCATGCAGGCCGATAGTGTCGGCATGACTGCTCCTGTTTTCGCCGCACCTGCTGCCTCGACCACCGAGGTCCTCCTGACGCCACGCCAGCAGCAGGCGCTGGCTGCTGTGCTGGCCGAACGTGGCGCGCTGCCCGGTGCGTTGCTGCCGGTGCTGCATGGCGTGCAGGACGCACTCGGTTTCATTCCGCCTGCGTCGCTGTCGGTCATCGCGCGGGCGCTGCACCTGTCGCGCGCCGAGGTCCACGGTGTCGTCACCTACTACCACCATTTCCGCACCACGCCGCCGCGTGGCCGGGTCGTCCGGATCTGCCGCGCCGAATCCTGCCGCGCGATGGGCGCCGAGGCCTTGCTGACCCATGCGCGGGCGACGATCGATGCACAGGGCTGCGACACGCTCGAAGCCGCGTACTGCCTCGGGCTGTGCGCGCAGTCACCGGCCGTGGTGATTGGCGACCAGTTGCATGCCCGCATGACGCCGGCACGGCTTGATGCGCTGCTGGCGCCCGTGCCGGCACCCGCCGAAGGAGCCGCTTCGTGAACCCCTCCCTGAACGCCTTCACCGTCTACGTTCCCCGCGACAGCGCGGCACTCGCCGTCGGGGCCAACGCCGTGGCCGATGCGCTGTGCGCCCAGGCCCTGGCCCACGGCGCCACGCTGGCGCTGGTGCGCAATGGTTCGCGTGGTCTGCTCTGGCTGGAGACGCTGGTCGAGGTCGTGACCCCGCAGGGCCGTGTCGCCTACGGGCCGGTGGGGCCCGAGGACGTGCCGGCGCTGTGGCCGGCGCTCGTCGCCGATGCCGCGGGCACGCCGCCTGCGCACCCGCTGCGCCAAGGGACGACGGACCTGATCCCCTACCTTGCCCTGCAGGAGCGGCTGACGTTCCACCGCGTCGGGGTCACCGATCCACTCTCGCTGGACGACTACGCCGCGCACGGCGGCTGGGCCGGGCTGCGGGCCGCCGTTGGCCTGGACCGCGCAGCCATCCTGCACGAAGTCACGCACAGCGGCCTGCGCGGGCGGGGCGGGGCGGCGTTTCCGGCCGGCATCAAGTGGAAGACGGTGGCGCACGCAGCCACGGCGCCCGGTGCGATCAAGTACGTCGTCTGCAACGCGGACGAAGGCGACTCCGGCACCTTCGCCGACCGGATGCTGATGGAGGGCGACCCGTACCTGCTCATCGAGGGCATGGCGATCGCCGCACTCGCGGTCGGGGCCACCGAGGGCTATGTCTATGTCCGCTCCGAGTACCCGCACGCGGTCGCCACGCTGACCGAGGCGGTGGAGCGCGCCAAGGCGGCAGGCTGGATCGGCGGTGACGTGAGCGGATCGGGCCGTGCCTTCCATCTGCACGTGCGCATGGGCGCCGGCTCCTACGTCTGCGGCGAGGAAACCGCGATGCTGGAGAGCCTGGAGGGCAAGCGCGGCATCGTGCGTGCCAAGCCACCGCTGCCGGCGCTCGAAGGCCTGTTCGGCCAGCCGACCGTGATCAACAACGTGCTGACCTTCGCTGCCGTGCCGACCATCCTGGCACGGGGGGCGGAGTTCTACCGGGGCTACGGCGTCGGTCGATCCACCGGCACGCTGCCGTTCCAGATCGCTGGCAATGTGAAGCAGGGCGGGCTGGTCGAGCGCGCCTTCGGGTTGACCTTGCGCGAGCTGCTGTTCGATTTCGGCGGTGGCACCGCGTCGGGCAGGCCGGTGAAAGCGGTGCAGGTCGGTGGCCCGCTCGGCACCTATGTGCCCGAATCGCAGTGGGACGTGCCGCTCGACTATGAAGCCTATGCCGCGATCGGCGCGGTCGTCGGCCACGGTGGGCTGGTGGTGCACGACGACACCGCCGACATGGCCGGGCTGGCGCGCTACGCGATGGAGTTCTGCGCGCTGGAGTCGTGCGGGAAATGCACGCCGTGCCGCATCGGCTCCACCCGCGGCGTCGAGGTGATCGACCGCATCACCCTGAACCGCGACCAGCCCGTGGTCCGCGATCAGCAAGTCACCTTGCTGCGTGACCTGTGCGAGACGATGGTCGGCGGCAGCCTGTGCGCGATGGGGGGCATGACGCCGTTCCCGGTGCTGTCGGCGCTGAACCACTACCCCGCGGACTTCGGTCTGTGAGGCGAAGGAGACTCTGATGAACCACCCGATCATCCCGATCAAGGTCCAGGACATCGACCACGGCACCCCGGTCAGCCGCCTGGGCGCAGATGCCGAGCCGGTCACGCTGACCATCGACGGCTTCGAGGTCACGGTGCCCAAGGGCACGTCGCTGATGCGCGCCGCCGTGGATGCGGGCATCCAGGTGCCGAAACTCTGCGCCACCGACTCGCTGGAGCCGTTCGGTTCGTGCCGGCTGTGCCTCGTCGAGATCGACGGCCGGCGCGGCACCCCCGCGTCCTGCACCACGCCCGCCGAGGCCGGCATGAACGTGCGCACGCAAAGCCCGACCTTGCAGAAACTCCGCAAGGGCGTGATGGAGCTGTACATCAGCGACCACCCGCTCGACTGCCTGACCTGCGCGGCCAACGGCGACTGCGAGCTGCAGGACATGGC
>NZ_JBFPGY010000355.1:0-5404 GCF_041083715.1 Sphaerotilus sp.
CGACGCCGGATCAGCCAGAAAGAGCTGCGTGGTCGATGTTGTGGCAGCGAGGCCATGCAAGATGTCGGCCACCCGGAACGTGGTCGCTGCGCTGCGGCTGTCCGCGACCCGGGCATCGGGCTCTCCCACCACCAGCCAGACATGTGTGGCACTGGACGCTGCGCCCATCCAGCCTGCCAAGGCCAGCGCTACAGCCAAGCCCAAGCGACGTGCACGACACCATTCGTGCTCCTCGGTCTCAGTATTCGACGGGCTGCGTGGTCGGTGGTTCATGGCGGATCAGCGTCGGGACAGGCGGTGCAGTGGGTGGTCTTGCGGGTGCGACGGGCTCAGGCGGCGGCGCAGGTGGTGCCGCTGGCACCCTGGTCTGGCGACGCTGCACACGCAGCTGGGGCCGATGGGTGAGGGCGGCATACAGCCCGCCGGTGACCAGCGCCACGCTGCCTAACACCAGCGATGCGGGCTGGTACCAGGCCAGACCAACCAGCACGCCGCCGCCGCCGCAGAGCAGACCGAGCACCAGCGATGCACGGCGCGCCGAGCGTCCTCCCATCAGGAGGCCCAGTGTCCAGGCCACGCTGCCACAGGCATACAACCCAGCCATCAGCAGCGGCAGATCGGCCATGCTTTGCCACAGCCATTCGGGGTGAATGCGCAATGCCCAGTCCTGCGCCGTGACACGGTCGCCCAGCGTCAGGTCGATCGCGATCAGACCGATCGCCGTCAGCAGCAAGGCCAGCCAGGGCAGCAGCAACCAGGCCAATACGGCACGGCGGTGTATCCAGCGGTGGATCAACGAGAAAACTCCAGTGCCATGTGCAGCCTCAAAACATCAATATTCTCACATCAAGTTGGTACTGCATCGTTTGTCGCAGGAGGGGCCAGGCACGGTATCGTGTGCGCATTGCCTTGATCGATGACGAATCATGACCGTACGAGACATTCTGAAGATGGGCGATCCGCGCCTGCTGCGGGTCGCCCGCCGGGTCGAAGCGTTTGACACGCCTGAGTTGCACACGCTGGTGGCCGACCTGTTCGACACCATGGAGGCAGTGCGTGGGGCCGGGTTGGCCGCACCGCAGATCGGCATCGATCTCGCGGTCGTGATCTTCGGCTTCGGACAGAACCAGCGCTATCCGGACGCCCCTCCGGTGCCGCGCACCGTGCTGCTCAATCCGACCGTCACAGCCTTGTCGGACGAAGAAGAAGAGGGCTGGGAAGGCTGCCTGTCCGTGCCCGGTCTGCGGGGCGTGGTGCCTCGCTGGTCACACATCCGCTACACCGGCTGGGACGAGACGGGCCAGCGCATCGAGCGGGAGGTCACCGGTTTTCATGCGCGGGTCGTCCAGCACGAATGTGACCACCTGATCGGCACGCTCTACCCGATGCGCATCCGGGACTTCAGCCGCTTCGGCTACACCGACGTGCTGTTCCCCGGCCTGGATGCTCAGGACGACGACTGATCCGCACCACCGGTGGGCGGCTTGCGCATCAGCGCCATGGCCGTGCCGATGAGCCCGGCGACTTCGCTCATGTTGCCGGGCACGATCATCGTGTTGTTCTTCTGCGCGAGCTGCGCGTAGGCATCCACCGCCTTTTCCGCGACTTTCAACTGCACGGCCTGCGCACCGCCGGGCTGCTGGATGGCGCTGGCGATCTTGCGGATCGCGTCCGCGGTGGCGTCGGCCACCAGCGTGATCGCAGCGGCTTCGCCGTTGGCCTTGTTGATCTCGGCCTGCTTCTCTCCCTCGGAGCGGGCGATGAAGGACTCGCGCTGGCCGTTGGCGATGTTGATCTGCTCCTGCTTGCGGCCCTCGGACGCGGCGATCAGCGCGCGCTTCTCGCGTTCGGCGGTGATCTGCTGCTGCATGGCGTGCAGGATCTCGTTGGGCGGCGTCAGGTCCTTGATCTCGTAGCGCAGCACCTTGACGCCCCAGGTCAGCGCCGCTTCGTCCAGCGAGGCGACCACCGAAGCGTTGATGATCTCGCGCTCCTCGAAGGTGCGGTCCAGCTCCATCTTGCCGATCACCGAGCGCAGCGTCGTCTGCGAGAGCTGGGTGATGGCGCTCACGTAGTCGGACGAGCCGTAGCTGGCGCGCATCGGGTCGGTGACCTGGAAGTACAGGATGCCGTCCACCTTGAGCTGTGTGTTGTCGCGCGTGATGCAGACCTGGCTGGGCACATCGAGCGGGATTTCCTTGAGCGAATGGCGATAGGCCACCCGGTCGACGAAGGGAATCAGGACACTCAGCCCAGGCGACAAGGTGCCGTGGAACTTGCCGAGACGCTCGATCACCCAGGCGCTCTGCTGAGGCACGACCTTGAGCGATCGGGAGACGAAGAGAATCGCCACGATCAGCACAACCAGCGCAAACATGTCCATGGTGGTTCTTTCCAGTCGCTCGGTCTCAGTGAGCGCAGGTGGATGGAAGGGCCCCCAGCACCAGCCGGGAGCCATCGACAGCGACAATGGCGTATTCACCGGGCCCAGGGGGCGGCCCGTCGCCATTCCAGCGTGCTTGCCAGGGAGCGCCGCGGTAGTGGACGGTGGCAAGACCATCCTGCTGCCAGCGGGTGACCTTGACGCGGTGGCCGATGTCCAGATCGAAGCGCGGCATGGCGCTGCGGCCGGACGCCCGCAGACGCCGCCACCGCAGCAGCACCATGGCCACACCGCCCACCATGGCACAAACCAGCATCTGCGTGGCGGGTGGCGCACCCATCTGCGCGGTCAGGCCCGCGACCGCCATGCCGATCGACAGCAGCAGCAGGTAGACCGTACCGGTCAGCAACTCGGTACCGACGGCGACACCGGCGGCGATCCACCACAGCATTGATGCGCTCATGTGGCGAGTGTAGGCCGCATGGCCATCCCGGCGTTGGCTATCCGTGGCGATGCCACTTTCCCGCGGTCAGTACCTCGTTCGGACGGTACTGCTCCTTGTAGACCATCTTGCGGCTGTTCTCGATCCAGTAGCCCAGGTAGGCGAACGGCAGGTTCAGTGCGCGCGCCTGCTCGATCTGCCACAGGACGTTGAAGGTGCCGTAGCTGGCCGCATCGTCCGGCTCGTAGAAGGTGTAGACGGCAGACAGGCCATCGTTGAGCACATCGAGGATCGACACCATCTTGAGCGCACCCGGCGAACCATCCGCCTGTGCCGGCTCCCGGAACTCCACCAGCCGGGAGTTCACCCGGCTCTGCAGCAGGAACTGGGTGTACTGGTCGACAGAGTCCTGGTCCATGCCACCACCGCTGTGGCGGGCGGTCTGGTACTTCAGATACAGCGCATAGTGCTCCGGCACGAAACGCAGGCGCGTCACGCTGACCTGCAGATCGCGGTGGTCCCGCCAGGCGCGGCGCTGGCTGCGGTTGGGCTTGAACTCGTTGACCGGCACGCGCAGTGGCTGGCACGCCTGGCAGCCGTCGCAATACGGCCTGTAGGTGAACAGCCCGCTGCGCCGAAAACCGGCCGCGACCAGCTCCGAATAGGTGTCCGCGTTGATCAGGTGCGAGGGGGTGGCCACCTGGGATCTCGCCATGCGCCCGTCCAGATAACTGCACGCGTACGGCGCCGTGGCGTAGAACTGCAGTTCGGCGAGCGGGAGGTCCTGGGGATGCGTCACGCGGATTCGCTGGTGGGTGAATCGGAGTCGAGCGGCAACTGCCGCCACAGCGCCACATCATAGGTCCAGCGCTGCGGCGCGGGCAGGGCGGTGGCGTGGGCAATGTGCGCCTCGAAGGCCGACCGATCGACCGGCGCCGCTCCCAGCGAGGCCAGGTGCCGGGTCTGCTGCTGGCAGTCGATCCACGCGATGCCTTCGGCGCGGCAGAACGCCACCAGCGCCGACAGGGCGATCTTGGAGGCATCGGTCTGCAGCGCGAACATCGACTCGCCGTAGAACATCCGTCCGATGCCGACGCCGTAGAGACCGCCGACCAATCGCCCGTCGATCCAGGTCTCGAACGAATGGACGCCGCCAGCGGCATGCCACTGGCGGTACGCCTGCTGCAGTTCGGGAACGATCCAGGTGCCGTTCTGGCCTTCCCGGGCCACGCCGGCGCAGTGTCCGATGACCTGCTCGAACGCGCTGTCGATGCGCACCTCGCAACCGGGTGTCGCCACGAACCGCCGCAGCACCTTTTTCAGCGAACGGTGCAGCTTGAACTGCGCGGTCTGCAGCACCATGCGGGGCGCCGTGCTCCACCACAGAATCGGCTCACCAGGGCTGTACCACGGGAAGATGCCGTGGCGATAGGCCTGCTCCAGCCGCCGCAGGCTGAGCTGGCCCCCGGCGCAGAGCAGACCCGGAGCCTCCGTGTCGGGCCCGAGCGCACGACTGGTCGACGGAAACGGTGCGTGTCCGTCGTCGTCGTCCGGGAGCCAGTCGATCATGCGAGGCCGGCGTGCTGCGATGCCGTCAGCGCAGTTGCAGGTCGTCGTTGCTGAACGAGATGTCCAGCGGCTCGATCAGCACCTGCTTCGGCCCGGCCTCGACCACGCCGGCATTCCAGGCGGCGATGCCCTGAGCACGGGCGATCTCGACTGTGCGCTCGGCATCTTCGGCCTTGACGAAAATCGCGAACCCAGCCCCCATGTTCAGCGTCGAGTAGGCCTCGCGGTCGTCCTGCTTCGCCTGTTCCTGGATGAACTTCAGCACTGGCGTGACCGGCGGCACTGTGTGGATGCGGTAGGTCAGCGCGCTCGGGTGCCGCAGCAGCTTGCGCCAGCCGTGGCCGGTGATGTTGGCGCAGTAGTGCGGCGCGATGCCGGCCTTCCACAGCGCCTCGGTGACCGGCGAGTACAGCACGGTCGGTGCCAGCAGTGCCTCGCCGTAGGTGACGCCGGGGGAGATCTCGGTGAGGTAGCCCTCCGGCAGGCGCTCGACCAGCTTGCGCGCCAGGCTCAGGCCGTTGGCGTGGATGCCGCTGGAGGCCAGCAGGATGATCGCGTCGCCCGCGCCGAGCCTGTCGCCGACCGACAGGCGTTCCTTCGGGTTGATCAGGCCGGTGCACGAAGCCGCCAGGTCGATGCGACCCGCTTCGACAATGCCCGCCAGTGCCGGTGTTTCACCACCGCCCCAGGCCACGCTGCAGACCTCGCAGGCGCGTTTCCAGCCAGCCACCAGCGCCTGCGCGCGCTGGCTGTCACCGAACCAGTCCGAGCCGCCCGCAGCCCAGTAGGCCTGCACCACCAGCGGCGTGGCGCCGACGGTGATCAGGTCGTTGATCGCCATGGCGATCGTGTCCTGGGCGATGCCGTCGTAGTAGCTCTTGCCGGTGAGCGTGGCCATCTCGTCGGCCACCAGCGTCTTGGTGCCCAGGCACTCGACGATGGAGGCGAGGTAGAACGGGCCGACATCGACCACATAGGCCGATTCGCCGCGCGACGCAGCGACTTCGGTG
>NZ_JBFPGY010000356.1:0-17587 GCF_041083715.1 Sphaerotilus sp.
CGCTGGGCACGGCACAACGCGGCGAGATCCGCGCCGAGGAGTTGCAAGACCTGATGGCCGGCGGCCAGGAGATGGCGCGGCTGGAAGGTTCGTTGGGCGGGACCGTCTGAGCATGAAGCGGTGAGGCAGGTGCAACAAGATTGACAATGTCAGTCTTGCCGCACCTGCAGACCTCACCATGTCACCGTCCGAGCCACGTCCCACCGACACACGCATCAAGCGGATCACCGCGAAGGACGTGGCCGAGCAGGTCGGGATGTCGAAATGGACGGTGCTGCGCGCCTTCACCGATGGGGCCTCGATTGCCCCCGAGGTGCGTGACCGCATCCGCCAGACCGCCACCGCGATGGGCTTCACGCCCAACCTGCTGGCCCGCAGCCTGGCGACCCGCAGCACCCGGCTGATCGCGCTGGTGGTCGATGAGCTGGGCAACTACAACCAGTTGCGTGTCCTCAGCGAAGCAACACGCCAGATCCAGGCGCGCGGCTACAGCACGCTGCTGCTGAACATCAGTGCCGAATACAGCCCCGCCGAGGCCGTGCGGCTGGCCGATCAGTTCCAGGTCGACGGTCTGGTCTTCCTGGGCACGACACTCAAGCGTGAGCTGATCGAGCTGGCGCAGCGCATCAAGCACATCCCGCTGGTGGTGATCCTGCGCAACAGCGGTCAGGCCGACATTCCCTTCGTCAGCACGGATGGCTATGCGGCCGGTGCCGAGATCGCGAACCTGTTCCTGGACGAGGGCTACCGGCGCATCGGCTACATGGCCGGGCCGATGTCGGAGCGCACCGAACTGCGCCGGCTGGAGGGTTTTCGCGATCGGCTGAGCGCCTGCGGGGTGCCCTTGTCGAAGGTGCTGGAGGCCAGCCACTACCGCCGCAGCGAAGGCATGCAGACGCTGTTGCGCTATCTGGAGGAAACCCCGCGTGAAGGGCGGCTCGAAGCCCTGTTCTGCGAGAACGACATCCTGGCCATCGGCGCGATGGACGCGCTGGTGGCGACCCACTCGCAGCGCAAGATGGCCATCGTCGGCTTCGACGACATCGAACTCGCCAGCTCACCCAGCTACGAACTGACGACTTTTCGCCAGCCGATCGAGCATCTGGTCAGCGAGGCCATCCGGCGCATCATCGACCCGGATGCGGAGTCACTGGGATCGCTGATGGCGCCAGGCACGATCGTGCTGCGCAGTTCGCATCGGCGGAATCCACCAGCCTGAGGGGCACTTCTGGCTGGATGAGCCGTGCATTCCCCACCGGCCACGGCCGCCAGCAGCGAGATCGTGGCGTCGATCGGTGCGGGTTCTGCCCTGGTGAACGCTGTTGAGCAACTCGGGGGAAATCGACTGGAGATGCGGTCAGCCGGCGAGACAGGCCCGGTTGCGGCCCGTCTGCTTGGCCTGGTAGAGCGCACCGTCCGCGCGGCGCAGCAGATGGATCTCGTCGTCCACAGCGCGGGCTCCGAAGGCCGCGATGCCAAAACTGGCCGTCACCATCGTGGCCACGGGCGAGGCCGGATGCGGCATCGCCTCGCGCTGCAGTCGCTGCAGCAGCCGCTCGGTCAGGTTGAGCGCCCCCTCGGCGCCAGTGCCTGGCAGCAGGACCGCGAATTCCTCGCCGCCATAGCGGGCCACCACGTCGAGTTCACGGGCGAAGACCGATTTCAGGATCAACGCGAACTGGCGCAGGCAATCGTCGCCAGCCGCATGGCCACAGTGGTCGTTGTAGGCCTTGAAGGCGTCGATGTCGGCCATCACCAGCGTCAGCGGCTCGCCCGAACGGCACGCACGCTGCACTTCAAGGTGCAGTTGTTCGTCGAACTCGCGCCGATTGGCCAGGCCAGTGAGGGCATCGGTGGTCGCCAGATGCCGCAGGCGTTTCTGGGCCTCGTGCAGGTCGGTGGCATCGGTCAGGCTGACGACAACCCCGTCCTTGAGAGGCCGGATCTGGATGTCAAGGTAGCGCAGCAGATTCTGGCTGGTCAGCAGGACCCGCGTGACGGCACGGGGCGTCGCGGAGGCCATCGTCAACAGACACTCGGCCTCGACATTGAGCGCCGCCCAGTCTGCCAGCGTCTCGTGCACCAGATGACCGACCAAGGCCCGGGACACGATCCCGAACATCTCCGTGAATGCCGGGTTGATCATCAGCACCATCCAGCCAAGGTCGGCACCCTGCGCATCGTGCACGCGGCGCAGTGCCAGCAGGGCGTCACTGGTCGCATCGAGCACGGACTCCAGCAACTGGTGGCGCATCTGCAGCGGATGGCCGTAGACCAGCAGCCAGTCCTCGCCGTCCTGGCTGTCCAGCGGCAGGATCAGGCGCTCCCAGGTGAACACGGCAATCGAGCGGTCCGAGACATGGACCGTGTAGATCGGCTGGTCGTGCGCGAGCGCATCCAGGTAGGTGTCGAGGAAGAACGCCGACAGGCGTCCGCCGAAGTCCGACACCTTCCGTCCCGTCATGTCGCCCTGCGAGTAGCGGGCGATCTCGGTGCCGTAGTGGCCGTAGACGAACTCGTCGCCCTCCCGGCGCAGCAGCATCAGGCGCGGGTACAGCTCGGGCCAGCGCCCAGCGTGGAACATCGCCATCGAAGGCCGGCGCGGCGCCATGCGGGCGGTCTGCCAGTGCCGCAGCAATTCGAGGACGTGCGGGTTGTCCACGACGTCCTCGATGCCGTGTCGAATCACCTGGTGCCAGATCTGGGTCGTCATAAACCGCTGTTTCAGCGCGTCGAAATTGGTACTCGATCGTTCTGAAGCATAACTGCATTCATGACGCTACCGACACCCGGATCCGGGGCGTCTTCAGGAAAACCGGTGGCAACCGTTTCAGCGCGGCACGCCCGTGATGCTGATCTCGACGCGGCGGTTTGGCTGCAGGCATTTCGCCAGAGCGGCCTGGGTGTGCTGCGCACAGGTCAGGTGCGGCAACGGCTCGGTGGCGCCACGGCCCACCGCCAGGATGTCCCCCTTCACACCTTGCTGCTGCAGGTAGGCCTTGACCGTGTCGGCACGGTCCGCGGACAGCTTGCCGTTGTAAGCCTCGGTGCCCAATCGGTCGGTGTGACCCACCAGCTCCAGTCGGTCCACACGGGCATACACCCGGTCCAGCCGCGCGACGAGCTGATCAAGCTGCCCGCGGCCTTCCGGCAACAGGTCGGCGAGACCGCGGCGGTCGAAGGCGAACAGCACGTTGGAGCTGAGCACGATCCGTTCATGCACCACCGGCGGTGGAACCACGGGAGCCACTGCCAGCGGCTGCGGCGATTCCGCGGGCGTGATTGCCGCCGAGGGAGCCGGCACAGGCAGCGCCGGGCATGCCTCGGCAGCCAGCCGGGCATCACCGATCAGGTCCTCGGCGATCTGCACATAAGGCTTGGCGTGGCGCCAGCCCTGCTGCCGGTGCTCGTTCCCGGCGTGCACCAGTTCGACCTCGCCACAGGCCACCAGCTTCTCGGCGCAGCGCCAGCCGGTGTGGGTCTTCAGCGCTGCAGCCTGTGCCCACAGGTCGTCGCGCAGCTTCAGTGCGTCATTGACCATCGGTGTCTGCTGCGCGGGATTCTCGGCGGCGCCAGGCGCGCCGCCGCGGGCGAGATAGTCGGTGATCTGGCGCGACGCATCGAGCGCACCCTGCGGGAAAGCCGAGCGGTCGTTGCGCGTGTACTCGTGGAAGCTCACGTCGAGCCAGCACTGCGCCTTGGCGAGCGGATAGCTGGCCAGGCGGTGGCGACCGGTGTCGTTGAGGGCCTGGATCGTGTCCTGCTGGACGTTGTAGCCCTGGTGGTCGGCCATCAGCGCGCCATCCGTGGCGGCATCCGCATGCACCAGCGGCACGACCGCCAGGAGGCCGAGGGCGAGCACCAGAGAAGAAGCGGTGGAGGTGTTCTTGTTCATGTGCGTCAACTTCATCGCGTTCACCGCGGCAGGCTGCGGTTGATGTCTGGATTGCTGCCGGCCCACAGGTCGGCATCGAACTTGTAGCGCAGGCGCAGGTACACCCCACGCGCGGTGTAGTCACTCGACAGGTCACGGTCACTGAACCCGGCCCAGTTGAGACCCGCCGACAGCCAGAGGTTGGTCTTGACGAGATACCCCGCCTCGACGCCGATCGACTTCTGCAGCGCTGCACCGGTCTGCCCGTCGGCCTTGCCGTGCATGACGCTGGCCTGGAGACCCAGGTCCCAGTTCTCGGTGATGTCATAGATCAGGCGGCCACCGAGCAGCCACGCCTGGTAGCGGTCCTCGCCGCCGCCCTGCGTGTTCGGGAAGCGCTCGCGCACGTCCTTGGCCGCGACACGGGCCGAGGTCCACCAGACCCGGCTCGGGTGGAAGTTGGCCTGCAGCGCGCCGACGTGGACGTGGCGCGCCTCGTCGGTGGCGTTGATGTTGTCCTCGGTCTTGTACTCGTACTTGCCGAGCACATCGAGCCGGTTGTGGTCCACTGGCCGGTAGGCGAAGCCGATCTGGAAACGGTCCTGCCACCCATCGGCGCGCGCGCCGTGGTTGTCGGTGGACAGGTAGTAGTTGCGGGCCAGCGCAGTCCAGTCGCGGTCGAGCTTGCGCACCACGGTCACGGTGGAGAGCCAGCTGTCCTGCGTCATGTCGGTGGCCACGGCGTCCAGCCGGCGCCATTCCAGCCGGCCCGAAGCCTTCCACCATTCGCTGGCGGTGTAGTCGGCGCCCAGCGCGGCGGCAGTGGCATTCTGGCCAGTGCCATCGAGGATCTTCAGCCGCTCCAGCCCGGTGGTCAGCGCCAGGCCCTCGGCGACATGCCAGACATTGCGCACGCCGGTGGCGACCTGCGAGGCGCGGCCATCGCTGGCATCGCGCAGCCGGTATTCGCTGAAGACGTTGCCGCCTTCCATGTAGCTGCCGTCGATGCCGAGCGCGATGGCGTTGCTGTGCGCGGCGCTGTCGAGCGCGTACTGCGAGGACAGGCCGGTCTGCGATTCGCCGCGCAGATAGAGCCGCGCGCGCTCGGCCAGCTGGTAGCTGGCGCCCAGTTCCACGCGGTGGCGGTCGTCGCCAGTCACATCGGCCTCGGCCAGCGCACGCAGCGTGAGCCGGTCGGTGGCCTTGAACGCGGCGCTGACGAAAGCGGTGGTTGCCTCCAGATCGGGCACGGTGCCAGGCACCGCACCCGTGGTGGCGAGCGCGTTGTTGACGTTGAACAGCGTGCTGCTGCCCGCGCCGCTGAAGCCGCCTTCCGAGCCGGGCGTGAAGTAGCTGCCTGCGCTCGGGTTGGCGCCGAGGGTGGCGAGCGCGCCGCTGATGCGCCCACGTTCCTCGATGCGGCGCAGGCCGCCACCGAGCGTCAGCGCCGGCGTCACCGCCACCTCGGCACCGACGGTCAGGCCGGTGCGGCGGGCGTCGTTGCCGGTGTCGTCGGTGCGCTGGGCGTCGGCCTTGAGCGTGACGGTGTCGGTGGCCTTGAACGCCGCAGAGGCACCGACCTGCTGGCTGCCAGGCTGCACACCCGCGGCCGTGTTGGCGAAGCCAACGCCGGTGCGGCTCGCATAGACCTTGGCGGTGAGCGCGTCGCTGTGGTGGGCCAGCTCGATGCGGCCTGCGCGGCCGATCGTCGTGTCCCCGCCGGGCAGCGGCGTGGTGCCGGCCGCCGTGAGCGTCGGGCGGAGTGCAGCGAGATCGGCGTCGGTGAAGGCGAGTTCAGCGACGAGGCTGGTCTGCTCGCTCAGCTTGACGCCGGTGTTGACGCTGGCGAGACGGAAGCGGGCGTTGGGATTGCGGTCTTCCACGGCGCTGCCACCGACGGTGAGCCGCTCGCCGAGGTTGACCTGGGCATCGGCACCAGCCAGCCAGAAGGCCTCGCCACCCTGGTCGATCTCGTAGCTGATGCGCAGCGAGAGGGGGTTGCCATCGGCGTCCTGGCTGGGCACCGGGCGGGTCAGCAGGATGCGGCCGCTGAAGGGCTCGAAGCTGTAGTCGTTGAGCCGCACCAGCGTCGTCACCGACAGCACGGTGTCGCGGTGGTTGCGGTCGCGCACGACGAGCTGCACCTGCTCGCTGTTCTCCAGCGCCTGCGTGCCGCTGACGGCAAAGGGGCCGCTGGTGCCGTTGGCCTGGACTTCCTCGACGACATGGCGCAGCGTGTCGCGGCTGGCATAGGCGTTGGCGACACCGGCCGGGGTTTCCCAGTGGCCGCGCACGCCGGTCATCACCCGGTTGTAGGCGCCGAGCTGGCGCATGCGGGTGCCGGCCACGACACCGCCACCGGCCGACGCCGTGTAGGCGTCGCCGGTCGAGAAGTCGCCGTAGAGCAGGAAGTGGCGGTCCTTGTCGATGCGCACGAAGAGCTTGGACGAACTCTTCGCCTCGAAGCCCTTGACGCTGGCATCGCCGTAGACCGGGTAGAACTCCTCCGGCTTGATGTCGTTGAGCAGGCGGGCGCGGGTGTCCTTGTCGCTGTCGTAGGCCATGGTCAGCAGCATGTCGCCGCGGATCTTGCCCTTCAGGAACAGCGCAGCCCGTGCGGCCGCCAGTCCGTTGCCGTGGTCGAAACTGCGGCTCCACTGGCGCAGCTCGGCCTCGAATCCGTCATCCACGCGGGCCGGGGCGATGGCGCTGTCGTAGTGGCGGCGGGTGCTGCCGATCACGCCTTCGACCAGACCGGCGGCGATCATCTCCCGCAGATCCGCCGAGAAGCCGATCAGCCCGGACACCTCGGCCTCGCCGGCCGTGAGCCGCAGCAGCACGTCCTCGGGCTGGCTCGGGGCGATCAGGCTGAAGGTGGCGGTGCCGCCGACGACCTTCAGCTGCGTGCCGGGCACGCGGCGGTCGGCGTCCTTGCGGCTCGGGCCGAACTCGTCGGTGGCCGTGCCCTGCATCTGCAGGCGGGCGGTGCCGCTGTGCTCGATGGTGACGAGCACGGGCTCCTTGAGCAGCGCACCGTCGCGGTCGCGGACCGTCACGGTGACGGTGATGGGCGTGACGCCGTCGGCCGTGGCACCGGCACCGCGCACCTCGACCGTGAGCTGTCCGACCCGGGCATTGGCGGCGTACTGCCCGTCGAGCACGATCGCCGGGGCGGTCGTGCTGGCAACCGGCGCGAACAGCGGCTGGTAGCGGGTCGCACCCGCTGGCTGGTCCGCGGTCTGGCCGAAGGCCGCACCGGACCCGACCAGCACCACGGCGGCGGCGACCGCGCGCAGCGCCAGCGGCCGCGAGAGAGTCTGAACTTGCATCGTCTTGGGGCTCTGGAGCGGACTCGGCATCGGGGTCAGGGAATGGGGCAGCGGGCGGCGGCTCATTGCGCACCTCCCTGGGCCGGCAGCTCGCCGGTCTGGCGCGGCTTGACCGTGCCGCCGCGCTGGCGGGCACTGTCGGTGGCCTGGGCCGGCGTGGTGACCGGCTTGCCATCGAAGCGCAGCACCTGGCCGCGCTTCTCGGTGTCCACGGCCTGTGTCTCGCCGCGGGCGCGGCGGGCCTTGACCTGCTCCAGCACCCGGTTCGAGCAACTGCCCTCGACCACGTCGGCGCGGTACAGCTCGCCGTTCTTCAGGTCGAGGAACAGGCTGCCGGCGTCGCCCGCGTTGCGGCTGGACGAGGTGGTCAGGCGACTGCCGCGGGGCAGCGTCGTCTGGTCGACGACCATCACCTGCGTGCGCGGCGCCAGGCCGCAGAGGCTGTACTTGCCCTCCACATCGCTGATCAGGCTGGTGCCGTCCGTCAGGTACAGGCGCACGCCCGGTATGCCCAGCTCTTCCTCGTCCTGCACATGGTTGTGGTTGCAGTCGACGAACACCTTGCCGACCACACAGGCCTCGGCTGCGAACACGCCGCCAGTGACCCGCACGCGGAACTGGCTGACGTTCGAGCACAGCGCGTTCGGCGTCGTGCCGCAGGTGGCACCGGCGGTGCCGGTGGCCTGCGCGCTGTTGATGCCGGTGCCCTGCATCGCGCCGACCCCCACGCGGACGCGGTAGGTCAGCGTGACCGTGCTGCCCGAGGCCATGGCGCCGAGCGAGAAGCGCAGCGCAGGACCGGGCTTGCCGACCGGATCGGCGGTGCTGGCGCCATTCACCTGCGCCGTGCCGTCGATGTAGCGGAAACCGGCCGGCAGCGTGTCCACCACCTCCAGCGCCGGCAGCAGCGCACTGCCGCCGTCCGAGCGCTTGACGACCACGGTGTAGCGCACCGAGTCGCCGAGTTCGGCCTGGGCGCGGTCCCCGGTCTTGATGACCAGCAGCGCCGGCACCACGGACGGGTCGAGCGCGATGTGGTTGTTCACCACATCCGGACCGGCGGCCGGATCGAGCCGCAGCGACGTGTACCACGCCGTGGACTCGGTGCCGCTGGGTGCCGTGTTCTGCGCCTGCACGGTGCAGATGCCACCGGCCGCGCCGTTGGTGCAGCCGACCGGCGGCGTCAGCGTGCCGGCCTGCGCGGGCAGCGTGCGGCTGACCACGTAGCTGCTCGTCGGCGTGATGCGCAGCTGGTAGGTCGCCGCACCTGGGCAGCCCGCGGGCACCGGGTTGTTCAGCAGGAAGCTGTAGGCCCCGGCCAGCGTCCCGGCGGCCGAGGTGACGACGCTGTTCGCGCCGCCAGCCACACAGGCTGCGGACACGGCCGCACCGGCCGCGTCCAGCAGCTCGACGCGCACACCGCCCACGGGCGCACGGGTGTCCGTGCCATAGACGATCCCGCTCGGGTCCAGCGGCAGGCTCTGGTTGATGCGGGCACGCTGGCCGGCCGGCACGGTCAGGTTGCGGATCGTGCCGCCGGTCACCACGCCGGTGCTGGTGGCGGCGGTCGGGTCGTTGCCACCCGCCGGATCGTTGGACACCGGACGGCCGTAGTACGCGCCGCTGACCGGATCGCGGAAGCGCACGGCGAAGCCGGTGCCCGGCACCAGTCCGTCGACGCGGTAGTCGCCCAGCGCGTCGGTGGTGGCGGTGCCGACGACAGCGCCGCCAGCGTCCAGCACCTCGACCGCCATGCCGGCCACCCCCGATTCGCTGCCCGATTGCACGCGGTCGTGGTTGGTGTCGCCCCAGACCCGGCCGGTGATGGCGCCGGCCTGCTGGACCGGGGTCGGGTCGGTGGCCGTGTTGTTGTCGCCCGTGCCGCCGACGCCGGACTCGCCGCCGCCGCTGATGCGGACGTTGTTGACCAGCGCGGTGCCGGCCGCCACGGAGCACAGCCCGTTGGCATCGGGCGTGGCGCAAGCGCCGGCCGCGACGTTGACCACCAGCGTGATCGCCGGGGCGGGATTGCCCGCAGTGACCACAGTGCTCGACGTGCAGGTGGCCGTGGTGGCGCCAACTACCGTGGCACTGCAATCCCAGCCATTGCCTGTGGGCGCCGCGGCGACCGTCATCCCGGCCGGCAGCGTGTCCACCACCGTGTACGGCAGGCTGGTCGCGAAACCACCCGTGTTGCGCGCGGTGATGGTGTAGGTGCCGGGATGGCGCTCGGTGAAGGTGGCCGGACTGTGGGTCTTGCTGACCTGCAGGTCCGGCTGACCCAGCACGTTGACCGTGACCGCGGCCGTGTCGCAGGCCGCCGGGGTGGTGGCCGGGTTGACACAGATCTGGTAGGTCAGCGTGTAAGTGCCGGGTGTCGTGTTGGCCGGCACGGTGAGACGGCCTTGCGGATCGACCGTGGCACCGGCGAGGCCGCCAGGGCTGGTCAGCGTGATCTTCAGCTGCGCAGGCGTGACGGGCAAGCCGCCCAGGGTGTCGTTGGCCAGCAGGGCGATGGTGCCGCCCGTGGCGGGCACGGTGGCCGGGCCGTCGTTCACGGCGTCGATCACCGGCAGCGAGGCCATGGTGCTGTTGTTGCCACCGGAGCCGGTGCCGCCCTGGGTGTCATTGGTGGCACCGGTCAGGCCGGTCAGGGCGACCACACCACTGGCGGGCGCAGTGGCCGTGATGGCACAGACGATGGCGCTGCCCGCCGGCAGACTGGCCACCGGCAGGGCCACGGCCGCACCGCCGACCGTGCAGGCGCCCACGGTCGCGCCAGTGGCGCCGCAGGTGGCCTGCGTGGCGGCGGTCGGACCGCTGTTGGCGCAGGTCAGCGTGCCGGTCACGGGGCTGCCGGGCGAGACGGCACCCGGCCATCCGGTGAAGGTCGGCACCATGTCGGCGCCCTGCACCGTGACCAGCACGGTGGCCTGGTCGCACACGGAGATCGAGCTGGCAGCGCAGATCTGGTAGGTCAGCGTGTAGCTGCCCGGCACAGCGCCGGCCGGGACGATGAGTTCGCCGGTGGCGGCGTCCACGGTCGCGCCGATCAGGCTGCTGGTGTCGACCAGCGTCGGCACGACCTGCGCCGCAGTGATGGCGCTGCCGCCGAGCGTGTCGTTGCCGTACAGCGGCACGCGCGCGCCGGTGCTCGGCACGGTGGCCGGACCGTCGCTGACGGCATCGATCACCGCGGCGCTGCTGCTGACGCTGTTGTTGCCGCCGGAGGTCAGGCCGCCGTTGCTGTCGTTGGACGCACCAGTCGTGCCGCTGAAGACCACCGACGTGGCCGTTTCGCGGCTGCCGCCCAGGGTGCCGGGAGCCGTGTAGCCGAAGGTGCAGACGATGGCCGCACCCGCGGCGACGGTGCCGCCGGTGGCCGGCGTGCATTGCAGGTTGGTGATGGTACCGACCGAGGCGCCCGGCTGGCACAGCACGCCGGTGGCGGCGGCCACACCAGTCGCGTTGCGGCAGGTCAGGCCGAGGCCGGAGACCTGCTGGCCCGGTCGCACGACCGTCGGCAGGCCCGAGAACGTCGGGACCATGTCGGACGAGTTCACCGTGACGGTGAGCGTCGCGGTGTCGCACGACACGGTGTCCGGCGCCGGAGCGCAGACCTGGTAGACGACGGTACAGGCGCCCGTGGCCGGCATGTCGTAGGTGGCGATGCCGGTCGGACCCATGCTGGCGGAGGCACAGGTGCCGCCCGTGCGGGTGAAGAGGCTGCCGACAGGGAACTGGTCGTTCTCGGCGACATTGGTGGTCTGACCGGTCAGGCTGGCGGGGCGGGTGTCGGCGTCGTCGACCGCATCGATCAGGACCGCCGAGGCCAGCGTCAGGTTGTTGCCGTTGGCACTGGTGCCGCCGTTGCTGTCGTTGAGCGCGCCCGTCTGGCCACGGAAGACGACGTTCACGGCCGGTTCATCGGCACCACCGCGGGTGCCGGGCGCCGTGTACGAGAAGGTGCAGGCGATCGCCGCACCGGCGGCGAGTCCGGCACCGGGTGCAGGCGTGCAGACCAGATCACCGACGGTGCCGACCGAGGCGCTGGGGGCACAGGTCGGCGAGGTCGCCACCGCGCCCCCTGCAGCGTTGGTGCAGGTCAGTGTCAGACCGGTATACCGCTGGCCAGGTCCGACCACACGCGGCAGGCCACTGAAGGCCGGTGACAGGTCAGCCGCGCCCGCCGTGACCGTGAGGGTCGCGAAGTCGCAGGTGGTCTGGGCCGGCGCCGGGGCGCAGAGCTGGTAGGTGACGGTGCAGCTGCCGCTGACTGGCACGTCGTAGGTGGCCACGCCGGTGCTGCTGCCCACGCTGGCGTTGGCGCAGGTGCCGCCGGTGCCGGTGAAGGTGCTGCCGGCCGGGAATTGGTCATTCGTCGCCAGCGGCGTGGTGTGACCGGTGGTGCCACCGGGCTGGCCCACGCTGTCATCGACCGCGTCGATCACCGTGGCCGAGGACTGGACCACATTGTTGGCCGCGTTGGCGTCGTTGGCTGCACTGGTCGTGCCGGTGAAGACAACGGAGAGCGTGGGCTCGTCCGCCCCACCCTGCACACCAGGCGCGGCATAGCTGAAGGTACAGGCGATCGCGGCTCCGGGTGCGACCGCAGCCCCCACCAACGGATTGCAGGCCACGGCGGAGACCGTGCCGGCGCTGACGGTCGGCGCGCAGGTCGCTGCGGTGGCCGCACCGGTGGCCGCAACGTTGGTGCAGGTCAGACCCAGGCCGGTGAACGTCTGGCCCGGGCGGACAACGGTCGGCAGGCCGCTGAAGACCGCCGCCATGTCGGCGCTGGTGGCCGTGACCACCAGCGTCGCGGTGTCGCAGGCGGTCGAGTTCGGTGCCGGGGCACAGACCTGGTAAGGCACGGTGCAGGAGCCGGTGGCCGGCACGTCATAGGTCGCCAGGCCGGATGCGGACACGCTGGCGTTGGCGCAGGTGCCGCCCGCACGCAGGGTGTAGACACTGCCTGCGGGAATCTGGTCGTTGGCGTCGAGCGGCGTGGTCTGCCCAGTCAGTCCGCCAGCACGGGTGACCGCGTCGTCCAGGGCGTCGATGACCACAGCCACCGACGTGACCAGGTTGTTGCCACCGGTGGTCACGCCCCCGTTGAGGTCGTTGGTGGCACCGGTCGTGCCGGTGAAGGTGATGGCGGTGGTCGGCTCGTCGGTGCCACCTTGCGTGCCAGGCGCCTGGTAGGAGAAGGTGCAGGACTGCGCCGCACCGCTGGCGACATCGGCGCCGACCAGCGGTGCGCAGACGATGTTGCTGACCGTGCCGGCGCTGGCCTGCGGCTGACAGAGCGTGCCGTGGGCGGTGGCGCCGCCGGCGACGTTGGTGCAGCTGAGCGTCAGGCCGGTGTAGATCTGGCCCGGATGCACCACGCCCGGCAGCGCGCCGAAGGTCGGCACCATGTCGGCGCCGGGGCCGACGACGATGGTGGCGGTGGCCGTGTCGCAGACCGCCGGGGTCAGCGCCGGATTGGCGCACAGCTGGTAGGTGACCGAATAGGTGCCGGGCCGCGTCGCGGCCGTGGTGCTGAAGGCTCCGCTGGACGTATCAAACGCCGAACCGGTGGTGGGCGGCGTGAGCACCGTCAGCGACACGGTGCCGAAGTTCACGGCCAGGGTACCGCGCGTGTCGTTCGCCAGCACGGCCAGCGTGGCCGCGGTGCCGAAGGGCGTGGTGGCGGACTCGTCGACGGCATCGAGCAACCCGACCGAAGCCGTGGTCGTGTTGTTCGCTGGGGTGGTGTCGTTGGTGGCCCCGGTGGTGCCGGTGAACAGCACCGCAGTCTCGGTCGTGTCGCTGCCACCGGCTGTGCCGGGTGCGGTGTAGCTGAAGGTGCAGACCATGCTGGAGCCGGCCGCCAAGGTACTGCCGGAAGCCGGCGTGCAGTTGACAGCGCTGACCACGCCCGCCGAGACCGTCGGCGCGCAGGTCGCGGCCAGCGCAGCAGCGCCACCAGTCGCGTTGGAGCAGGTCAGGGTCAGGCCGGCATAGCTGGCTCCCGGGCTGAGCAGCCCAGGCAGGTTGCTGAACACCGGGCTCATGTCCGCGGCGGTCGGTGCGGTCACGACGACCGACCCCGTGCTCGGGTTGTTGCCGGCGGTAGGAACCGCACCGCCATTGGTGTCGTTGACTGCACCGGTCCCGCCAGTCAGGTTGAGGGTGCCGCCCGCCGTGGGCGTGAAGGTGATGCTGCAGGCACGGCTGCTGCCGCTGGCGAGCAAGCCGGTCAGCGTGCCACAGCCAGCGCTGCGCACGGCGCCAGCCGGCAGCGTGCCGGTGAAGTCGCAGGACGGATTGATGGCCACATCCGGACCGTTGTTGGTGCAGGTGAGCGCACAGGTCGTCGGCACACCGGACGCCACTGGATTGGGCGTGCACTGGATCGCCGAAGGCACCATGTCCGCATCGGGCACGCCCCCGGCAATGCCGTACTGGCGAAAACTCTCCTGCACGCTGCCCGGACCGCTGGGCGAGACTTCGAGGCCGAACGCAAAGTCGATGTTACCGACCATGCCGGTGTAGACCGCCGTCGCGGCGACATTGGGCGTGGTGCTCAGCAGCGGATAGAAGACGTAGTTGCCAACCCCGCCGTAGCTCGGGTCATTGCAGCCGACCACGGTGCCGTTCGTGCAGATGATCGGCGAGTAGGCGACGCCGCCGGGAACCAGTGCCAGGGTGCTTTCCAGTTGCGGACCGATCACGACGGTGGATGTCGGCGTGATGATCTCGAAGCGCTCCCGGTAGCCACCCGAGACAGCACTCTGCATGCCATCCGTGTCGAGGCTGGTGAAGTAGATCGGACCCGGCAGCGGGTTGTCGACCGTGGTGCCCGGATTGACGAATCGCAGCCGGAACTGCACCTGCGACACGACGCCCGGTGCCAGATTCGTGCCCACCTTGCCGTCGATGTAGGACGCCCCGCCGGTCACAGTGCCGACGGCCGCAGCGTAAACGGATGCCCCATTCGTGGTGCTGACCACCTCCAGCAGGATGTCGCGCGGGTTGATGCCGGTCACCGCGTTGCTGAAGCGGGTGATGCTGCCCACCGTGGTGCAGCTGCCTGCGGTGATGCAACTCGCTGAAGACCAGTTGAACGATGCGGCCTGCACCGCCGAGGCCATCACACTGCCCAGCAGCAGCATGGCGAACCATCGAACCAGCGCCTGGAAGGCGGCAACCGGTGCCTGACGCCTGGTCCTGCTCCAGATCGGAACAGCGGAAAAACGGTGGGCTCTTGTGGCGCAGGAAGACATGTCCAGCCTTGATTTTCTTGTGGAGAGCGTGCGTGCGGACTGTGCCGCACGGCGGCCGGTGCAAGCACCAATGCCGCTTGAACCGATCACGGAGACTCATGAAGCGAGCCACCAGTCGGGTTTTCTATGGATCAAAGGCTAACCGCATGTGGTAACGCGGCGCACCTATTCTTTAACTTTAGCGAAGAATTCGTATAGAAAATCACAGCTCAAAAGCGACAACTTTATACATTTTGTGGCAACAGATTCGCTTTTATCACTTTTATCTTCGGTATTTCCGCTGTGCGGCAGCCCGATTCGGTGCAGTTGGAATCATGTGCGACGCTGGCGCAACACCTGAGCCATGGCATTCGTCGAGGCCCGTCCACATTGGTCCTCGGTCACCGCGCCACGCAGACCCGCCACGTAGAATTTCCCAATGCTCGAATCCCCGATGTCCCACGACCCCGCCGCGCCGGTGTCGTCGCGCCTGCTCGCCAACCTCAATCCTGAACAGCTCGCCGCGGTCACGCTGCCGCCCGAGCCAGGGCTCATCCTGGCAGGTGCCGGCTCGGGCAAGACCCGCGTGCTGACCACCCGCATCGCCTGGCTGCTGCAGACCGGACAGGTCTCGCCCGGCGGGCTGATGGCGGTGACCTTCACGAACAAGGCCGCCAAGGAGATGCTGACCCGCCTCGGCGCGATGCTGCCGTTCAACGTGCGCGGCATGTGGATCGGCACCTTCCACGGCCTGTGCAACCGCTTCCTGCGCGCGCACTGGAAACAGGCCGGCCTGCCGCAGAGCTTCCAGATCCTGGACAGCGGCGACTCGCTGAGTGCCGTCAAGCGCGTCATCAAGGCGATGAAACTCGACGAGGAGCGCTTCGTGCCGAAGCAGGTCGCCTGGTTCATCGCCGGCGCCAAGGAAGAAGGCAAGCGCCCCAAGGACGTGGACATCCACGACCCGCACAGCCAGAAGCTCGCCGAGGTCTACCAGGCATATGAAGACCAGTGCCAGCGCGAGGGCGTGGTCGACTTCGCCGAGCTGATGCTGCGCAGTTACGAGCTGATGCGCGACGATGCCGCCCTGCGCCAGCACTACCGCCAGCGCTTCCAGCACATCCTGGTCGACGAGTTCCAGGACACCAACCGGCTGCAGTACGCCTGGCTGAAGATGTTCGCGGGCGATCCGGCGCAGGGCGACGTGCCGTGCGCGGTGTTCGCAGTGGGGGATGACGACCAGAGCATCTACGCCTTCCGCGGCGCCCGTGTGGGCAACATGGCCGACTTCGAGCGCGAGTTCCGGGTCGCCAAGCTCATCAAGCTGGAGCGCAACTACCGCAGCTTCGGCAACATCCTCGACTCGGCCAACGCGCTGATCTCGCGCAACACCGGACGCCTGGGCAAGAACCTGCGCACCGAGGCAGGACCGGGCGAGCCAGTGCGCGTCTATGAGGCGACCAGCGATTTCGCCGAGGCGGCGTGGCTGCTGGAAGAACTGCAGCAACTGCACCGCGGCGGCATGGCCCGCTCGGAATGCGCCCTGCTCTACCGCAGCAACGCGCAGTCGCGGGTGCTGGAGTCGGCGCTGTTCAACGCGGGCGTGCCCTACCGGGTCTATGGCGGCCTGCGCTTCTTCGAGCGCGCCGAGGTGAAGCACGCGCTGGCCTACCTGCGCCTGATCGAGAACCCGAACGACGACACCAGCTTCCTGCGCGTCGTGAACTTCCCGGCACGCGGCATCGGCACGCGCTCGGTCGAGCAGCTGCAGGAAGTCGCCCGCGCCAGCGGCCGCAGCCTCTACCAGGGCGTCAGCGGCCTGAGCGGCACGGCCGGCACCAAGGTGGCCGGCTTCAACCGCCTGATCGACGGCCTGCGCGCCAGCACCCAGGGCCACACGCTGCGCGTGATCATCGAGCAGGTGCTCGCCGCGAGCGGGCTGATCGACTTCTACCGCACCGAGAAGGAAGGCCAGGACCGGATCGAGAACCTGGAAGAACTCGTCAACGCCGCGGAGGCGTTCGTCACCATCGAGGGCTTCGGCAAGGACGCCGTGGCGCTGCCCGTGGACGAGATGGGCCAGACCGCGAACGAGCTGCTGCCGGACGCGGAAACGGGCGAGATCCTGTCGCCGCTGGCCGCCTTCCTGACCCACGCCGCGCTCGAAGCCGGCGACAACCAGGCGCAGGCCGGACAGGACGCTGTGCAGATGATGACGGTGCATGCCGCCAAGGGGCTGGAGTTCGACGCGGTCTTCATCACCGGGCTGGAGGAAGGCCTGTTCCCGCACGAGAACGCCGCCACCGAGGCCGACGGGCTGGAGGAAGAACGCCGCCTGATGTACGTCGCCATCACCCGCGCCCGCCAGCGGCTCTACATCAGCCACAGCCAGACGCGGATGCTGCACGGCCAGACGCGCTACAACGTCAAGAGCCGCTTCCTGGACGAGCTGCCCGAAGAGGCGCTGAAGTGGCTCACGCCGAAGCGGCAGGCCTTCGGGGCGTCCGGCTCCTTCGGGTCGGGTGCGGGCTTTGGTGGCGGCTACGGCGCGTCGTCAAGGCCGGCGTGGACACCGACACCGGCACCACCGCCCTCGTGGGCGTCTCCCGTGCCGGCGGCGATGGCGCGCAGCGCGGCCGAGTCCTCAGGACATGGTCTGCGGCCCAAGCAGGCCGTCTTCCACAACAAGTTCGGTGAAGGCGTGGTGCTGGCGCTGGAAGGCAAGGGAGCCGATGCCCGCGCCCAGGTCAATTTCGGCCGCCACGGCACCAAGTGGCTGGCACTCAGCGTCGCCAAGCTGACGCCGATCGACTGAAGCGCAGCCTTATTCCGCAGGGGCCGGGCTGGACGGCGTCACCACGTCGATGGTCTTCTCGATCACCTTGCCGGTGACCTTGACGCCGGTGGAGACGACCGCCCCGGCCACCGAGATCGCGGCGCCAGCCGTCGCACCGGCCACGGCCACCACACCACAGCCGCTCAGCCCCACGCAGGCGGCCATGACCGCACCAGCCGCCAACCAACGGCCGAACGGAGCACGGGACGGGAATCGGAGGTCTGTGGTCATGGCGTCGCCCTGTCGGATTGGAAAACAGGGCGACATTGTCCGCTGCAGGCCACCTTGGCGGGCCGTC
>NZ_JBFPGY010000357.1:0-5355 GCF_041083715.1 Sphaerotilus sp.
ATGCCGAGTTGATGGGCGCGCCTGGAGAAGTTGTGGCGCACGCACTGGCGGTAGCGCTCCTCGACGTACTTCTGCCCCTTGGTGCGCATGGCGTCGATGAGGCGAGGGAGCTTGTGAGCGGCGGCCGGTCTGTGGCGCCGGTGGGGGAAAAGGACGATTATGTGGAACGCGCGATGCGCAACATTGCCCCGTACTTGCCGACCGCGTGACCCCGCAGGAGCCGCCCCCCATGAACCGCGCCACCCCACCGATCACGGGCTACCACGCCCACGTCTATTTCGACGCCGACACGATCGACCAAGCCCGCGCCCTGTGCGAAGCCGCCGCCCGGCACTTTCCGCTGGCGATGGGCCGGGTGCACGCGCAGCCGGTGGGGCCGCACCCGGACTGGAGCTGCCAGCTCGGCTTCCGCGCGGAGCTGTTCGGCGAGGTGCTGCCCTGGCTCAATGCGCACCGGGCCGGCCTGACCGTGTTCGTGCATCCGGTCACCGGCGACCAGCTCGCCGATCACCGCGACTTCGCGATCTGGCTGGGCCGCAGCCGGCCGCTGGACCTCTCCCAGTTCCGCGACCTGACGGCCGGACCCGCCTGACAGCGGCAATGCCGGTGGGCGCGAGACGCGGCGCCCTTCAGGGATGTCCGACGACCACCTCGCTGATCTGGATCGCGGGCGACAGATCGGTGTAGTTGGGAATGTCGTCCATGATCTCCTTCGCGTGGGGGCCGAAGCCGGCCTGGAAGGTTTCCACGGAATCGCAGAAGATGTGGCACATCCCGACATAGGTGGCCGGTGTCCCCGGCAGTCCGCCGGCCAGTCCCTTGTCGATGGTGTAGTAGCGGCAGCTGTCGCCCATGCGCGCCTGCACGAGCGGCATGTGCTGGTCGCGGTAGTAGTCGTGGTCGAACCGGGCTCCGGCCTGGTTGGGGTACATCACGCTGACCTTGATCATGGGGGCTTCTCCTGGTGGTGGGTTGCGGCACCCGTCCCGCCATCCGTGCAGGCGGTGCCCCGCCCGCGCATCATGCGCGGACCGGTCGCTGGCGAGGAGGCGGCAAACCCTCCCGGCCGAGACCGAACGGCGCGGGCACGCCATGCCGAGCGCTTCGGCCCGCGCCCCTCCGGCAACGGTCCTTCCACGGAGTCCCCATGAACATCACGCTGCGCGCCGTCACGCGCGACAACTTCGAGGCCGTCACCGATCTGGAGCTGCTCCCGCACCAGGAGGACTACCTCGCGAGCAACAGCTACTCGATCGCCCAGGCGAGCTTCCACCCCCACCTGCGGACCCGTGCCGTCTACGCGGCCGAGACACTGGTGGGTTTCATGATGTACGCCGTTCCGGTCGAGGGCGGCGAGGCCGGCGAATACGGCATCTGGCGCTTCATGGTCGATGCGAAGCACCAGGGCACCGGCATCGGCCGCCAGGCGCTGGCGCAGCTGATCGACGAGATCCGTGCACACGGCGATGTGCGCCGGATCACCATCTCCTACCTGCCGGACAACGCCGCGGCACAGCGCTTCTACGCCAGCTTCGGCTTCGTCGAGCGTGGCATCGACGACAGCGACGAGATGGTCGCCGTGCTCGACGGCGGACCAGGCGCACCGGTGTGGCCGTAGCCCGCTGCAGACGGGTGGCCCCCGTCAAATTGTCACAGTCGGATCGGACACTCCTGGACACAAAAGCCAATCCACCTTGGCGTGTCACCGGGTTCCGAGCGGATCGGTGCATGCCCTCGACGGTCCGCCGACCAGGACACTTCCGATGCGCCTTGCCTCCTTGCCGATCGCCACCCTGCTGTTCACCTCCGCGCTTGCGGCCTGCGGAGGCGGCACGACCGATCCGGCGGTCGAACCCAAGTCCACGGTGGCCGTGATCGGCGACGTGCCCTACGGCACCAGCCCGACCGACGACGCGGAGTTCAAGGCCAACCCGGCGTTCATCACCGCGATGAATGCCGATGCCGACCTGTCGGCCGTCCTGCATGTCGGCGACATCCACTCCGGCAAGGAGTACTGCACCGAGGCCTATGACCGCGCGATCGCTGCGCAGTGGTCCGCGTTCAAGGTGCCGCTGGTCTACACGCCCGGCGACAACGAGTGGGCCGACTGCCACAAGGTCAAGCAGGGTGGTGGCTCCTACGTGGCCGGCGCGATCAGCCTGCTGAAGGATGCGGCCGGCAACCTGCTGAGCTACGTCGGCGGGGATCCGGTCGCCAATCTGCAGCTCGTGCGCTCGATCTTCTTCGCGACACCGGGCAAGACCTCGGGTGCTGCGATGGACGTGCACTCGCAGGCCAACGAGTTCGACACCGCCTACCCGGCCGACGCCGCCTACGTCGAGAACGTGTGGTGGATGAAATCCAAGGTGCTGTTCGTGACGCTGAACGTGCCCGGCGGCTCGAACAACGACACCGATGTCTGGTACGGCGCCCCGACCGCGAGCGCGGCCCAGACGCTGGAAGTCGCCAACCGCTCGGCGGCCAACCAGCGCTGGCTGGCCGCGGCGTTCAAGGCCGCTGCCGCCAATGGCGCCATCGGCGTGGTGATCCAGCTGCAGGCCGACATGTGGGACCTCGACGGTGTGTTCACGAACGACGCTGCCGGCCACAGCCACCTCTACGGCTACAAGCCCCTGGTCGACCAGATCGCGACCAGCACCACCAGCTTCGGCAAGCCGGTGCTGCTGTTCAACGGCGACTCGCACACCTACCGCACGGACAATCCGCTGAAGGCCGGCTCGGCCTGCGTGATCGAGCCGTCGTCGGGTGCGGCGGCAGTGGCCTGCTCCGCCACGACGGTGCCGGCCACCGCCGGCAACGGCAAGTTCGATCCGTACGAGAACCAGCCCTACGGCTACAGCGTGCCCAACTTCCGCCGCATCGTGGTGCATGGCAGCACCACGCCGCTGGAGTACCTGAAGCTCACGATCGATCCAGCCGCCAACGCCGACAACGGCACCGAGGCCTTCGGTCCGTTCAGCTGGAAGCGCGTCAAGCCGCTGTGAGGTCCGGCGGGGCTTCGGCGCTACGATGACGGCCGTCAACCTCCACGGAGCCCCGATGAGCCATCCTTTCGAAATCAGCGTCCTGCTGGACGCCCCCCAGGCGCTGGTCTGGGATGTCATGACCCAGCCCGAACACCTCGCGCACTGGTTCGGCCCCAAGGGCAGCGTGATCCGCCACAGCGACATGGACTTCCGCGTCGGCGGCAGCTACCACTACTGCGCGGACTTCTTCGGCTTTCCGCTCTGGGGCCTGTGGAATTTCGTCGAGATCACGCCGACCGACCGCCTCGTGCTGCTGCAGTGTTTCTCCGACGAGCAGCGCGGCGCCACCCGCCACCCGATGGCCCCGGTCTGGCCGCTGCACACCCGCTCGACCACGGTGCTGACCACCGAAGGCGCACAGACCCGCCTGACGCTGCAATGGCAGCCCGAGGGCGCCACGCCCGAGGAGCAGGTGCTGTTCGACGCCAGCCATGCCTCGATGCAGGGCGGCTGGGGCGGCAGCTTCGAGGTGCTGGCCGAGTACCTGAAGACGCTGGCCCGCTGACCCGGCGATCCGACCGGCGCGTGGCACGTGCCGCGATCGAGCCTGGTGCGTTTGGTAAAATGCGGGTTTCCTCTGACCGCTGCGCTTCCCACCAGGACAGGCCGACATGACCACTGCCGACACACCATTGCTTCAGGAGGTTGCCGCGCTGCTGGTCGATGCGCTCAACCTCGACACGCCCGCAGCAGACATCGATCCCCAGGCACCGCTCTACGGCGAGGGCCTCGGCCTCGACTCGATCGACATCCTCGAAGTGGCGCTGGTCGTCTCCAAGCGCTATGGCTTCCAGCTGCGCTCCGACGACGAGCAGAACGTGCGCATCTTCTCGTCGCTGGCGAGTCTGGCCGACCACATCGCCGCGCACCGCACGGTCTGAGTCCCGCATGGTGGCGCGCGGGCGATTCCTGCTGCTGGCGGTGGCGGCCCTCGGCACCGCGCTGGGCTCGCACTGGCTCATCACGCGGGCGGCGCAGTCCACCTTCGCGCCGCTGGTGCAGGGCGTGTTCCTCGCGCAGCACGCGGGCGTCCACGCCGCGCTGGCGCTGTGGTTCGCCACCACGCTGCGCCGTGGCCACCAGCCCCTGATTTCCACGCTGGCGCAGCGCGTGCACGGCCACCTGACGCCCGCCATGGCGCACTACACGCGGCAGGTGACGCGGGCCTGGGTGCTGTACTTCGCGGCGATGGCCGCGGTGTCGCTGGGCCTGTACTTCGGCGGCCAGCTGCGCGCGTGGTCGCTGCTGGTCAACGCCATCACGCCGGTGGCGACGCTGGCGATGTTCGTCGGCGAATACGGGCTGCGCTACCGGCTGCACCCGGAATTCGAGCGGGTGGGCTTCACCGCGGCGGTGCGGGCCTGGCGCCTGCACCAGGCGGACCGGCAGTCGCGCCCATGAGCGACTCGGAAACCACCACCACCTTCCCGCTGCTGGCCGACGGGCCTGGCCTCGACACGCCGCTGGCCTGGCGCCGCGGACAGCCGATCGCACGGGCACAGTATCTGCGCGATGTCGCTGCCCTGGCGGTGACGCTGCCCGAGGGCGGGCCGGTGCTGGCGATGACCGGCGACCGCTACCGCTTCGCGCTGGCGCTGGGCGCTGCGCTGGTGCGCGGGCAGGCGGGGCTGATGCCGCCGAACCACACGCCGGACATGGTCGAGCGGCTGCGCGGGCTGTTTCCGCAGGCGTATGTGCTGGCGGACGACGAGGCGCCGGAGATCGGGCTGCCGGTGGTGCGGTTGGCGGAAGAGGGTGCACTGGCGGCAGAGGCGGGGGTGCCGCAGATCGCTGGCGACCACGAGGCGGCGCAGGTGCTGACCTCCGGTTCGACCGGCGCGCCGATGCCGCATGGCAAGCGCTGGGACCTGCTGCACACCAACCTCCGGGCCGAGGCCGCGCGGCTGGCCGAGGCGCTGGGCCGGGCCGATCTGCAGGGTGTGACTGTCGTGGGCACGGTGCCGGCGCACCACATGTACGGCTTCGAATCGACCGTGCTGCTGGCGCTGCTCGGTGGTGCGGCGTTCGCAGCGGAGCGGCCGTTCTTTCCGGGCGACATCGTGCAGGTGCTGGCCAGCGTGCCGCGGCCGCGCGTGCTGGTGACGACGCCGTTCCACCTGAAGACGCTGGTCGAGTCCGGGCTGGCGCTGCCGCCGGTCGACCTGACGCTGTGCGCGACCGCGCCGCTGTCGCCGCAGCTCGCTGCGCGCGCCGAGGCCGCGCTGGGCGGGCCGCTGGTGGAGATCTACGGCTGCACCGAAGCCGGCCAGGTCGCCACCCGCCGCACCACCGAGGGTCCCGAGTGGCG
>NZ_JBFPGY010000358.1:0-17448 GCF_041083715.1 Sphaerotilus sp.
GGCAGGATGTCGACACGCTGCTGCAGCATTCGGGTGCCGCGCGTGCCCGTGCCCGCGAAGCCGCCGGATCGAGCTACCACTTCTACACCGCCGACATGCACGACCGCGTGATCGACCGGCTGAACACCGAAGTGGCGCTCTACCGGGGCCTGGAGCGGGGCGAGTTCGAACTGCACTACCAACCCAAGGTCGATCTGCGCACCGGACAGGTCATGGGGGTCGAGGCGCTGCTGCGCTGGAACCGCCCGGGCATGGGGCTGCAGATGCCGGACCAGTTCATCGATATCCTGGAGCAGACCGGTCTGATCATGGACGCGGGCGACTGGGTGCTGCGGGAAGCCTGTGCGGCCATCCGGTCGATGCCGCTGTCGCTGGCCGTCAACATCTCGCCGCGCCAGTTCCTGCACCCGAATCTGACCGACCGGCTGATGCGCATGCTGGACGACATCCAGTTCCCGGCCGACCGGCTGGAGCTGGAGATCACCGAGCAGATCGTCGTCGAGGACGAGGAGCGTGCTGTTGCCACGCTGCACGATCTCGCCAGCCGCGGCATCCGGGTGGCGCTGGACGACTACGGCACCGGTTTCTCGTCGCTGCAGCGCCTCAAGCGCCTGCCGTTGCACACGCTCAAGATCGACAAGTACTTCGTCATCTCGCTGGTCACCAGCAAGGCGGATGCAGCGATCGTGCGCTCGACCATCGACCTCTGCCACCAGCTCGACATCCATGTCGTCGCCGAGGGCGTGGAGGACAGTGTCGTGATGGGCCTGTTGCGCGACTACGGCTGCGATGTGGCGCAGGGGTATGGCATCTGCCGTCCGCTGTCGATGTCCCAGCTCGCCGAGTGGATGGCCACCTCGACAGTGGCCTCGCCGTCAGGCCGGCACACCTTCCGACCTGCACGCTGAGCCGGGTGCCCGAGACGCCGCATCAGTCGTCATTGGCGACCGATGCGGCGCCCCTCTCCTGTCGATCCGCGAATCCCTGGCGGCCCAGACCACGCCGGGCAGCAGCTGCCGACAATGCCGTCTTGAGCATTTCTTCAGGCTGCCGGCCATCGGACGGATAGACGGCCAGACCGGTCGAGACAGTGACCACGGCCGTTTGCGCACTGACCATGAACGGCTCGCGCAGCATCTGGGACAGCTTGAGGGCCACCCGGTCACCATCCTCCGGCGCCTCCAGGCGGGTCAGCACCACTGCGAACGCATCCGGTGCCAGCGCCGACACCACATCGCTGGCGCGCAGCCCGCTGCGCAGCCGCACCGCGAGCTTGCGCCGCAGCGCCTGCGCCGCCGCCACACCAAGACGGGCTTCGGTCGTCGCCAGTCCTTCGACACGGATCACCAGCAAGGCCATCGGCGCCGGCTCGCGCTCGCGCAGCGCGCAGAGCTGGTGCAGCAACTCCATCAGCTGGACGCGGTTCGGCAGCCCCGTGGCCAGATCGATCGACCAGGCGCGGCGCAGCTCCTGCTCCTGCCGCTTGCGCTCGATCGCCAGACACAGGCTGCGCCCGATCGACTCGTCATCGGACTGCCCGGACGGCAGCACGTCCTGCACGCCCGCCCGCAGCAGGCTCAGCATCAGCTCGCGCGAAGGCGCAGGCGTGCGCACCACCACCGCCGCCGCCAGCACCGCCTGCGTCCAGGCCGCCCAATAGGGCAGTGTTTTCGCCTCTGCCTCATCCGCGCAGGAGATCAGGATCGCCTCGGGGGTGGACTCGGCCAGCGCAGCCTGCGCCATCTCCAGCGTCGGACACAAGCGCCAGACACAGCGCCCGAAACGGGAATCTGACGCTTGGGGTGCGTCGGCACCGACGTGGAGAACGGAAATGGACGCGGTCATGAAGCGCTCTGAAGTGATGCAGGAATCATGCAATAAACGCACATGTACCATCGTTTGAATTGGCACGGATAGCCCGTGCAATACCACACAGACCACGCCAGAAACAGGGTGAATGGCTCGACTATCGACGTAGATAGTTCACGACTCGGTGCGGGATGCTGGATGCCCCATGGGGTGTATTGCGTGCATCGTGCAAGCCCGCTAGGATCCGCAGTCGACTCTTGATCCATGACAACATGACCCTCGACTGGATTCACTTCACCCCCGGTGCAGCACTCGCCGGTGGCGCGCTCATCGGCCTGGCTTCGGCGCTGTTCCTGCTGGGCAGCGGGCGCATCGCCGGCATTGCCGGCATCGTCGGCGAGCCGCTCAAGGCGCTGGTGCGGGGCCAGTCGCTGGCGCCGCAGGCCACGCGGCTGCTGTTCCTGCTGGGTCTGCTGCTGTCGCCGTGGCTCTGGCGGTTGGCAGCCGAGCTGCCAGCCCGGCAGGCCGGTGCATCCACCATGGGTCTGATCGTGGCCGGCCTGCTGGTCGGATTCGGCTCGCGGCTGGGCAATGGCTGTACCAGCGGCCACGGCGTGTGCGGACTGAGCCGGCTGTCGCTGCGCTCGCTGGTCAATGTGCTGGTGTTCATGGGGGCGGGATTCGCCACCGTGGCCGTCATGCGTCACCTGTTGGGATGAACACCATGCACAAGACCTCGATGCGCCTGCCGATCGCCCTGCTGTCAGGCCTCGTGTTCGGGCTGGGCCTGATCGCCGCCGGCATGACACAGCCACTCAAGGTGCAGGCCTTTCTGGACCTGGGCGGCGCCTGGGACCCGAGCCTCGCCTTGGTGATGGGGGCCGCCGTGGGCATCGGGCTGGTGGCCTTCGCATGGGCGCGGCGGCGCGGCAGGACCTGGGACGGCGAACCCATCGACTGGCCCCGCGCCACGCAGATCGACGGCCCGCTGGTGCTGGGCGGTCTGTTGTTCGGCATCGGCTGGGGCATCGCCGGCTTCTGCCCGGGGCCGGCCATTGTGGCCCTGGGCAGCGGCTGGGGCGATGCGGCCCTCTTCGTGGCAGCCATGCTGATCGGCATGGCCGCGCACGACCACCTCAAGCGCTGACGCTGCCGGTCTGTACCGGCTGCGCGGCCGGTGCCTGGATGCGGTCGAGTGCCGCGTCCAGTGCCGCGACGCTGCGATCGATGTGGTGCAGCTTCTCCAGCCCGAACAGGCCGATGCGGAAGCTGCGGAACTCTGCAGGCTCGTCGCACTGCAGCGGCACGCCAGACGCCGTCTGCAGCCCTTGTGCGATGAATTTCTTCGCCGACTGGATGTCCGGGTCGGTCGTGTAGCTGACCACCACGCCCGGTGCCTGGAAGCCCTCGGCGGCGACACTCGGAAAGCCGCGGCGCACCATCAGCTCGCGGACCCGCCGGCCGAGTTCCACCTGCTGCGCCTTCAGGTAGGCGAACCCGCCCGCGCGGGTTTCCTCCATCGCGGCGAGGCATCTGGTCAGCGCGTCGGTGGGCATGGTGGTGTGGTAGACGTGGCCGCCACCTTCATAGGTCTCCATGATCTGGAGCCACTTCTTCAGGTCACAGGCGAAGCTGGTGCTGGTGGTGCCGTCGATGCGCGCCCGCGCCAGTTCGCTCAGCATCACGAAGGCGCAGCACGGCGAGCCGCTCCAGCCTTTCTGCGGCGCGCTGATCAGCACGTCCACGCCCGTGGCCGCCATGTCCACCCACATCGCACCCGAGGCGATGCAGTCGAGCACGAACACGCCGCCGACGGCGTGCACCGCATCGGCCACCGCCTTCAGGTAGTCGTCGGGCAGGATCATGCCGCTGGCGGTTTCCACGTGCGGCGCGAAGACGACACCGGGGCGGAACTCGGCGATCGCGGCGACCACCTCGTCGATCGGCGCTGGCGCGAATGGCGCCTGCGGGCCGCTGGCGACCTGGCGCGCCTTGAGCACACGGGTGTCCGAGGGAATGCCACCCATGTCGAAGATCTGCGACCAGCGGAAGCTGAACCAGCCGTTGCGGATCACCAGCACCCGCTGCTGCGTGGCGAACTGGCGGGCCACCGCCTCCATGCCGAACGAGCCGCTGCCGGGCACGACGATGGCCGAGCGGGCGTTGTATGCCTCCTTCAGCACACCAGAAATGCCACGCATGACGCCCTGGAAGCGCTGCGACATGTGGTTGAGAGCGCGGTCGGTGTAGACAACCGAGTATTCGAGCAGACCGTCGGGATCGACGTGGGGCAACAGACCGGGCATGGGACAGCTCCGTGAGAGTGGATTTGCTGATTGGAAATCGATTTCTGAGGGACCGGCCATTCAACCACAGCACTTCGATGCCGCCTCTCGGCAATGACCCCGAAGCGGATGCGCCGATGGGTGGTCCGACCCGGCTACGCCTTGTCCGTCGTCAGCAGCAGGCTCGTTTCCGTGTTCGAGATGCCTTCGATCAGCCGGATCGCGCTCAGCACCTTGTCGAAGGCTTCGAGCGTGTCCGCGCGCAGTTCAGCCACCAGGTCCCAGCGGCCATTGGTCGTGTGCAGTGCCACCACGTTCGGATGACCGCGCAGCAGACGGCGTACCTCCCCACCGCGGTGCCCCTCGACCTCGATGCTCATGATGGCGCGGATGCGCTGGGCCTCGGCCTCGGGGCGCAGGCGCACGGTGTACCCGACGATCGTGCCGTCGCGCTCCAGGCGGGCCAGGCGGTTCTGCACCGTGGCGCGGGCCACGCCCAGCGTGCGGGCCAGTTCGACCATCGACAGGCGGGCGTCGTCACGGAGCAGGGCGATGAGGTGTCGGTCGATGTCGTCCATGGGGTATCGGGCAAAGTGGCAATCAGGATGGGCAGATTGCTCTGTCAATGTAGCAACCAGACAAACTGCACGCTTCATTCTGGCGCGTCCGGGCGGAAGAATCTCCGCCATGAACAGCCCCCTCTTCCGTTCGATACAGGCACCTGCCGCCGTGGTCATGGTGCGACCACACCGGTTCACCCCCAACCCGGAGACCACCGCCGACAACGCCTTCCAGCGCCCAGCCGATCCGACCGCCACGCAAGCCGTGGCCGACGCCGCCTACCGCGAAGTCACCAGCGCCGCCGAGCGCCTGGAGACCGAGGGGGTGCGGGTGCACCTGTTCGAGGACCGCGGCGAGCGCGACACGCCCGATTCGGTCTTCCCGAACAACTGGTTCTCGACCCACCCGGGCGGGCACGTCGCGCTCTACCCGATGGCCTTGCCCAGCCGACGACGGGAGCGCCGCGCCGACGTGATCGAGCTGCTCAAGGCCGGGTACCGGATGCAGGACGTGATCGACTACTCCGGGCTGGAACTGGACGGCCTGTTCCTGGAGGGCACCGGCGCGATGGTGCTCGACCACCTGGCCCGCGTCGCCTACACGGCGCGCTCGAACCGCGCCGATCCGGTCGCGCTGGAGCGCTTCTGCACCCACTTCAACTTCGAGCCCATGGTGTTCGACACCGCCGACGCCGCGGGCCGGCCGGTCTACCACACCAATGTGCTGATGTGCGTGGCGACGGCGTTCGCGCTGGTCGGGTTCGAGCTGATGGCCGATGGGCAGCGGGCGGCCGAGGTGCGTGCGCGGCTGGAGGAATCGGGCCGCGAGGTGATCGCGCTGAGCGCGGCGCAGATCGCCGATTTCGCCGGCAACGCGATCGAGCTGTCAGGCCGCGACGGGCGGTTGCTCGCGTTGTCGCAGCGGGCCTTCAACAGCCTGACCGCGACGCAGACGGCCATCATCGAGCGCACGGCCCGGCTGGTGCCGCTGGACGTGCCGACGGTGGAACTGGCCGGGGGCTCGGTGCGCTGCATGATCGCGGGCGTGCATCTGTCGCCTCGCTGCTGAAAACTGGCCTGCGCGCCTACACTGACGGGAAGCCACCCAGACCGAACGCCATGGGTTCCTCGATGGCGAGGTCTGGACCATGGCGGGCGCCGAGGATCGGCACGTCAGCACCGCAGGCAATGTCTGCATGGCGCTGCGAACGCACCTGCGTGGCACCCCCTGCCGCACCTCCCGGATGTGTTCGTCACCTGCAGCGAGGCCGACCGCGCACGCCCGCTGATGAACCAGGAGCCGACGCTGCGCGGGTATGCGGACATCGACTGACCCGCCTTGTCGCGCCTGGGAATGCGTGCAGATCCCTCGAAGAGGCAAACGACCGCCTGATCCAGCGCGGTCAAGCCCATCTCAGCCTGACGCCGCCTTCTTCGCCACCAGCGTCAGGATGTCGTAGCTCGCCACCAGCTCCCCGTGCTGGTTGCTGACCTCCACGTCCCATGCCACCACGCCCTGCCCCACCCCGCTCGGATCGACCCGGTTCCGGTCGATCTTGCGCTTGCAGGTCAGCCGCGCCCGGATCGTGTCGCCGATGGCCACCGGCTTGACGAAGCGCAGCGTGTCCAGCCCGTAGTTGGCCAGCACCGGCCCAGGCGCGGGCGAGACGAACAGCCCGGCGGCGGCCGACAGCACGAAGTAGCCGTGCGCGATGCGCTGGCCGAACTGCGTTTCCTTGGCTGCGATCGCGTCGAAGTGCATGTAGAAGTAGTCGCCCGAGATGCCGCCGAAGTTGACGATGTCGGCCTCGCCCACCGTGCGCCGGTGGGTCAGCAGCGACTCGCCGATCTGCAAGTCCTCGAAGTGGCGACGGAACGGATGCACCTCGGTCTCGATCACCTTCGCGCCGCGCACATGCTCGCCCGTGACCGCCGCCAGCATCGTCGGCGAGCCTTGGACCGCCGTGCGCTGCAGGTAGTGTTTCACCGCCCGCACGCCACCGAGTTCCTCGCCACCGCCCGCCCGGCCCGGGCCGCCATGCTTCAGCACCGGCAGCGGCGAGCCGTGGCCGGTCGATTCCACCGCCGATTCGCGGTCGAGGATGTGCAGCCGGCCGTGCAGCGCCGCCGCTTCCGGGATCACGCGGGCGGCGATCTGCGGATCGCGGGTCACCAGTGTCGCCACCAGCGAGCCGCGACCGCGTGCGGCCAGCGCCACCGCCTCGTCCAGCCCGTCATACGCCATCAGCGTGCTGACCGGGCCGAACGCCTCGACATCGTGCACGGCGTCGTGGGCCATCGGCTGGCGGCTCAGCAGCAGCGTCGGCGCGAAGAAGGCGCCACCCGCCGTGCCCTCGCCGACCGGCCGGACCGCGTCCACACCGCCGCGGACCAGTTCCGCGCCGTCCGCCAGCAGCATCGCCACGCGCTCGGCCACATCGGCCTGCTGCGCGTGCGAGGCCAGCGCGCCCATGCGCACGCCGTCGACCGACGGGTCACCGACGACCACCTTGGCCAGCCGCGCCTGCAGCCGCTCGGCCACGGCGTCCAGGTGCTGCCTCGGCACGATGGCGCGGCGGATCGCGGTGCATTTCTGGCCCGCCTTGACCGTCATCTCGCGGGCGACTTCCTTGACGAAGAGGTCGAACTCCTCGTCGTCCGGCGTCACGTCCGGCGCCAGGATCGCGCAGTTGAGCGAGTCGGCCTCGGCGTTGAACGGCACCGAATGGCGGACCAGGTTCGGATGCACGCGCAGCCGCGCCGCCGTGTCGGCCGAGCCGGTGAAGGTCACCACATCCTGGCCGTTCAGCCGGTCGAGCAGGTCGCCCGTGCCGCCGATGACCAGTTGCAGCGCCCCTTCCGGCAGGATCCCGGACTCGACGATCAGCCGCACCGCCGCTTCCGTGAGGTAGCTGGTCGCCGTCGCCGGCTTGCCGATGCAGGGCATGCCCGCGAGAAAACTCGGCGCGAACTTCTCCAGCAGGCCCCAGACGGGAAAGTTGAAGGCGTTGATGTGGACCGCCACGCCACGCCGCGGCACGAGGATGTGCGTCCCCGCAAAGCCGCCCTTCTTGCCCAGCGGGATCGCCGGCCCTTCATGGACGACATTGCCCGACGGCAGCTCGTTGCTGCCCAGGCCGGCGTAGGCGAACAGCGTGCCCGCACCGCCTTCGATGTCGATCCACGAGTCGGCCCGCGTCGCCCCGGTGTGCGCGGAAGATGCGTAGAGCGGCTCCTTGCGCTCCATCAGGAACTTGGCCAGCGCCTTCAGCCGCTGGGCACGCTGCTGGAAATCCAGCGCCAGCAGGTTCGGCAGTCCGACGCGGCGGGCATGGTCCACCGCCTCGGCGAAATCGATCGCCTCGGCGTGGGTCTGTGCGACCACGTGACCGCTGACCGCACTGCGCAGCGGCTGCGCAGCCTCCCGACCGAGCCAGCGTCCGCCGATCCAGCTTTGCAGCGGCCCCGTCATGGCACGAATTTCCAGGCACCGTTCTCGATCGTGACCATCACGCGGGCGCGCTGGTCGAGGCCGAGGTGGTCGGTGGCGGACATGTTGAAGATGCCATGCGCGCCGGGCAATTCCCTGACCTGCTCCAGCGCATCGCGCAGCGCAGCGCGGAAAGCCGGCGTGCCCGGCTGGGCCTTCTTCAGGGCAACTGGCACTGCGGCCGACATCAGCACACCGCTGTCCCAGGCATGGCCGCCGAAGGTCGAGACGGAGCCGGCGCCGTACGCGGCCTCATAGGCGGTGACGTAGGCCATGGCCGACTTCTTGACAGGATGGCTGGCCGGCAACTGGCTGGCCACCAGCACCGGCCCGGCCGGCAGGAAGGTGCCTTCCACGTCCTTGCCGCCCACCCGCAGGAAGTCGGCATTCGCCACCCCGTGCGTCTGGTAGAACTTGCCGGTGTAGCCGCGCTCCTTGAGCGTCTTCTGCGGCAGTGCGGCCGGTGTGCCCGAACCGGCGATCAGCACCGCATCCGGCTGCGCCGCCATCAGCTTGAGCGCCTGCCCGGTCACCGAGGTGTCGTTGCGGGCATAGCGCTCGCTGGCGACGATCCTGAGCTTCTTCAGCTCGGCCGCCTTGGAAAACTCCTGGAACCAGCCTTCGCCATACGCATCCGCGAAGCCGATGAACGCCACCGTCTTCACGCCACTGTTGGCCATGTGCTCGGCGATGGCCAGCGACATCTGGATGTCGTTCTGCGGCGTCTTGAAGACCCAGCGTTTCTTGGCATCCTGTGGCTCGACGATGCGCGCCGAGGCGGCCATCGAGATCATCGGCACCTGCGCTTCGGCCACGGCATCGATCATCGCCAGCGAATTCGGCGTGGTGGTCGAACCGAGGAGGATGTCCACCTTGTGCTCGGTGATGAGCTTGCGGGCGTTGGCCACGGCCGCGGTCGTGTCGGAGGCATCGTCGAGCACGATGTAGTTGATCGTCTGGCCGCCAATGCGCTTGGGCATCAGCGCGACCGTGTTCTTTTCGGGGATGCCGAGCGAGGCGGCCGGGCCGGTGGCGGACACGGTGACACCGACGTTGATGTCGGCGAGTGCCACGGCACTGGTCAGTGCGGCAGCCAGCAGGGTCAGGATCTTGTTGAGTTTCATCGGGTTGTCTCCTCGGAAGGGGGTACGGGGATGCGGTGGATGCCGCCAAAGAACAGGTCGGCCACGATCGGTGCCATCCGGTCATAGCCGAGCCGGCCATCGGGCTTCAACCAGGTGAACATCCAGTTGATCATGCCGAACAGCAGCATCGAGACGGGGGTATCGAGGTGGGCATCCTTGAACTCCGGGCGCAGCTCGACCAGGGTGCGCGCAAAGCCGTCCACCACCTGCCGCTCCATCACCAGCACGCGCGCGCGGTCCTCGGGCTCCAGGAAGCGCACGTCCTCGGTCAGCACGCGGTGGGCGTGCTGGGCACCCGCGTATTCCTCGACGAAGCGCACGATGAGCCGCTGCAGCCGCGGCTCGGCGGGCAGGCCCTCGGCCTCGATGCCCCGCACCAGCTCGGCCAGCCGCGCCACATGGCCCTCGGCGATCTGGACCAGCAGCGCGTACTTGTCGCGGTAGTAGTGGTAGAGCGTCGGCTTGGACAGCCCGCAGGCCTCGGCGAGCTGGTTCATCGAGGTGGCCGGGTAGCCGCGCTGCGAAAACAGCTCGGCAGCGTGCGCGAGGATCATCTCGCGCTGGTCATCGTAGGCAGGGGATCGGGTGCGGGCCACAGGCAGGGTACAGGCAGGGCGAGCGACGGTTCGGGTCGGCTCAGCGTTCGTCGTAGGAGAGCACGACCCGCTCCGTCAGCGGATGCGACTGGCAGGTCAGCACGAAGCCGGCGGCCACCTCGCTGGCGTCGAGCGCGAAGTTGCGGTCCATCCGCACTCGGCCCTCCAGCACCTTGGCCCGGCAGGTGCAGCATACCCCCGACTTGCACGAGAACGGCACGTCCAGCCCGGCCGCCGCCGCCGCATCCAGGATGCTCGGGTCGGTCTTGCGGAAGGCAATCTCGCGCTGCAGCCCGTCGCGGATGACCACGATGCAGGCGTTGTCAGCGTCACCCGGGCGGATCTCGTGGACTGGCGCCGCGCCTGGCCTGGCCGCCGGCACGCCGAAGCGCTCGACGTGGATGCGCTCGGCCGCCACGCCGGCGGATTTCATCGCGGTCTCCACATCGTCGTTGAAGCTGTACGGTCCGCAGACGAACACCTCGTCGATCGACGCCACGGGCACCAGCACGCGCAGGAAGGTCGCGAGCTTGTCCGCGTCGAGCCGGCCGGTGTTGAGCGGGGTGTCGGTGTGCTCGCCGGAGAAGACGTTGTGCAGCACCAGCCTTGTCAGGTAGCGGTTCTTCAGGTCCTCGATCTCTTCCTTGAACATCGTGGACTTCTGGGTGCGGTTGCCGTAGATCAGCGTGAAGGTGCTCTGCGGCTCGCGTGCCAGCACACTCTTCATCAGCGACAGCACCGGCGTGATGCCGCTGCCACCCGCGATGCCGACGACATGGCGACGCGCGGTGGCGTCCAGCGGCACCGTGAAATGGCCTTGCGGCGGAAAGACCTGCAGCGTGTCACCCGGCTGCAGCCGCTCGTTGACCCAGGTCGAGAACACGCCACCGGGCACCTTGCGCACGCCGACGCGCAGCGCGGCGTCGTCCAGCCCCGCGCAGATCGAATACGAGCGGCGCAGGTCCTGGCCGTCGATGTCACCGCGCAGCGTCAGGTACTGACCGGGCTGGAAATGGAAGGTCTCGCGCAGGTCATCGGGCACGTCGAAGGAGACCAGCACGGCCTCCTCGGTGTCGGCTTGCACGGCGCGCACGCGCAGCGGGTGGAAATGCAGGCTCATGGCGATTCCGTAGGCGCCGAATCAGATCGGCTTGAAATGTTCGAAAGGCTCGCGGCAACTCAGGCAGCGGTAGAGCGCCTTGCATGCGGTCGAGCCGAAGGCGGACAGGCGCTCGGTCTGCGCGCTGCCGCAGCGCGGGCAGGTGATCGCCGCAGGTGCGGCACGCCGGACCAGCCGGATCGGCACGTCCGCGCCCGGCGCGACCGGCCCGGGTGGGGCGATGCCATATTCGCGCAGCTTGCGGCGGCCGTCCTCGCTGATCCAGTCGGTGGTCCAGGCCGGCGCGCGCTGCAGCGACAGGCGCACCGGACCCAGGCCGGCAGCGACGAGCGCAACGCGGGCATCCTGCTCGATCTGCTCGGTGGCAGGGCAGCCGGAATAGGTCGGCGTGAGCACGACTTCCAGCACACCATCGTCACCGCGGCGCACCGCCCGCACGATGCCGAGGTCGCACAGCGAGATCGCCGGCACTTCGGGATCAGGCACCTCGTGCAGCACCGCCCAGGCGCGGGCAATGTCACCGGACGCGGCGTCCAGCGCCAGCGTGTTCACCAGGCACCCCCGGGATAGGCGCGCTGCAGGTACTGCAGGTCGGCCAGGATGAAGCCCATGTGCTCGCTGTGCACGCCGCGCTTGCCGGTGGTCAGGAAGGTGGAGGCCTTGGGCGCCGCCAGACCGGCGTCGGTCAGCAACTCGCCCATCGCCGCCTCCCAGTCCCCGCGCAGGTCCGACCAGCGCGGCCCCAGACCGCAGGCTGCCGCGGCCTCGTCGACTGCGTCGGCGTCGAACAGCTCGCTGCTGTAGCGCCAGAGCGTGTCGACGGCGGCGACCATGCGGCGGTGCGACTCGTCGGTGCCGTCACCCAGACGCACGACCCAGTCGGCGGCGTGCTGCTCGTGGTAACGGGCCTCCTTGACCGCCTTGCCGGCGATGGCGGCGAGTTCCTGGTCGCTGGACACCGTCAGGCGCGTCCACATCAGGCGCAGGAAGGTGGCGACCATCGCGTTGCGCAGCACCGTGCAGGCAAAGTCGCCGCGGGGCAGCTCGACCAGCGTGGCGTTCAGGTAGTCGCGCTCCTCGCGCAGGAAGGCGAGCTGGTCCTCGTCGAGCAGCGGCGCGCCAGCCGCGGCACCGAGCTGGCCGGCGCGGGTCAGCAGCGCGCGGGACTGGCCGATCAGGTCGAGGGCCATGTTGGTCAGCGCGATGTCCTCTTCGAGGATGGGCGCGTGGCCGCACCACTCGCCCAGGCGCTGGCCCAGGATCAGGCAGGTATCTCCGAGGCGCAGCAGGTACTGCACCGACGGATCGCGGCTCGGCTGGATGGAAGGCGTGCTCATGTCCGGTCCGCCTTCACATGTGGTCCACGGACTCGGGCAGGTGGTAGAAGGTCGGGTGGCGGTAGACCTTGTCCTCCATCGGGTCGAAGTACATGTCCTTGTCGCCCGGGTCGCTGGCGGTGATCTGGTCCGAAGGCACGACCCAGAGGCTCGATCCTTCCTGACGGCGGGTGTAGACCTCGCGGGCGAGCTGGATCGCCAGCTTTGCGTCGGGTGCGTGCAGGCTGCCGCAGTGCTTGTGGTCCAGGCCCGCCTTGCTGCGGACGAAGACCTCCCACAGGGGCCATTCGTTGTGCGTGCTGTTCGGAGTGCTCATGCGGATGCCTTCAGAGGTTGGGGTTGCTTGCGGGCGTGGGCCAGCGCGGCCTCGCGGACCCAGGCGCCGTCTTCCCAGGCCTGGACCCGGGCGCCCAGCCGTTCGCGGTTGCACGGCCCGTCGCCGCCGACCACGCGCCAGAACTCGGCCCAGTCGATGACACCGAAGTCGTGGTGGCCGCGCTCGGCGTTCCAATGGAGGTCCGGATCGGGCAGCGTGACGCCGAGCACCTCGGCCTGCGGCACCGTCGCGTCGATGAACTTCTGGCGCAGGTCGTCGTTGGAGATGCGCTTGATGCCCCAGCGCATCGACTGCGCCGAGTTGGGCGACTGGTCGTCCGGCGGGCCGAACATCATGATCGACGGCCACCACCAGCGGTTCACCGCGTCCTGCACCATCGCCTTCTGGGCCGCGGTGCCGTTCTGCATCATCACCAGCAGGCTGTCGTAGCCCTGGCGCTGGTGGAAGCTCTCCTCGCGGCAGATGCGCACCATCGCCCGCGCGTACGGCGCGTAGCTGCAGCGGCAGATCGGCACCTGGTTCATGATCGCCGCGCCATCCACCAGCCAGCCGATCACGCCGATGTCGGCCCAGGTCAGCGTCGGGTAGTTGAAGATCGAGCTGTACTTGGCCTTGCCGGTGTGCAGGGCGTCAAGCAGCTGGTCACGGCTGGTGCCCAGCGTTTCCGCGGCGGCGTAGAGGTAGAGGCCGTGGCCCCCTTCATCCTGGACCTTGGCCATCAGGATCGCCTTGCGCTTGAGCGTGGGCGCGCGGGTGATCCAGTTGCCCTCGGGCAGCATGCCGACGATTTCCGAGTGCGCGTGCTGGCTGATCTGGCGCACCAGCGTCTTGCGGTAGTGCTCGGGCATCCAGTCCTTGGCCTCGATGAAGCCGCCGTCGTCGATGCGGGCGTCGAAGCGCGCTTCGAGCTGTGCCTCCTCGGCCGAGCGGACCACCTTGCGGCTGCCTTCCTCGCGGCCCATCGTGTCCATCGCTTGTGTGTACATGGGGGTTCCTTTCAGCGCTTGCGCTGGTCGATGACGCGGCGCGCCTTGCCGACCAGCGTGCGCTCGATCGAGTCGGTGGGCAGCACCTCGACACGCGTCGAGATGCCCACCAGCGTCTTGATGCGGTGCGTGACCCAGGCGGTGACGGCCTGGTGTTCTTCGCCGCTCAGCACCACGCCGGGCTGCAGCTCGCAGCGCACACCCACCTGGTCCAGCGCGCCCTCGCGGCTGACGAGGATCTGGTACTGGCCCGAGAGCTGCGGGTGCGCCAGCACGATCTCCTCGATCTGCGTCGGGAAGACATTGACGCCGCGGATGATGAGCATGTCGTCGCTGCGGCCGACGATCTTGCCGATGCGGCGGAAGGCACGGGACGTGGGTGGCAGCAGCCGCGTGAGGTCGCGGGTGCGGTAGCGGATGACGGGCAGCGCTTCCTTGGTCAGCGTGGTGAAGACCAGCTCGCCTTCCGAACCGTCGGGCAACACCTCGCCCGTCTCCGGGTCGATGATCTCGGGGAAGAAATGGTCTTCCCAGATCACCGGCCCGTCCTTGGATTCGATGCATTCGCTCGCCACACCCGGCCCCATCACCTCGGACAGCCCGTAGATGTCCACCGCGTCGATGCCGGCCTTGCCCTCGATCTCGCGGCGCATGGCCTCGGTCCACGGCTCGGCACCGAAGATGCCGACCTTCAGCGAGGACTGCACCGGGTCAAGCCCCTGGCGCACGAACTCCTCGATGATCACCTGCATGTAGCTGGGGGTGACCATGATGATGTCCGGCTTGAAGTCGGTGATGAGTTGAACCTGCTTCTCGGTCTGGCCGCCAGACATGGGGATCACCGTGCAGCCGAGCCGCTCGGCGCCGTAGTGCGCGCCAAGGCCGCCGGTGAACAGACCGTAGCCATAGGCGACGTGGACGATGTCGCCGGCCCGGCCGCCCGCAGCGCGGATCGAACGTGCCACGAGATCGGCCCAGCGGTCGATGTCGCCCTGCGTGTAGCCCACCACGGTCGGCTTGCCGGTGGTGCCCGACGACGCGTGGATGCGGGCAACCTGCGTGCGCGGCACGGCGAAGAGGCCGAACGGATAGTGGTCTCGCAGATCCTTCTTGGTGGTGAAAGGAAACCTGGCGAGATCGGCCAGCGTCTTCAGGTCGCTCGGATGCACGCCTTTCGCGTCGAACGCGGCACGGTAGTGCGGCACGTTGTCGTACGCGTGCTGCAGCGTCCAGCGCAGGCGGTCGAGCTGCAGCGCGGCGACCTCGTCGCGGCTGGCGGTCTCGATCGGTTCCAGCTCACCGGGGGTGGGTTGGCGCACGGGCATGGGCAAAGTCTCCTCGTCTGGTCGGTCTGGATTCAGGCGGCGGGCGGCACGGTCGGCCGGCCCTTCATGCAGTACGAGCGGCCGCGGAACACGGCGATGCGCTCGCCGCGCTGGTTGGTCACGTTCACGTCGTACACGCCGGTGCGGCCAGCAAGCGAGACTTCCTCGGCGGCGGCGGTGAGCACGTCGCCCTCCCGGCCCGGTGCCACGAAATCCACCGACAGGCCCGAAGCCACGGTCAGTTCGTTGTACGAGTTGCAGGCGTAGGCGAAGGCCGAGTCCGCCAGCGTGGTGATCAGCCCGCCATGGCAGATGGCGAAGCCGTTGAGCATGTCAGGACGCACGGTCATCGCCATCGTGGCGCGGCCGGGGGCGATGTGCATGACGCGGATGCCCAGCGCCTGGCAGGCCCGGTCCTTGGCCATCATCCCGGTGCCGACGTGGTCGGCGGTGTCTTGTGGGGTCATGTCAGCGGTCCGTGAAGGTCGGTGGACGCTTGGCCATGAACGCCGCCACGCCTTCCTGGTAGTCATGCGCGGCGCCGAAGTGGCGTTGCAGGGTGCATTCCGCATCGAGCGCCTCGGACAGGTCCATGCCCTGCGCAGCATCCATCGCCTGCCGTGTGGCCGCCAGCGCAGCCACCGGCATCGCGGCCAGCCGCTGCGCCAGCGCCTGCGCGTCGGTCTGCAGCGCGGCGTCGTCGACACAGCGCCAGATCAGACCGATGCGCTCGGCCTCGGTCGCGGGCAGCTTGTCGCCCAGCAGCGCCAGCCCGAGCGCCTGCGCCCGGCCGACCAGCCGCGGCAGCAGCCAGGTGCCCGCCGTGTCCGGCACCAGACCGATCTTGGTGAAGGCCTGGATGAAGCTGGCCGAGCGGGCCGCCAGCACGAGGTCACAGGCCAGCGCCAGATTCGCGCCCGCCCCCGCCGCCACGCCGTTGACCACCGCCACCACCGGCACCGGCATCGAGCGCAGCCGCAGCACCAGCGGGCGGTAGTGGTGTTCGATGACGTGGCCGAGGTCTTTCGGCGCTGCGCCCGGCGTCGGATCCGGCGCCACGACCGGGTCCGACAGGTCCTGCCCGGCGCAGAACGCCCGCCCCGCCCCCGTCAGCACCACGCAGCGCACACGGACATCCGCCGCCGCATCGTCCAGCGCGGTGAACAGCGCGCGGTGCAGCGCCGTGGTGAAGCTGTTGAGCGCCGCCGGGCGGTTGAGCGTCAGCGTCAACACCGCACCTTCTTGCGCTTTCAGGAGCAGGGACTCCGGCATGCAGTGGTCTCCTCGTGGGCATGGACATGGGGTTGATCTGAATTGACCGACCGTTCGGTAGATATTAGATTGCCCACATGCTCTGATGCAAGTCAAAGCAGCCCCGGACAAACCCTGAACGCCTTTGAAAGAAACCCGCCATGCCTTGCTACAGCCTCGAAGGCGTCATCCCTGTCGTCCACCCCACGGCCTACGTCCACCCCACCGCCGTGCTGATCGGCGACGTGATCGTCGGCCCGGACTGCTACATCGGTCCCTGCGCCAGCCTGCGCGGCGACTTCGGGCGCATCGTGCTGCACCAGGGCGTGAATGTGCAGGACACCTGCGTGATCCACGGCTTTCCTGACCAGGACACCCTCGTCGAGGAAAACGGCCACATCGGCCATGGCGCCGTTCTGCACAGTTGCACCGTGCGCCGAGACGCGCTGGTCGGCATGAACGCCGTGGTGATGGACGAGGCGGAGGTGGGCGAGGCGGCGATCGTGGCAGCGTGCGCGTTCGTGCCGGCAGGCAAGAAAGTGGCGCCGCGCACGCTGGTGGTCGGTTCGCCGGCGCGCAAGCTGCGCGACCTGACGGACGGGGAAGTGGCGTGGAAGCTCGAAGGCACCCGCACCTACCAGGAGCTGACGCGGCGGTGCATGGCGTCGATGGTGGAGGTCACGCCGCTGAGCGCGGTGGATGTGGATCGACCGCGGCTGCAGGGGTCAGTGGTGCAGTCGCTGATCGCCACGAAGCGGGGCTGACGGTCAGGCGATGCGCCGCAGCCAGGCACGCCCGACCGCCCACTCCAGCACGACCGCCACCGCCATCAGCCCCGCACCAAGCAGCAGCACCCGCATCGGCGACCAACCCTGCACGCACCACCAGAAGCCGCCCAGCGCCAGCATCCGGAAGGCCCACAGCACCCCCTCGCGGACCACGATTCGGTCGGCGAGTGCCCCGTCGAGGTCGAGCACCCGCTGGTTCAGCACCTGCTCGCTGGCGGCCCAGAAGGGCTGCACCGCCGCAAGCGTCAGCAGATGGACGACATAGAGTGCCGGATGCCAGACGCTGGCACCGAGCAGGGTGTGGGCGACCACCATGCCCAGCGCAGCCAGGGCCATCCAGCGCAGGCGGTTGCCGGCGTGGCGGCGGCGGCGCAGCGTGTACAGCGCCAGCGCGCCGAGCACCGTCGCGGCGCTGGCCG
>NZ_JBFPGY010000359.1:0-5289 GCF_041083715.1 Sphaerotilus sp.
GGCTGACAGCCCGGGCGGCCTTCTTGTCACGGCACAGCCGGTTTCAGACTGCTTCCGGCAATTTCACGGCGGGTCCGGTGACACCATCCACACCGCAGGCCCACAGCTCCGGCAGGTCTTCGGCATCCTGCACACCTTCGACGAACACCTTCAGGCCGACACCGTGCAGCATGGCCACCGAACTGCGCAGCCAGCTGCGACGGGCCGCGTCATGCCGAACCCCACTCGCCCAGCTGGACGAGAGCTTCACATAGTCGAGACCCGGCTCCAGCAGCAACCCGATCGAGGACAGGCGGTCGCCTGCATGCTCCAGCCCCAGGTGCACACCATGCGGGCGAAGCTGCCGGCACAGCTCGATCAGCGCCTCCGGATGGCGCTCCAGCGCGGACTCGTCGACCTCGACCCACAGATTGCGCGCCGACGTGCCGGCCGCCACGATCCGTTCGCGCAGACGCGGCAGGAACTGCGGATGTGCCAAGGACTGCGGAGACAGGTTCACGCCGCGCGGCTTGCCATCGGACGTGATCGCCGTGACGGCCAGCGCCACGGCCGCCATGTCCACGTCGCAGCTCACGCCCGTGCGCAGCGCAAATGGCAGCCAGCGCGCCGCCGGCTCGAAGGGTCCGTTTTCCTCCAGCTGCAGACGCATGGGGCACTCCATGTGCACCAGATCGCCCATCCGATCGCTCACGGGGAACTGCATCAGCTGGACCCGCGCCGCCAGCAGCGTCGCCTGCAGCGCCCTGCGCCAGGTGTCTTCACCGCCCTGCAGCGGCGCCGGCTCCAGCCCGTTGGAGACATAGGAAAAATCGCCTTTGGCCTCGGCTTCCGCCAATCCCATGTCGGCCTTGGCCAGCAGCTCGGACATCGGTGTGCCGATCCTGCAACCAATCGACGACACCACCACCGCGACACCCGGGGTGTCGTCCAGGCAACGGCGCAGACGTTCGAGCAGTTCGATGGCCTGGTCGTCGCGCTCGTTGGCGTGTGGATACACGACAGCGAAGTCCGCGCCATTGAGTCGCCCGAAACAGGTGACCGCCACGCCGTTCTGGTTCGGCTCGCCCAGTGCGTGGGCAATGGAGCGCAGCATCTGGTCGGTGCGCTGGTGGCCCAGCGCGCGGTTGATGTCGGCCAGGCGCCGCACACGCACCAGCACCAGCTGGGCCGATGCAGACGAGTCCTCGCGACCAAGATGCGCCTCGAAACTGGCCAGGAAATGGCGCCGGTGCGAGATGCCGGTGAGCGGATCGCAGCTCGCCTGCACGCGCAGCTGGTCCACCTGTTCGGCCTGCTCGGAGAAGATCTGGTTGATCCGGGCGACCATCTGGTTCATGGCCCGTGCCACGCGGCGCAGTTCAGGCGTACGGGGCTCCTTCACCCGCACGAAGCGGCGCTGGGTCAGCGCATCGGCCTGCTGCACCACCTCGTCGAGTTGGCGACGCAGACGCCGTACCGCAAGATGGCCCAGCGTCGCGGCCACCAGCCCGATGGCAAAGGTCCACAGCGTGATGCTGATGCAGGCAGACCAGAGTCCGGCATAGGCATAGGCCGACTGGCTGACGACCTCCAGTGTGCCGATCTGCGTCCAGCCATTGAGCACCTGTCCCAGGCCCGCCGTGGGCTGGATCGGCACAAGCCGCACAAACCATGCAGGAGCCGGACTCTGCACCTCGCCCGAAACGCGGGAATAGCGTGTCTTTCCGTCTGGCGATCGCAGAATGATGGACTGGTAATGCCCAGTATCGAACTGCGCTGAAATCGCGATTCCAAGCAAGGCAGGATCATCGCCCTGGTGCGACAGGGACAGCGCCAGCGACTGGGCGTTGTCATTGTTCTTCACCGACAACTGGGTTTCAAGCGAATTCCGGGCCGTCCAGACCGACACGAGCACGCTTCCTGCACAGGACAGGAGGATCGTGCCGACGATCAATATCCAGATTTGTCGAATCAGCGACATGCCGACTCCTTTTTTGGTTTGTTCACAGGAACCCCTGATTTCTTGCCTTGACCAGCACTTCGCGCCACCGGGACAGGCGCGCCACGGCATCACCAGCCCCCGGGCCCTGGGTCCCTTGCCAGAGGCCCTCCGAGTTGAAACTGAACACCGGAATGAGATCGGGACGCCTGGACGCCGGCCGGATGTCACCGATCAGGTTGTCCAGGATGAGCGGGTCAGCGCCGGGACTCGGGTAGTACGCCAGCACCATGTGCGCCTGCTGCACCGAGGCTTGGCCACCAAAGATCGCCTTGACGTAGACCATGCGCAGGCGCGACGGCGGAACACCCGACGCGATGAGCGAGAAATATTTGCCGATCGCATAATCTTCGCAGTCTCCCTGCCCCTTCTCGAGGAGTTCAAGCGGACTGGCCCAGTAATCGATCTGGCCCCATGTCTCAATGTCTTCGGCGAACCGGATGTGCCGGTTGAAGAACTGGTTGATGGTCTGCAGGCGGGTGTCGTCGTCCTGGCGCGAGACTTGGTGGATCGTCTCGCTCAGCGATTGCGCCAGCTGGAGTGTCTGGCCGCCATGTCGGGAGGCCAGTTGCAGCAGGCGGTCGGCCTCCCACGCCAGCGCCACCGGCACGACACACAACCCGACAACCGCCAGCACCCACGCGAGCCCCCGGGGGCGTGTTGATCGCCACTTTCGTGCGAAGACCATTCGCCAGGCGCGCAAACAGACCCCCACCTTGCTCGGAGGGGGCGTTACAGACCGTGACACAGGCACAACAACACGCATGGGGACGTTGTCGGCACGGTGCAGGCAAACCGTAGCCTTCCTTCAAGAATTGCGACGGTAGGCACAACTGCGCGCGATTTAGTGCGCAGATGACTTGGACGTGCCAACCCGTGTGTGGAATACTCAGATGAAAATATCCGCGAGCGAGACAGCAAAATAGCCGTCGGAAGTACACCCCTCATCCACGGGTCTCTCGGAAGAGGCAATCCAACGTGACAAACGGTGGATGCACCTATTCCGAAGGCCAGCGCAAGGATCAATGAAACAATGAATAAGGCAGCCTCTCCTCTCGTCGTCGGCCTGATCGCCTTGGCATGTCAGGTTGCGTCTGCGCAATCGACCGACCCGCTCAAGGACACGGTGCAACGCGCGATTTCCACCAACCCCGAGGTGACTGCAAAACTCAATGCGTTCCGGGCAGCAGTCGACGAGGTCGATGCGGCCCGTGGTGCGTACTATCCGCGGGTGGATCTCAACGCCGATGCCAAACAGATCCGTGATCGCATCGGTTCCACGAACCAGACCATGAACAGCACGGGGTTGGCGTTGTCTGCAACGCAACTGCTGTGGGACGGCTTTGCGACCATGAACCAGGTCGATCGACTTGGTCATGCCCGCCTGGTGCGCTACTTCGAGTTCATCGACGCCAGCGAGCAGACCGCCCAGGAAAGCGTGCGCGCTTATGCAGACGTCCAGCGTGCGCGCCGTCTGGTCAAGCTCGCCGAAGACAACTACGTGCAGCACCGCCATGTGACGGAGCAGAGCCAATCCCGCGTGCGGGCCGGCGTCGGCCGTGGCGTCGATCTGGAACAGGCTGCGGCGCGCCTTGCGCTGGCAGAGTCCAATCTCTCCACGGAAACATCCAACCTGCACGACGTGACCGAGCGCTACCGGCGCATCGTCGGCACCCTGCCGCCCGTGGACATGCCGGCCGCGGCGGGTCTGGAAAAGGGTCTGCCCACCACCTCGACAGCCCTGCTGGAGCTGACGGCCAAACGCAGTGCCAGCATTGCCGCAGCCGTCGAAAATCTCCGTGCGGCGCAAGCCCAGTCGCGCGAGAAGGAAGGCAACCTTTACCAGCCGCGCGTGGAAGCACGTGTTCGCGCCGCTGCCGGCAACAACCTGGACGGCGTGCTGGACCAGAAGCGCGACACCACGGCTGGCCTGGCCCTGAACTGGAACCTGTACAACGGCGGATCGGACAAAGCGCGTGTGCGACAGGCCGCCAATCTGCTCAACCAGGCGGCCGATACCCGCGACAAGGCCTGCCGTGATGCGCGCCAGACAGCAGCCATTGCCTATCACGACGTGCAGAAGTTGACAGAGCAGCTGAGTTATCTCGATCGGCATGTCCTGTCCAGCGAGAAAGTGCGGGACGCCTACCGCCAACAATTCGACATTGGTCAACGCACCCTGCTGGACCTGCTGAATTCGGAAAACGAACTCTACGGTGCACGTCGTGCCTACACCAACGCGGAGCTGGATCTGGTCATTGCCAAAGCGCGCACGCACGCTGCGGCAAGCAGTCTGGTCGCCGCGCTGGGCCTGACGCGGGCAGGTACCAATGACGACGACATCGCGGAAGGTCGCTACTGGCAAGCGGGGGACGACGCCGCCACCCGCTGCCCGATCAGTGCAACCGATTTGGCTCTGACGCCGAAGGCAGAGTTGGATGCACGTGCCCGTCAGCAGACGGCGACACTGGCGCCAATCGCCGCCGCCGCCAACCCGGCCATGAACGCGCTGCCAGCGCCCAGATCCGCCTCAGTACCAGCACCCACGGCCGATGCGGGAAGCGCCACACCGGTGTCCCAACGCCTGCTCGACTGGGTCGGGGCATGGACCGCCAAGGATGTGACCCTCTATCTGAGCTTCTACGATCCGAAATTCCAGCCAACCGGCGTTCCGCGCCCGGTGTGGTTCGCCAACCGCACCAAGCTGCTCAAGAAAGACGGCGCAGTCGAGTTGAAGATCGCCAACGTCCAGCGCCGTACGGTCTCGGCTGACACGGTGGAAACCAAGTTCGAACAGCACTATTCGTCCAAGGATTTCACCGACAAGAGCCAGAAGACGTTGACATGGAAACGCCGTGGATCGGATTGGTACATCGTCAAGGAAAGCAATCGCTGACAGAAAAAGGCGCCCGCAAGGCGCCTTTTTCTTGTCCGCACGCATCCAGGACAGTTATCGAAACTTGCTGATCAGATTCAACCAAAAAAAGCCTCGCAGATTCGATCTGGCGAGGCTTTTTAGTTTCCTGACTGCTCAGGTTATTTGTCTTGGCGGAGAGGGCGGGATTCGAACCCGCGGTGGGGATTAACCCACACACGCTTTCCAGGCGTGCGACTTAAACCGCTCATCCACCTCTCCGGAAAGAGCATGACTATAGCAGTTTTTCAGGAGAAAGTGAACATCGATCGATCAGCGCACGACGGCGATCTGCTCGCGGTTGCCACCCTTGTAGGTGAACATCGTCAGCGCACCGTTCTTCACGTCCCCCTTCTCGTCGAAGCTGATCGTGCCCGTCACGCCCTTGTAGCCCGTC
>NZ_JBFPGY010000360.1:0-5318 GCF_041083715.1 Sphaerotilus sp.
GCACGGCCGAACTCCTGCTCGCACAGCACCGCCCGACCGAGGCGCTCGATTGCCTGGACCAGCTCGACACCAGCATGGCGCGCGGCGCAGCCTGGCACCTGATGCGGGCGAGCACCCTGTCCACACTGCGGGACCACCGGCAGGCCGTGCGTGACGCCACTGCCGCGGTGGCCAAGGCAGGGCCGGATGCCGGCCTGCACCAGCGTGCCCTGCTGCAACTCGGTCAAGGTCTGAGCCGACTGCAGGAACACGCCGAGGCCGGGTGGTGCTACCGGATGGCGCTGGATGTGCAGCCGAAAGCGGCCGATGCCGCGCTGGCAGCCGCCTTCGCCAGTGCGGCGGATCTGGACTGGGACGCACTCCCCGCCCATCTCGACCGGCTGCTGGCCTGCATGGAACAGCCTTTCCCGGCGGCCAGGCAGCCGTTGGCGATGCCGCTCGATCCGACCCCGCTGATCCCTCTGCTGGACCACCCACTGCTGCACCGCTGGCTGGCCACACTCGCCTGCCAGCAGCGCCACGGCACCGGCGCAGCACGCGCGAAGCCGAAAGCATCCGCCCGCGACCACCGCCGCCAGGGCCGGTGGCGGCTCGGCATCCTGGCCGGTGGGCGCGAACGGTCCGCGCTGGAGCCGTCCGTCACCGCGCTGTTCGAAGCCTTCGACCGGGAGCAGGTCGCGCTGTACGTCTACTCGGACGCCTGGTCGGACCACCCAGGCGCAGTCGCTCCCGCACACCAGCGCCTGCACGCCCTCGCCGCGCGCTGGCATGACAGCCGCCACGCCTGCACCGAGGAGTTGGTCGGTGCCGTCCGCAGTGACCAGATCGACCTGCTGCTGGACCTCACCGGCAGCGGCGACGACTCGCGCCTGGGCGTGCTCGCCCACCGTCCGGCACCGGTCCAGGTCGCCTGGCTGGGGCACCCCGGCACCACCGGCGCCCCGTGGGTCGACTACCTGATCGGCGATCCGCTCGCCACACCGCTGGAGGCGCAGGCCCAGTTCAGCGAATGCATCGCCCAGTTGCCCGGAAGCCACCGGCCGGCCGCTCCGCCCGAGCCACCGCCAGCCCCGCCCCGACGCGCCGACTGCGGCCTGCCCGACACCGGCCCGGTGCTCGCCAGCTTCAACCGGCCAGAGCGGATCACATCCGCACAGTTCCAGGCGTGGTGCCAGATCCTGTCCGCCATCCCGGGCTCGGTGCTGTGGCTGCTAGCGCCAGCACCCGATGCCCAACGGCGGCTGTGCGCCAGCGTGGCGCGGGCCGGTCTCGACCCGGCGCGGCTGGTCTTCGCACCCACCGTCCGGCAGCAGGAGCACCTCGCGCGCCTGCCACTGGCCGACCTCGTGCTCGACTGCTTCCCCGGCAATGCCGCGACGGCGGCGCGGGACGCCCTGTGGGCTGGCGTGCCCGTGGTGACCCGGATCGGACAGGGCCACGCCACGCGCCGCACCGCCAGCCTGCTGGCCGCGTTCCGGCTGCCCGCGCTGATCTGCGTGGACACCGACCACTACGTCCGCACCGCCGTGCACCTGCTGCGGGACACCGACGCCGTGGCACAGATCAAGGCACGGCTCGCCACCGCACGGATGGACCCGCCGCCCGCGGACTCGCAGCGCCATGCACGCGATCTGGAACACCTGCTGGCCCGCATGGTCGCGCGCAACGACGCCGGACACCCCCCCACCCCACTGGCCGCCGAGCCAGCACCCCGGAGAAACTGAATGCCACGCTACACCGTCGCCGCCGTCCTCATCGTGCGCGACGAGGCACCGCGCCTGCGCCGCGCCCTCGACAGCCTGCGCCCCTGGACCGACCGCCTGGTGGTGGTCGACACCGGCTCGCAGGACGGCACCGCCGACGTCGCCCGTGCGGCCGGCGCCGAGGTCTCGCACCTGGCCTGGCACCATGATTTCAGCCTCGCCCGCAACGCCGCACTGGAGCGGGCCGGTGCCGACTGGCACATCGTGCTCGACGGCGACGAATGGCTGGCCCGTGGCGGCGAGACACTCGCCACGCTGCGCACGCTGCGGCCCGATTTCGTCGGCGCGGTGCGCGTGGACAGCGAACATGGCGCGCAGGACAGCGCAGGCGTGGCCTCCAGCTGGATCAGCCGCATCCTGCCTGGCCACGTGCGCTACGCCGGCCGGATCCATGAGCAGCCGCAACACACATTGCCGGTCCGACGGCTGCCGATGCGTGTCGGGCACGACGGCTACGCCCCCATGGCCCTGGACCGCAAGGCCGGCCGCAACGCCGCGCTGCTGCAACGTGCGCTCGGTGACCACCCGGACGACCCGTATCTCTGGTACCAGCTCGGCAAGGACCACGACGTCTACGGCCGCCACGCCGAGGCGCTGCGCTGCTTCGACCAGGCGGAGCAGCGGCTGGGCAGGCAGATACCGGCAGATGCGCCCCTCTGGCTGCACGACCTCAGCGTGCGCCGCCTGCATGCGCTCAAGTGCTGTGGCCGCCATGCCGATGGCGTGCAGCGCGCCGCCGAGGAAATGGCGCGCTGGGACCGTTCGCCAGACTTTTTCTTCGCGCTGGGCGACCTGATGCTCGATTGGGCGGCCAGCGAGCCGGCACGCGCGGGGGAACTGCTGCCGATGATCGAAGGCGCGTGGCAGCGCTGCCTGGAAATCGGCGAACGGCCGGATCTGGAAGGGGCTGTCCACGGCCGCGGCAGCCACCTGGCGACCCACAACCTGCGCGTGCTGCGCCAGTTCAGCGTGGACATGACATAGGCAGAAAACGCCCGAAGCCCCTGGAATGGCCGAATGAACGGCCTCTATTGGCGACTTCACCGACACACCGGGCGCCCTAGAGTCACTTTCAAACCCCATTCCGAAGCTATCCATGCCTGCATTGCACCCGAATGACCGCTCCATGCTGGTCACGATCACCCTGGTCATGGCGGGCGCCCTGACCTACGGCATTTCAAACGACACCGTCGCACTGCCGGTGGTGGTCGGCAGTCTCCTTCTGGCCCTGTCGTGGGGCATCGCCCGGGCATCCCAGGCGGGGCCGGGCAGCCGTCTCGGCCTGCCGGCACTCGGCATGGCCATGGTGGCACTGCTGATCCATGTGGCGCGGGGCCGACCCGAAGCCCATTTCGCGGTGTTCGCCTTCCTGGCGGTGACGGTGGTGTACAGGCATTGGCTGCCAGTGCTCTCGGCCGCCGCCACGATCGCCGTGCACCACCTGTCGTTCAACTTCTTCCAGGCCTGGGGCTGGGGGACCGTGTGCTTCACCGAACCGGGCCTGGCACGGGTCATCGAGCACGCGCTGTACGTGGTCGCGGAGGCCGGCATCCTGGTCATGCTCGCGCAGCGGGCACGCGCGGACTTCCGCACCGCAGAGCGTCTGATCGACATCACGCATTCGCTGCTCGACACCCATGGACGGATCGACCTGCGGGTCTCCCGGCAGACCTCGCATGACCCCGCCTCCGGCACGCTGCTGGATGCGCTCCGGGGCATCGAGCGCGCCATCCTGCTGGTGCGGACCAGCGCCACGCAGGTGGGGTCCGCTTCGCAGGAAATCGCCAGCGGCAACACCGACCTGTCCCGCCGCACCGAGATGACCGCCAGCCACCTGCAGGCCACGGCCAGCGCGATGGAGCAGCTGACCAGCACCGTCCAGCAGACGGCGCTCAGCGCCCGCACCGCCAGCACGCTCGCCAGCACGGCATGCGACGTGGCCCAGCGCGGTGGCCAGGTGGTGACCCAGGTCATCACCACCATGCACGACATCGATGCCAGCTCGAAAAAGATCGTCGACATCATCGGCGTCATCAACGGCATTGCCTTCCAGACCAACATCCTGGCACTGAACGCCGCGGTCGAAGCCGCCCGCGCCGGAGAGCAAGGCCGCGGATTTGCCGTGGTCGCAGGGGAGGTCCGCAACCTGGCGCAGCGCAGCGCCACCGCAGCCACCGAGATCCACCATCTGATCAGCACCAGCGTGGACAAGGTCGCCTCGGGCACGCGCCTGGTCAACGAGGCCGGCACGACCATGGCCGAGATCGTCGCCAGCGTGCAGCGCGTGCAGGAAACGATCCGCGACATCAGTGCCGCCTCCAGCGAGCAGAGCATCGGCATCGGCAGCATCCACAGCTCGGTGCATGAACTCGACTCCATGACGCAGCAGAATGCCGCGCTGGTCGAGCAGAGCGCCGCCGCCGCCACCAGCCTCGGCGAGGAAGCCCGCCATCTGCTGCAGGCCGTGGAAGTGTTCCATCTGGACAGCGCGCTCCAGCCAGCCTGAAGGCAGCGAAAGTAGCCTGGTTTGGCCGCCCTGATCGGCCCGATCCCCGAGGCTGCGGTGCCTAGACTGGCTTGGCCCCTTTGCTCGGAACCCACGCCCATGAACCTGCCGGATATCCACCTGTGTGTTGTCCAGCCCCTCGGCCAGCCCCATGCCCTGGAGCTGGTCGATCCTGCACGCTACTTCCGCTACCAGTTCCGGCGACTGGGTGCCCGGGTCAGCCTGTCCAAGAACCGGCTGCGCCACGACGCCGTCAACTTCGTGTTCGGCGCCCACCTCGGGTTCGACGCCAACCAGTGCCCGCAGCACACCTGTGTCTTCGTCAATCTGGAGTCGCTCGGGCACGAAGGCTCGCAGGTCTCCACGGCCTATCTGCAACTGCTGCGCCACTCGGCCGTGGTCGACTACGACCCAGCCAATCTGGAGGTCTACACCGATCATCCGGACGATGTGCCGCTGGTGCCCTTCGTCCACGCACCGTACCTCGCCGTGGACGCACAGACCCCTGCGATGCCGCTGGAGGAGCGCCCGATCGATCTGCTCGTCATCGGCGCGCAGAACGAGCGCATCCGCCGGCTCATCAAGCGCATCGAGGACACCGGCATGGCGGTCAGCCAGTTCGACCGCCCGGTCTATGGCGGCGAGCGCGATGCCTACATCCGCCAGGCCAAGGCCGTGCTGCACCTGCGGCCCCACGACACCAGCCGCATCGAACCCGTCACGCTCGCACATTGCCTGAGCCTGGGCACACCGGTCATCGGCGAGCGGACACCGCATGCCACCACGGCCGCCTTCTACGAGGAAGCCGCCACCTGGATCGACCACGACAACCTCGAAGCCTTCTTCGGGCAGGAGTTCGGCACACCTGGCTGGTACGAACGGGCCCGCGCCCAGCTCGTCCAATTCGAGGAGCTGGACCCGGCCGAGGCCTTCGCCGACATGCTGGCCTTCGTCAGCGGCTACGGCCAGACCAACGTGCGCACGCGCGATCCGGAGCCATGGCGCCCGCTGCGGTTGAACCTGGCTGCGGGCGCGGATTACCGCGCAGG
>NZ_JBFPGY010000361.1:0-5280 GCF_041083715.1 Sphaerotilus sp.
GCCACACAGTCCAAGCCACAGATCACGGCATCCGGTTTTCGGTTCTAGACCGTCACGCGGCCCACTCCCTCCTATTCGCGTGCTCCATGCGTTCGACCGACCGTCTGATTTCTATTTGCATTTGCACTTACAAACGTCCAGCGGGATTGCGGCAGGCGTTGCAGTCCCTGACCAGAATGGCCATTCCTTCAGGATGCCGTGTGGAGACTCTCGTCGTCGACAACGAAACGGCCGGGTCTGCTGCGGTAGTTGTCGATGACCTGCATCGCGCGCATCCGGCGCTGGCCCTGCGGTATATGCAAGAGCCAACGCCTGGAGTCAGCCATGCCCGCAACCGATGCTTGAACAGCGCGGCCGGGGATTTCATCGTCTTCATCGATGATGATGAGTTTGTGAATTCGGAATGGCTTGTAGAACTGCTGCGCTGCATGGACAGCACGCGAGCAGATGCGGTGTTCGGCCCGGTTGTCCCCTTTTTCGAGATGCCACCGACGGCATGGCTGGTGGCGTCAGGGGTCAACGACCGTTTGCGGTTTCCGACTGGAACCGAACTCCCATGGCGCGAGGCACGCACAGGCAACGTGATGCTCCGGCACACCATGGTCGAGGATGGGCACCGTTTTTCTACCGACTTCGCAAGAACCGGCGGCGAAGACAGCCTGTTCTTTGCCATGGCCAAGCAACGCGGGCACCAGCTCGTCTGGTGCGACGAAGCAGTGGTCCACGAGTCGGTCCCCGTCCAGCGCATGACCCGCTCGTGGGTTCTTCAGCGGGCGTTCATGGGCGGGCGCACCTACGTGCGCCTGGAAGCCCGCTTGGGACACCGCTGGCCATACCTTTACTTCGCACTGCGCGGACTGGCATCGGCACTGGTATCGATGGCGACCATCGCCGCACTGTATGTCCGGGGAGATGCCCGGCACGTGCGTCACCTGTGTCGCCTGTATGGACATCTGGGTAAGGTAGCTGCTCGTTTCTACTCGCATGGCCCCTACGCGGGTGATCTGTGATGGAAGCCGATGCAGCCACCCGGCCCTTGCGCATTCTGATCGTCCACAACCGCTACCAGATCCGTGGTGGGGAGGAGTCGGTCGTTGATGCCGAAATCGCACTGCTGCGCGACCACGGGCACGAGGTACGACTCTACGAACGCGACAACCATGACGTCGGCGGCCAATCCAGATTGGCCCTGCTTCGGGACACGCTCTGGTCTTCTTCGAGCCATGCGGATGTCACTCGACTGATCCAGGAGTTCCGGGCAGATGTCGTGCACGTCCACAACACGCTGCCACTTGTGTCGCCGTCGGTGTACTGGGCGGTGGATTCAGCTCCAGGTGCGGTTGCGCTGGTGCAGACGCTCCACAACTACCGCTGGTTTTGCCCCAAGGCGACGCTGCTGCGGGATGGAAAGATCTGTGAAGACTGCGTTGGCAAGGTCGCCTGGCGTGCAGTGATCCACCGTTGCTACCGGCAGTCTGCCGTGCAGAGCGCAGTCATGGCAGCGACCTTTGGTCTGCACACGGCCCTGGGCTCGCTGCATCGGCGGGCGGATCGCATCATCGCGCTGAGTGAATTTGCGCGCGACAAGTATGTGCTGAACGGCTTTCCGGCTGCGCGCATGGCCATCAAGCCCAACTTTGTCCCGGACACCGGTGAACGCCCTTCGACTGCTTCGGTAGACCGGGCCGGTTTTTTGTACGTGGGTCGCCTGTCGGAGGAAAAAGGACCCCATGTGCTCGTCGAGGCGGCAGCCATGGTGCCGGAGTTGCGCTTCGATGTCGCTGGCGATGGGCCGCTCGGACCCCAGTTGCCACGCCAAGGCAACGTCATCTACAGCGGCGCGGTGTCAGCGGCTTCCGTGCGGGACAAGATGCGCCGCGCCAGCATGCTGGTTCTGCCGAGCCTGTGCTACGAAGGTCTGCCGATGACGCTGGTCGAAGCGTTCTGCAACGGTCTGCCCGTTCTGGCCAGCCGCCTGGGGCCGCTGGCAACGCTGATCGAGGACGGTGTCAATGGCCTGCTCTTCAATCCGGGCGATGCTGGCGATCTCGCCAGCAAGCTGCGCTGGGCGGTGGCACACCCAGGAGCCCTGCAGCAAATGCGTATCGCGGCACGTCAGACTTATCTGGCGCACTACACCCCGGAATCCAACTACCAGCAACTGCTGGCGATCTACGAGGACGCGATCGCCCACCGACGCGCCTCGGCTGCGGTCACTGGAACGTGAGACTTCCACCGGCACGCGCCATCCGGGCGGGCATGCGGTCAAATACCGCGGTGTGTTCGATCGCAGCCTTGGCCTCGCGGCCCTGCGCGAGCACCTCGTGGATCCACCGCATGACGCGGGCCTCGGGCGGTTCGGTGGACAACCCGGGATCCAGCGCGTCGATCAGTTCCCGGATGCCTTCGCTCAGCTCGACTTGCGGCCGGTAGCCCAGCAACTCCTGCGCCTTGTGGTGACTGGGCCGGTGGTGATGCAAGTCCCGTGCACCGCCGAGCAAGTTGACGTGAATCTGGCCCCCCAGCGCCGACCGGATGACCTCCGCCACCTGCGCTGCGTTCACGTTGTGGTGGCTGATGTTGAAGATCTGCCGGCTGACGACGCCGGCAGGTGCCGCCAGCACGGCCATGAGGCCACTGACCGCGTCCGACAGATGCACATGTCCGCGGCACTGCAAGCCCTGGTTGTCCAACGTGATCTGCCGCAACCGAAGCGCACTCAGGACCATGGCATGCACCATGAGATCCAGCCGCATGCGCGAACCGTGTCCATGGACCAGGCCGAGTCGGACGACCGATGGCGCAAATCCTGCCGTTGCCATGGGAAGAATGGCCGCTTCGGCCATCAGACAGTGTTGCGCCTGGTGGGTGAGCGGCCGCACTGGAGAGAGTTCGGTCGACTCCTGCGTGCTGGCGAAGCCGTAGACACTGCAACTGCTGACAAGCAGGTAGCGGGGAATGCCACAACTGCGCGCCAACTGCGCCAGACGGACCTGTGCACGGTGGTTGACCGCGTCCGCTCCCGCCGGGTCCGATTCAGCCGCCAGTTCGCTGGACAGTCCGGCCAGATCGACCACTGCCTGCATGCCAGTGAGGTGCCCACGGTGCAGCACGCGGGTATCCATGCGGTGGATCTGCAGGCGCGCATGGTGGTGCAGATCCGCCAGCCCCTGCTCCCCGAAGATCATGCTGTCCACCGCGGTCACCACATGCCCACGCGCCAGCAGCGCACGGACCAGCGCCGACCCGATATAGCCGGCGGCACCGGTGACCAGAATGTGCTGAGGGCGGTCCATGGTGTGAGAGCGGATGTGTGAGAAGCTGGGCAGCGCGGCGGTGCACCGCTTCAGGACTGTGCCGCGTCCATCACGGAATGCGGACCACCCGAACACGGGTTGTTTCCAAAAACCCGTACAAGGTGAGAACTAAGTCAACTGACAGAAGACTTGCGCGACAAGGTGTTGCGAATCACGTCGATCACGTGGTGCACATCGCTGTCCTGAAGTCCCTGGTGAACCGGCAGGCACAGCCCCTCCCCGTACAGCGTGTCGCAAATCGGCAGGTCCACTGGATCGATCAGCCCCGCGAGACAGGGCTGACGATGCAGCGGATAGAACATCGAGCGGGTCTGGACGCCCGCTGCGTCCAGCGCGTCCCGCAGTTCGGGCATGCGCGGGCACAGGATCGGAAACCGGAACGGGATGAACTCCGAATTAGGATCGACTTTCATGAACCGTAGTTGCGCCAGTCCCGTCAGACCCTCCTGGAACAGGTTGTAGCGGCGCAGGCGGTCGACCTTGACCTGCGGCAGGCGCGCCATCTGCGCTTGCCCGACTGCGCACTGCATGTCGGTGACCCTGAAATTCATGCCCAGGGACTCGTGAATGAACGAACCACTCGACTCGCGCCCCTGGTTGCGCAGCAGACTGATGCGTCGGGCCAGGCGCTGTTCTCTGGACAGCACGGCCGCTCCTTCGCCCATCGTGAGCGTCTTGTCGGCAAAGAACGAGATCACGCCGACGTCGCCGAACGTGCCCGCATGCTGCCCGCGATAGCGCACGCCACAGGCCTGCGCGGCATCCTCGATGACCGCCAGACCGTGGCGCTTGCCCACCTGCGCGATCTCGGCGGCATACGCTGCCTGGCCATAGATGTGCACCGGCATCAGCGCCGAAGTCCGCGGCGTGATGGCACGCTCGAACGCCTCGGGGCGTGCGGTGAAGGTGTGGGGATCCACGTCGATGAGCACAGGCTTGAGCCCGGCAAACACCGCCGCGCTGGCCGACGCCATGAAGGTGAATCCCGGGATGATGATTTCGCTGCCGCGCGGCAAGTCCAGCGCCAGCAAGGCCAGGAACAGGCCGAGCGTGCCGTTGGGCGCCAGGGCAATGTGGTTGGCACCGGTCAGCTGGCTCAGACTCTGCCGGAAAGCCGCCGCCGCAGGCCCCTCCGTCAACCAGTTCCGTTCGATGCAGCCGTTGAGTGCTTCGAGCTCGGAACGTCCCAGCCAAGGCTCGACCTGCTGAATACGATGGAACTGCATGCTTTTAACCCCTTTTTGCCGACGTTCAATGTCAGCGAAGAGCTTAATCGCCCGGCACTCTGTTCCGTTCGAGGTGTACCAACGCGTGCCGTGCAAACTGCCCTATCGCACCCACCACGAACAGGGTGTTGTTGACCAGATAGCGCCGCCAGAGACGGCCAGGCTCCTGCGACAGGCGGAAGAGCCACTCCAGGCCGTGGTCGCGCATCCAGACCGGCGCGCGCGCCACGGTGCCCGCGTGGAAATCGATCCCTGCACCGATGCCCAGCATGACCGCCTGGACGCGGCCTCGGTGGTCGAACATCCAACGGTCTTCCTTCGGGCAACCGAGACCGGTCATCACCAGATGGGCGCCTGATGCATTGATGCGTGCGACATCCGCGGCATCCTCCGCTTCGTCAAGGGGACGGAACGGCGGCGAATGCAGGCCCGCGATCTTCAGACGGGGATGGGTCTTGCGCACGGCAGTCGCCAGCGCGGCGAGCGTGCTGTCGGTCGTGCCGTAGACATAGACGCCCAGGCCGCGCTCCTCCGCCGCCGCCAGCAGCCGCTCCATCAGATCCGGCCCGTTGATGCGCTGCTGCAGAGGGTAGCCGACATGGCGGAGCACCCAGGCCACGGGCCAGCCGTCCGGCGTCACCATGTCCGCGCCGGCAATGTGCCGCCCATGCACCGGATCCCGGCTGGCCCGAACGATCGAGTGGGCATCGCAGATCGATACGTAACGCGACTCGCGC
>NZ_JBFPGY010000362.1:0-17171 GCF_041083715.1 Sphaerotilus sp.
CGGCACTGACCCACGCCGCACGCCTCTGTGGTCCCTCCCAGGGCCGGGACCAGCCGGATCAGCCGAAATGGCAGATGTAGTGGTAAGGCTCGCCCTCGACCTTGATCTGGAAGCTCGCGTTGCCCGGTACGCCGAACGACTGGCCCGGCCCGAAGGTCTGCCATTCGTTCTGGCCCGGCAGCAGCACGCTGCACGCGCCCGCCACGGTTTCCATGATTTCCGGCGCGCCGGTGTTGAAGGTCAGCGACGCGGGCAGGATCACGCCCACGCTCTTCTTCGTGCCGTCGGCCAGCGTGATGCCGTGCGAGACGCAGCGGCCGTCGAAGTAGACGTTGGCCTTGGTGCCGACGCTGGCGACGCTCAGTTGTTCGTTGCGCATGTCCGGCTCCTCAGGCGGTTTTCTTCGCGGCGGCCTTGCGGGCGGCAGGCTTCTTGGCGGCCGGGGCCTGTTCGGCTGCCGGGGCGGCCTTGGGCGCAGCGGCTTTCTTCGGCGCAGCAGCCTTCTTGGCGACCGGCTTCGGCGCGCGCGCCGCACGGGCGTTCGCGGCGATGCGCAGGCGCAGCGCGTTCAGCTTGATGAAGCCGCCGGCGTCCGCCTGGTTGTAGGCGCCGCCGTCGTCGTCGAAGGTCGAGATCTTCGGGTCGAACAGCGAATCGGTCAGCGACTCGCGGCCCACGCACATGATCGTGCCCTTGTAGAGCTTGAGCTTGACGGTGCCGTTCACGGTCGCCTGCGAGGCGTCGATCAGCCCTTGCAGCAGCACGCGCTCCGGCGCGAACCAGTAGCCGTTGTAGACCATGCGCGCGTAACGCGGCATCAGGTCGTCCTTCAGCGCCAGCACTTCGCGGTCGAGGGTGATCGACTCGATGGCACGGTGGCCGGCCAGCAGGATGGTGCCGCCCGGGGTTTCGTAGCAGCCGCGGCTCTTCATGCCGACGTAGCGGTTCTCGACCTTGTCCAGACGGCCGACGCCGTGCAGGCCGCCGATCTCGTTGAGCTTGCTCAGCACCTGGGCCGGCGACAGCTTCTCGCCGTCGATGGCGACCACGTCCCCCTTCTCGTAGGTCAGCTCGATGGTCTGCGGCTTGTTCGGTGCCTTCTCCGGGCTGCGCGTCAGGCGCCACATGCTGTCTTCGGGCGCGAAGTTCGGGTCTTCGAGGATGCCGCCTTCATAGCTGATGTGCAGCAGGTTGGCGTCCATCGAGTACGGTGCGCCGCCGCCCTTGCGCTTCTTGAAGTCCACGGGGATGCCGTGCTGGTCGGCGTAGGCCAGCATGCTTTCGCGGCTGGACAGCGTCCACTCGCGCCACGGCGCGATGACCTTCACGCCCGGCATCAGCGCATAGGCGCCCAGCTCGAAGCGGACCTGGTCGTTGCCCTTGCCGGTGGCGCCGTGGGAGATGGCGTCGGCTTCGGTCTTCTGGGCGATCTCGACCAGGCGCTTGGCGATCAGCGGGCGGGCGATCGACGTGCCCAGCAGGTACTCGCCTTCGTACAGCGCGTTGGCGCGGAACATCGGGAACACGAAGTCGCGCACGAACTCTTCGCGCAGGTCCTCGATGAAGATGTTCTCGGGCTTGATGCCCATCTTGATGGCCTTGGCGCGGGCCGGCTCGATCTCCTCGCCCTGGCCGATGTCGGCCGTGAAGGTCACGACCTCGCACTGGTACTCGTCCTGGAGCCACTTGAGGATGATGGAGGTGTCCAGACCGCCCGAATAGGCGAGGACGACGCGCTTGATCTGTTGGGACATGGTGACTGCCGCTGATGCGAAATGAGCAAACCTCGATTTTAGGACCGCGCAGCGGCGTTCTCCTAGCGCGGCCGGCCTGTCCCGACCGCGACAGCCCCTGCGGGACGCCCCGATGCCATCCGGCGCGGGACCGGCGTATACCTTGCACATCGTCCGAACTGCGCTGCGAGTCCCCCATGCCCATCCCCGCCGACCGCCCCCACCTGAAGCACTGGCCCAAGCGCCTGCCGCCGGACCTCGTGCTGCCGGAGACCTCGCTCTGGTTCAACCTCGAAGCCAGCGCGCAGCGGTATCCCGACCGCGCCGCCTACCTCTTCTTCGGCCAGCCGCTGACCTTCCGCGCCCTGCACCGCCAGGCCGAGGCGCTGGCCGGCTGGCTGCAGGCGCAGGGCGTGGGCCAGGGCGACCGGGTCGCACTCTTCCTGCAGAACTGCCCGCAGTTCATCGTCGCGTTCTACGCCGTGGTGCGGGCGAACGCGGTGGTCGTTCCGGTGAACCCCATGAACCGGGTCGACGAGTTCGGCCACTACATCACCGACCCCGACACCAAGGTCGTCATCACCAGCGCGGACCTGGCCGCCATCGTCGCCGAGGCCGATGTCCGGCTGCCCGAGGCGCAGCGGCTGCGCGCCATCGTGGTGACGCGCTATGGCGACTACCTCGGCGACGAGGCCGCGGCCGATCCGGCGCTGGCGCCTCCGCCGTCGATCGACGCCTGGCTGCGCGCCACACCGCCCCTGCCCGCCGGCTGCACGCCGCTGGCCGAGGCGCTCGCCGCGGGCCGGACGCCCTCGCCGCACACCAGCGGCCCGGACGACATGGCGCTGCTGCCCTACACCTCCGGCACCACCGGCCTGCCCAAGGGCTGCATCCACACCCACCGCACGCTGATGGCCAACGTCGTCGGCGGTGGACTGTGGAGCTACGCCAGCGCCGAGACGGTGAGCCTGGGCGTCGTGCCCTTCTTCCACATCACGGGGATGCTCTACGGCGTGCTCAGCCCCGTGTGGGGCGGCGCGACGGTGGTGATCCTGCCACGCTGGGACCGCGACCTCGCCGGGCGGCTGATCTCGCACCACCGGATCAGCCACTGGACCTGCATCCCGACCATGGTCATCGACCTGTTCGCCAGCCCGAACTACCGCAGCTTCGACCTGTCGAGCCTGCGCTACCTCTCGGGCGGCGGGGCGGCGATGCCGCAGGCGGTGGCCGAGCGGCTGCTGAGCGAGTTCGGCCTGACCTTCGCGGAAGGCTACGGCCTGACCGAAACCGCCGCGCCCAGCCACGCCAACCCACCCGAGCGCGCCAAGCTGCAGTGCCTGGGCATGCCGATCTTCGGCGTCGATGCGCGGGTGGTCGATCCGGTGACGTTCGAGGAGCTGCCCGTGGGCGAGGTCGGCGAGATCGTGACGAACGGGCCGATGGTGTTCAAGGGCTACTGGAAGCACCCGGGGGCGACCGAGGCCGCGTTCATCGAGCTGCCGGGGGTGCCAGGCAAGCCGTTCTTCCGCACCGGTGACCTGGGGCGCATGGACGACGAGGGCTACTTCTTCATCACCGACCGGCTCAAGCGGATGATCAACGCGAGCGGCTACAAGGTCTGGCCGTCGGAAGTGGAGCTGCTGATGTACCGCCACCCCGCGGTGGCCGAGGCCTGCATCATCGGCACGCAGGACGCCTACCGCGGCGAGACGGTCAAGGCCGTGATCGTGCTGCGCCAGGAAGCGCGTGGCCAGACCACCGAGCAGGACATCATCGACTGGGCCCGCGAGCACATGGCCGCGTACAAGGCACCCAAGCTGGTCGAGTTCGTCGAGGCGCTGCCCAAGTCGGGGACGGGGAAGGTGATGTGGCGGCTGTTGCAGGACAAGGAGCGGGAGCGCCGGGAGTCGGCGGCTGGATAGCGCACCTACCTTTCAGCAAACGATTCAGCGTTTCCAGTCGATCCCGGGCATCGTGCGTCGCATGTACTCGTCGAACAGCGGGACCGTAAACGCGGTTTCCCCATGCTGCGGGCTGTAGATCATCCCTTTCGTGATCAGCTTGGATCTGGTCGGGCCAACGCTGGTGACTTTGACACCGAGTCGGTCCGCGATGTCTCCGGATCGCTTGGCGCCTTCTCCCAAGTCGGCAAGCGCCCTCATATAGCGCTTCTCCGAGGGCGTGCAGCGGTCAAATCGGACGCGGAAGAAGCTCTGATCCAAGGCGCTGATGGCGTTAGCAGTGGCCTTGTCCACGTCCGCCAAGGTGATCGGCGATTTCGGTGCAACGTTCCACACCTCATATCCCCACTGCTGAAGGAAGTAAGGGTAGCCTTTGGTCACGGCAACGATTTTCGCGATGGCATCCGGCTCGTACAGGACATTCATGTCGCGCGCAGGTTGTCGAATGGCCTGTTCAGCGTCCTCAGCACCGAGTGGTCCCACCGGCGGGTAGTCGAACAACCGTTCCGCGTAGGACTTCGACTCCCCCGCCAGACCCAGGATCTGCGGCAGCCCCGCACCGACGACGATCAGCGGCAGATTGAGCTGCGACACCTTGTGCAGCGCCATGATCAGCGCGCTGAACTCCTTCTCGCTCAGGTACTGCATTTCATCGATGCACATGGCGACGGCGGTATTCTTCTCCGCAGCCGCCTCCCCGACAGCAACGAAAAGGTCGGATAGGTCATGTTCCAGGTCGCCACTGTCGGCCGTGCCGGTGGCTGGCTCGATGCCCAGTTCCATGTCGTTCCATGAAATCTTCACCGAACCCATGAAGCTGCGCAGCGTGCGCAGCGCCTTTCGTCCCTTGTCCCCAGCGGCGGCAGAAATGCTGAGCGAGAACAGCAGCTTGCGCATGGATGGAACGATCAGCTCGGGCAAGGTCTTGCCTTCATGTGCCTCAATCAGAACCGACTGGTATCCCAGCTTTTCAGCAAGGCTCTGAAACCGGACCAGCAAGACCGTCTTGCCGACACCGCGCAGACCCACCACGATGAGACTCTTGGATGGCCGTCGGCGCTGGATCCGGACCAGCGCGACCTCGGCTCGTTCGAGAACGTCGTGACGCCCTGCAAGCTCTGGGGGCGGGGTACCTGCTCCGGGAACATAGGGGTTGTCGCGGGCGTCCATGGGTGATCCTTAGTGGTCTATTCCAAGTTTACTGAAAAATTGCCATAAATAGATAAGATCAACCAATTTGATGGGTAAGCACCTACCTGCAATGCGACTGGCTGTCGGTGCCCACAGGCGCCATTGCCCACCGCAACCGTGATTTCCGCCCCCACCACCCCCGATCCAGGAACACAAGTTGCGCGGAAACTGGCTCCATCCCAGACCAGAGAACCGCAAGATGAGCATTACCCTGAGCCGTGCCGAGGTCGAGACCCTGCTGCCGTACATGCGCGACGTGACCCGGTGCGAGATGTCGCTGCGGGAGCTGAACCTGATGTGGAGCCTGATCGAGGCCTCGGCCAAGATGAACTGCCCGCAGGACGCCCGCACCATCCTGCCCACCATGGCCGCGACACGCACCCAGTTCGGGCAGATGGAGCGCAACCTCGTGTCCAGTCTGGTGCTCGAAAAGCTGCGCAATGCCATCGGGCAGATCCAGACCCGCGCGCAGTACGTCATCGACATCGTCGTGCGCAACCTCTACGAGCGCACCGCCGACGTCGGCTTCCTCGCCACCGACCCGGAGCTGTGCAGCTTCGTCGCCCAGCCCGTCGAGGACGAGGGCCGCACCTACCGCCGGCTGCAGGAGTACCGCCACAAGTACACCGTCTACGACGAGATCCTGCTGCTCGACACCACCGGCCAGGTGCTCGCCCAGACCGACGGCAGCTCGCCCGTCGAGTTCAGCCGCGACCCACTGCTGCCCGCTTCGCTGACCAGCGACACCTACCTCGAAACCTTCCGCGCCACCGACCTGCGCCCCGGCTCGCCCCAGGCGCTGATCTACTCGCGGCGCATGCACCGCCCCGGCGCCGCGCAGCCGGTCGGCATGCTGTGCCTGAGCTTCAACTTCCAGCAGGAGATGCAGGGCATCTTCGCTTCCCATGGCGACCCCTCCGGGCGCAGCGTGATGCTGCTGCTCGACGACCGGCACCGCATCATCGCCAGCTCGGACGAGGGCTGGATGCCGCTGGGCGTCACCGTGCCCGTGAACCGCGACCAGCACCCCGGTGCCTTCATCCACCAGGGCCGCCTCTACCTGATCGCCACCCAGGCCTCGCCCGGCTACCAGGGCTACCCAGGGCCGACCGGCTGGCTCGGCCAGGTGATGATGCCGCTGGACGTCGCCTTCGACCAGCCCGACACCAGTGCGACGGACAACCTGCCGCCCCCGCTGCTGCAGGGCCTGCTCTCCCACGCGGGCACGTTCTGCCCGCCGCTGCACGACATCATGGTCGCCGCCCAGCACATCCAGCGCATCGTCTGGAACGGCCAGGTGATGACCGCCGGCAGCGGGCGCGACATGACCCAGCTCAAGACCGTGCTGGAGCAGATCAGCGAGACCGGCCACCGCAGCAGCAAGCTCTTCCGCGAGTCGATCGACGCGCTCTACCAGACCGTGCTCGGCACCGGCCTCACCCAGGCCGGCTACACCGCGCGGCTGCTGGTGGACCTGCTCGACCGCAACCTCTACGAGCGCGCCGACGACTGCCGCTGGTGGGCGCTGAACCCGCAGCTGCGCGAGGGCATGGCCGCGCCGGACGCCGCCGCCTGCGCGTCGATGGCACAGGTGCTCGGCTACATCAACAGCCTCTACACCGTCTACACGCGGCTCTATCTCTACGACGCCCGCGGCACGATCCTCGTCAGCACCGGCACGCCGCTGCCCGAGGGCGCCCGCGTGGAGCCCGACACGCTGGCGCGGGTGACGGCCCTGACCGACACGCAGCACTACCACGTCGAAGGCTTCGGCCCGCACCCGCTCTACGCCGACGCCGCGACCTACGTCTACCACGCCGCCATCCGCCACCCGCAGGACCCGAAGCGGGTGATCGGCGGCATCGGCCTGGTGTTCGACAGCGCGCCGGAGCTGCGCGCGATGCTGGACGGCGCCGTCGCCCTCAAGGCGGACACGCATGCGCTGTTCGTCTCGCCGCAGGGCCGCGTGCTGGCCAGCACGCACCCGGACCACCCGGTCGGCAGCGCCTGGCAACACCCGGGCACGGCCACCGCGGCGGCACGCGGGCAGTTCGAGACCCAGATCGGCGTGCACGCCGGCCAGTACGCGGTGGTCGCCAGCTCGACCTCGGCCGGCTACCGCGAGTTCAAGACCTCGGACGGCCACCGCGACGACGTGCAGGCCGTGGTGATCCGCCACTTCGGTGCCGTGCAGGCACACGACACGGCCGAGCGCGCGGACGATGTGCTGCTGGAGGCCACGCAGGCCGAACACGGCACGGCGCAGGAATACGCCACCTTCTGGCTGGACGGCCAGCTGATGGCGCTGCATGCCCGCCATGTGCTGGAGGCCGTGTCGGCCAGCGAGATGCGCCGCGTGGCGCTGGCACGTGGTGCGAGCTGCGTCGGCATGGTCTCCCGGCAGGCGGCGGGCGAGAGCGGCTACGTCTGGGTCCACGACCTCGCGCAGCTGCTCGGCCGCGCTCCGGCCCGCGGCGACGGCCAGGTCCTCGTGCTGCGCGTCGGCACGCACACCTGCGGCCTGCTGGTGGACGAGCTGCACGCCGTCGCCGAGGTCGAGGACCGCGCCGTGGTGGCCAACCCGCTCGGCGGCGCGCACTGGGTCAGCCACATCATCCGCGCCAACCAGGGACGGGTGGCGATCCAGCTGCTGGATGGGGAGCGGCTGGCCATGTTCGTGCGGCGGCAGGGAGCCGCCGCGGCGTGAGGCGGACAGGGAGAGACGGGCGGACAATCCATGCCCAGCCCTGTCCCTCTCTGCCAAGACCATGCCCACCCCGCTGCACATCCCCACGCCCCTCCTCGAATCCCGCCCTCTGAGCCTGTCCACCGGCCGTGCCGTCTGGCTCAAGATGGAGGCGCTGCAACCCTCTGGCTCGTTCAAGCTGCGCGGCATCGGCCTGGCCTGCCAGACCTACCAGGCGCAGGGCGCACGCCGCTTCGTTGCGTCGTCGGGCGGAAATGCCGGGCTGGCAGTGGCCTGTGCGGGGCGGCGGCTCGGGGTGCCGGTCACGGTCGTGGTGCCGTTGACAACAACGGCGCGGGCGCTGGACCTGCTCGCGCTCGAAGGCGCCGAGGTCATCGTGCACGGCGCCTCCTGGCAGGAGGCCCACGCCCACGCGCTGTCCCTGCTCGACCCCGCCCGCGACGCGATGCTCCACCCTTTCGACGACCCGCTGCTCTGGCAGGGCCACGCCTCGATGGTCGACGAGGTGGGCGCCGCCGGGCTGGTGCCGGACGCGGTGGTGCTGGCGGTCGGCGGCGGCGGGCTGCTGTCCGGGGTGGCCGAGGGGATGCGCCGCCACGGGTGGGACGGCGTGCCGATCCTGGCGGTCGAGACCGAGGGCGCCGCGTCCTTCCATGCGGCGACGCTGGCCGGCCGCCCCGTGCCGCTGGACCGCATCGACAGCGTGGCCACGTCGCTGGGCGCCCGGCAGGTCTGCGAACAGGCGGTGCAGTGGTGGCGCGAACGGCCGGTGCGCAGCGTGCTGGTGTCGGACGCCAGCGCGCTGCACGCCTGCGAGCAGTTCCTGGAGGACCACCGGGTGCTGGTGGAGCCGGCGTGCGGCGCGGCGCTGGCCGCCGTCCATGGCGCCCAGCACGCGGCCGATCTGGCCGGATTCCGTCAGGTGCTGGTCATCGTGTGCGGGGGCGCGACGGCGACACTGGCGCAGATCCAGGCGTGGCGCCACGCCCTGACAGACGCTGCGTGAGCAGGCGTCGATACTCAAGATTGGGAGGTAATCCCCGATAGATAGCCCCAGGTCTCTGTTTTCCAGACCGCATGGGAGCGACTATCGTGCAGAAAACCACCCTCCGTCCCAACGCCCGCCTGCGGCCAACGGCCACCGCGTCGATGACCCTCGTGCTTGGTGCGGCGCTCAGCAGTTGCGGCGGAGGCTCGGGGGACACCGCCACACAGGTGGACAGGAGCTACCAGGTCGAGAGCGGGGTCGCGCAAAAGGGACCGCTCACGATGGGCTCCTCGATCAGCATCAATGAACTCAACCCCACCACGCTGGTCCCGCTCGGCACGAGCTACAACTTCGAGATCCACGACGATTTTGGCAATTTCCAGCCCGCCAACACCATTTTCAAGCAGCGGCTGCTGGAATCCACCGCAACGGGTTATTACCTCGACGAACTCACCGGCCAGGTGTCCGCGGACACCGTGACGCTGCGCGGCATGAGCGACCTGTCGGTCGATCGGGCCATCAACATCAATCTGCTGACCGACCTGTCCAATGCCCGCATCCGGGCGCTCATGACCCAGGCGACCGCACCGCTCGGGTTTTCCGCCGCACGGGCGCAGGCGCAGCGCGAAGTGCTGGCGGCCTTTTCCATCTACAACAGCACCGAACTGTTGGCCGGTGGCACCCAGCCGGCCAGTTTCGGCGAGCTGGACCTGAGCAAGAACCGCAACGCCGACCAGGTGCTGACCGCCTTGTCGGCCGTGGTCACGCAGATTGGTGTCACGGGGGGTGGCATCACCCGCTTCATCAACCAGTTCGAGAAAGACCTGGCAGACGACGGCCAGATCAACAACTCCCCGAAATTCGCCACCCCGCTGGCGCCACAGATGAGCGCCGCCTACAAGGCGGTCGATTTCGATCGGCTGGCCATCAATCTCAACAGTTTCTACAACACCACGCTCTACACGGCCGAGTCCCTGTCCCGGTGGGTGGACACCTCGGGCGGTGTGGACAAGGTCATCGACCGCAACAAGAGCGAGGCGGCGAATGTGGTGGCCAACACGGAAAGCAAGTCGCCCGTCTATGTCGCCGGGAGTGACGACAATGGGCAGTGCCTGTCGGCATCGACGGGCAGCAAGCTCTACCAGAACGGAAGACTGGTCGCCTCCGCCACGGTCAAGGCGCTCAAGGGCGAGCAGTACACCATCGGACTCACCGGCTCGGCCACGCAGGCGGAGGTGGTGGGCTATCTGCAGCGCAGCGCCCCGACCGCCGGAGCCTGTCCGACGACCCTGCCCGTGGCCGGGGTCACCAATCTGGCCCTGCATTCCATTTCCATCGCAGGCGTCATCGATGCCAGAACGATTCTCGACGTCTACGAAAACCATCTGCCGGAGGACAAGAAAGACGCCTCCGTCTACGTCCTGCGAGGGGACGGCAGCATCTGGTACTGGAATTCCAGCACACGCGGCGTCCCCACGCTGCTGTTCAAGGACGCCACGGTCACGAGATTCATTCCGAACAGCGACGGCGAAGTCCGCGTCCTGCTGAAGAGCGGCCTCACCGGCACCGTCAAGCTGGTCTACAACACCCGGCTGCTCAAATGGACCGCGGGTGTATTGAAAGACACCAGCACGCAGGTGTGCAACACCCCCCTGCCCGACAGCAGCTCCGTCGCGCTGAAGAAGGACGGCAAGATCTGGGTGAAAGGCAGCAACACCAATGGCCAGCTGGGAGACGGGACGGTATTCCCGGTCGTCGTCGAGAAGACCATCGGCGCCAACTACGCCAGCATCGTCTGCACGGGCCGCTACGCCAATGCTGCCACGGCGCCAGGCATTCTGGCGCTGAAAAAGGACGGCACCCTGGTGGCCTGGGGTGGCAACACGTCGGGCGTCCTGGGAGACGGAACGACCACCAACATCCTGGCGCCCAAGACCATTGGCACCGGGTTTTCGAGCCTCCAGAGCAACGGCACATCGACCATCGCGCTGAAACTGGATGGCAGCCTCTGGAGCTGGGGAAGCAATTCGGTGTCCGGCGCATCCACTGGATCCGGCGACCAGGCGTCCGGCTTGTTGGGCAATGGCACCAACACGGCCTCGCTCGTCCCCCAGAAAATCGGAGCCGACTACCGGTCGTTCTCTCTCGCCGGAGGGGACCGGGCCATCGCGACAAAAACCAATGGGGATCTGTGGGCCTGGGGGAACAATGCGGCAGCCCTCATCGGCAGCAGCGGCAATCTGTACAGCCCCATGCCGCTGGACCCGGGGTTCGTCTCCATCCAGAGCGATGAAGTGACCGCCAGCGGTGCGCCGAACATCGCGTTCGGATTCAAGAAGGACGGCAGCGCCTGGGGCTGGAGCGCCAATGCGGCAGGGCAACTGGGCAACGGTTCCACCACCCCCAGCACCACCGCACCGCTGCTGATCGGCGCTGGCTACCGGAAGCTCCTGGGTCAGGGCGACCATGTGTTCGGCATCAAGACCGACGGCACCCTCTGGGCCTGGGGCAGCAATGCCTGGGGGCAATTCGGCGATGGCACGACCAGCGACAGCCTGACGCCGAGGCAGATCGTGCTGCCCTGACGGGCCGGGGAACGCGCGGGGCTCAGCCCTCTTCCACCTCGCCCTGCGCCGGCGGCACCCGCACCACCGTCACCGTGCAGTCCGCCTGCGCCACCACCTCGGACGACACGCTGCCCAGGTAGCGCCGCAGCGCCGAACTCGCCCGCGCGCCCATGACGATGTGGTCGACCTGCGTGCGGCGGGCGAACTCGACGATCGCCGTGGCCGGATCCGGTGCCTCCAGCACGTGGAAGGTCAGCAGGCCGGTGCCCAGGCCGAGACCATGCGCGATCGGGCGCGCCCAGTGCTTCAGGCCGACGAGCTGCTTGACGTGCAGGCTCTGGCCCGCCTTGTCGGTCAGCTCGTCCATCCCGATGCGGTTGGTCCTCATCACGCCCACGCAGGCCAGCCGCGCGCCCGGCTCGGTCGCGACGATGCGCCGCACCGTCTCGCGCAGCAGGTCCAGCAGCGGCTCGGCCGCGTTGTCGACGTCGACCGCGGCCAGGATGATCGGCGCCCGCTTGAGCTGGTCGCCCACCGAGCCGCGCACCGACGGCTCCGCCCCCAGCGCGGAGAACCAGCGCCGCCAGGTCTGCAGCTTGCTGGGGACGCCGTCCCGGGTGGCGCGCTCGGTGAGCGGCATCTGGTCCGGGTGCAGCAGGTCGTGGGCGAGGTGCGCAGCGCTCGGGTGGCGCTGGTCGGCCTGGACCTCCAGGCAGCGCAGGATGATCTCCTGCAGCCACGGCGGGCAGTCCGGCCGGTGGCGGCGCGGCGCGATGGGCTGCTGGTAGAGCCGCTCGCGCAGGCCACGCACGCTGTCGGGTGAGCCGAACGGGCGCTGGCCGGTCGTCAGGTGGTAGAGCATCACGCCGAGCGCGAACAGGTCCGCGCGCGGCTCGCTGCGCAGGAACTGCACCTGCTCGGGCGACATGTACGGCCCCGTGCCCATCGGCAGGTTGAACTCCTCGTCGAGCAGGTCGGGCAGGTGGTCATGCCGGCTCAGGCCGAAGTCGACCAGCACCGCCTCGCCGGTCGGGCGGAACAGGATGTTGCTCGGCTTCACGTCGAGGTGGATGACGTGCTGGCGGTGCAGGTCGTGCAGCGCGGTCGCTGCGCGCGCGCCGATGCGGGCGATCTCGTCGATCGGCAGCGGCGCCTCGTCCAGCCGCGGGCGCAGCGAGTCGCCGGGGATGTGCTCCATGACGATGTAGGGCCGGGTCGCGAAGTCGCCCTTGGCGATGAAGCGCGGCACGTGCACGCCCTTGAGCATCGGCAGGATCATCATCTCGACCTCGAAGCCGACGATGGTCGCAGGATCCTCGCCGCCCTTGATGCGCGGCACCTTCATCAGCATCGGGCTGTGGTGCTCCGGGTGGGAGACACGCCAGAGGTTGGCCATGCCGCCCTGGTGCACCCGCTCTTCCAGCAGGAAGCCATCGACCATCTCGCCGGCCGAGAAATTCACCATCCCGCCCTGCATGTCACGTCCCCTGGTGCAGTCGATCGCCCAATGCGCGCGGCAGGCCGGCCGCGATGATCTTGGCGGCGGTGGCGTCGTGGTCGTACGGCACGCGGTGGAAGGTGAGCGTCAGCCGCGCCAGATCGAACATCGCCCATGCGGCGGCCGGATTGCCGTCGCGCGGCTGTCCGGCCGCCCCCGGCAGCGCCAGCCACTGCCGATGCCCCGGCACCGGCACGGCCACGCCGGGCACGGGCGTGAAGTTGGCGATCTTGCCGGTGCTGGAGAGGTGGTAGAGGGCAGGCTGGTGGACGTGGCCGCAGAAGGTGTGGCGCGCCTCGGTGGCCATCATGCTGCGCACGGCTTCGTTGCGACCGAGGATGTAGTCCCAGGCGGGCGGCGCGTAGGCGTTGGCGTGGACGAACAGGCAACCCAGGTCTTCGCGGGTGTAGGGCAGCGCGCCGAGGAAATCGAGCTGCGCGGGTGTGAGCTGCGCGCGGGTCCACTCGACGGCGCGGCGGGCATCCTCGACCAGGTGGTCGCTCGGGCCGCGGGCGACGGCCTCGTCGTGGTTGCCGCGCACGGCGATGGCGCCCTGCGAGACGAGGTCCTGCACCTGCTCCACCACCCAGCCCGGATCGGCACCGTAGCCGACGAAGTCGCCGAGGAAGGCGAGCCGGTCGGCGCCGTGCAGGTGCGCCTGTTCGAGGCAGGCTTCGAAGGCCTCGCGGTTGGCGTGGATGTCGGTGATGAGGGCGAGCTTCATGGGGGGTCCATCTCGTGTTGTGTACATGCGCCGAACGTGAAAACTGTAACGCATCCCCCCGACCTAAAATCGCTCTCGTCTTATCGACCTCCTTCCCCCACCCAATGAACGACCTGCCATTCCCCTCCGAATCGATCGACCGACGCGCAGCCCGGCGATGCGATGTGCTGGTCATCGGCGGCGGCCCCGCCGGATCGACGCTGGCGACCCTGCTCGCCCGCCGCGGGCGGCAGGTCACGGTGATCGAGAAAGCCCACCACCCGCGCTTCCACATCGGCGAATCGCTGCTGCCGGCGAACGTTTCCCTGTTCGACGACCTGGGCGTGCGCGCCGAGGTCGAGGCGATCGGCATGCCGAAGTGGGGCGTCGAGTTCGTGTCGCAGGACCACGCGCACCGCAGCTACCTGGAGTTCGGCGACGCACTCGACAAGTCGATGCCGTACGCGTGGCAGGTGCGCCGCTCGGACCTCGACGAGATCCTGTTCCGCCAGGCCGCCAAGGCGGGTGCGACGACACTCGAAGGCCACCGGGCACGGGGTGTCGCGTTCGACGGCGAGGGTGCGAACGTCGAGATCGAGTGCGACGACGGTGCCCGGCAGACCTGGCGCTGCAGCTATGTCGTCGATGCCACCGGCCGCGACACCCTGCTCGCCAACAAGTTCAAGTCGAAGCAGAAGCACCCGGACCATGCCAGCTCGGCGCTCTATGGCCACTTCGCCAACGCCCGCCGCCTCGCAGGCAGGAAGGAAGGCAACATCACGATCCTGTGGTTTGCCCACGGCTGGTTCTGGTTCATCCCGCTCGCGGACGGCACCACCAGCGTCGGTGCGGTCGCCTGGCCGCACTACATGCAGTCGCGCAGGAAGCCGCTGCTGGCGTTCTTCCACGACACGATCGCGCTGTGCCCCGAACTCGCGGACCGGCTCAAGGACGCGACGCTGGTCGATGACCAGGTCCACGCGACGGGCAACTACTCGTACACCGGCGCCCACTGCACCGGCGAGCGCTACGCCCTGCTCGGCGACGCCTTCGCCTTCATCGACCCGGTGTTCTCCTCGGGCGTCTATCTGGCGATGCAGAGCGCCTACGCCGCGCTGCCGCTGGTGGAAGCCTCGCTGGACAAGCACCCTTCGGCGTGCACCGTCGAGCGCGCCGAATTCGAGCAGTTCATGCGCGCCGGGCCGAAGGAGTTCAGCTGGTTCATCTTCCGCGTCACCAACCCGACGATGCGCGAGTTCTTCATGGCGCCGCAGAACCCGCTGCGCATGAAGGAGGCGCTGCTGACGGTGCTGGCCGGCGACATCTACGGCCAGACGCCGTTCCGCCGCCCGCTGGCCGCGTTCAAGAGCCTGTACTGGATGGTGTCGCTGGCGCACCCGCTGCGCACCTGGCGGGCGTGGCGGCGGCGACAGCACAACCTCCGCGAGGTCGAGGTGGCGTCCGCGTGACCTTGCTGTTCGAACGTCGGCCCCGCAGCGCCGACCTGCCCCGCGCCACGGGCGTCCCTCCGCTCGGCCAGCGCGATCTGCTCCCTGGCGTCGGTCAGGCCGGTCTGCCCGCCCTGCTGCATCCGGCCTGCGCCATCACCGAATGCTGGACCAGCGCCAGCCCGGTCCGCCACGGCCGCACCGGGCTGATCCGCCACCAGGACGACGGCCAGTGGCTCTATGGCGAGGCGGTCCTGCCGATGCCCGCGACCGGCGCAGCGCTGCAGACCTTGACCCACCAGCTCTACACCGACCTGTTCCGCACGCTGCGCGGACACGGCGGACCGCACCTGCTCAAGCTCTGGAACTACCTGCCGCACCTCAACGCCGAGCGGGACGGGCTGGAGGTCTACCGCCACTTCAACATCGGGCGCCAGCAGGCCTTCCTGGACGCGGAGGCAGCGGCCTTCGAGGGTGCCCCGGCCGCCTGCGCGCTGGGCACGGCGGATGGGCCGCTCTCGCTGACCTTTCTCGCCGGACCGCAGGCCCCACGCCCGGTCGAGAACCCGCGCCAGACCAGCGCCTACCACTACCCCGCCACCTACGGCCCGCGCAGCCCCACCTTCTCGCGCGCCACGCTGGCCGCACTCGCACCGGGGCGGGAGACGCTGTTCGTCTCGGGCACGGCCAGCATCGTCGGCCATGCCTCGGTGCACCTGGGGGATGTCGTGCAGCAGACGCAGGAAACCCTGCGCAACCTGCGCGCCGTGCTCGACGCGGCCCACGCCACCACCACCGCCCGCTTCGCGCTGGACCAGCTCGCGCACACCGTCTACGTGCGCCACGCCGCTGATCTGGATGCCGTGCGCACGGTGTTCGAGCAAGCCGTGGGCGCGGACTCGCCGGCCGCATGCGGGGCGGTCTACCTGCGGGCGGATGTCTGCCGCAGCGAGCTGCTGGTCGAGATCGAATGCCATGGAGAGGCACCACGATGACGATGCAGCCGCCACCACACTCCGGCTCGGCACTGGCCGCGCTCACCCTCGCCCTGGCCACCCTGCCCGCCCATGCGGCCGACACCGGCAGCGACGCCCCGCGCCGCCCGCTGTGGGAGCTGGGGGCGGGCGTTGCCGCGGTGCAGTTGCCCGACTATGCCGGCGCCGATGTGTCGCACCGCTACCTGCTGCCGGTGCCCTACGTCGTCTACCGCGGCCAGTGGCTGCGCGCGGACCGCGAAGGCGCACGCGCCGTGCTGATCGACACCCCTGGCTGGGAGCTGACCCTGAGCGCCCACGCCTCGGCGCCGGTGCGCAGCCACGACAACCCGGCGCGGCTCGGCATGGCGAATCTGCCCGCGACCGTGGAACTCGGCCCGAAGCTCGCCACGCAGCTCTGGACAGCGGCGGACGGTTCCGCCCGCCTGAGCGCGGACCTGCCGCTGCGCGCGGTCATCGGCCTGACACGGGGGGTCCCGATGCTCGGCACCGTGCTGACCCCGACCCTGAATCTGGATCTGCCCCGGTGGTCGTCTGGCTGGAATCTGGGCCTGCAGACCGGCCCGACATGGGGCTCGCAGCCACTGCATGCCCATTTCTACGGCGTGTCGGCGGCAGACGCGACCGCCGCGCGCCCGGCCTACACCGCCCGCGGCGGCTACGCCGGCTGGCAGGCCCTGGCGGCGGTGTCGCAGCGCTTCGACCACACGTGGATCGGCGCGTTCGTGCGCGTCGAGCGGCTCGACGGCGCGGCCTTTGCCGACAGTCCGCTGGTGCGCCAGCGCCAGGCCGTGGCGGCGGGGGTGGCCGTCGCCTGGGTGCTGGCCAGCTCATCGCAGGAGGCCCGCTCGGATGACTGAACCCCGCCGACCGCCCCTGCCCGTGCGCCTGCTGCTGACGCCCTGGCTGCTGCTGCTGCTGTGCTGGCTCGGCGTGCTGTCGCTGGCCTGGAACCTGGTGGCCGTGCTGCTGCACCCGCTGCTGCCGGAAGCGCGTGGCCGGGCGATCGGGCAATCGGGCGTGTCGTGGGTGTACCGGATCTTCTGGGCCAGCGCACGGCTGAGCGGCCTGCTGCGCATCGACAACACCGCCCTCGCCGCGCTGCGCGACGAGCCGGGCGGGCTGGTCATCGCGGCCAACCACCCGAGCCTGCTCGATGCGCTGCTCATCATCGCGCGGGTGCCGCGCACGGTCTGCATCATGAAGGCCTCGCTGATGGGCAACGTGTTCCTCGGCGCCGGCGCGCGGCTGGCCCGCTACATCGCCAACGACTCGCCGCGGCACATGATCCGCGGCGCCGTCGAGCGGCTGAAGGCGGGCGACCACCTCGTGCTCTTCCCCGAAGGCACGCGCAGCCCCTCGCCGACGCAGATCCAC
>NZ_JBFPGY010000363.1:0-5232 GCF_041083715.1 Sphaerotilus sp.
CGGATCCGCAGTTCGGCGTGGGCACGACCGAGTACATGCGCGCCTGTGGCGGCTATGGGGTCACGCTCGAATGCGGGCAGCATGGCGACCCCCAGGCACCGGAAGTGGCCCGGCTGGCCGTGCTGCGCACCTTGCACCTGCTGGACATGCTGGAGGTGCCGGATGGCGAGATCGAAGCGCTGGTCCCGCCGGAGTCGCACACGCTGATGTGCCTGTTCGACGTGATCGACTGCGAGCACGTCGGTGACCACTTCAGCCGCGAATGGTCGAGTTTCGATCCCGTCCGGGCCGGCGATGTGATCGGCCACCGGGACGGCGGCCGGCCCGTGGTGGCCGAGGTGGATGGCTGGATCGTCTTTCCCAACCCGCGGGCACAGGTCGGGCAGGAATGGTTCTACCTGGCGCGGGCCAGCGACCGCACACTCTGAGCCGGTGTGCCGGGCCGCTCAGTGCAGCGCGGCCAGTTCCTTCGCGGCACCGGGAACCCCTCTGGATTCGGCATAGGCCAGATACCGGCGTGCGGCGGAGAGATCGCGATGCAGGCCCGCTCCGGCCCCGAGCCGGCGACCCAGCTCGAAACACGCGCTGGCGTGGCCCGTGTCGGCGGCCTGCTGCAGCGTGGCGATGCCCGATGACAGGCCGCCGGCGCGCACGGCCATGGCCGGCGTCAGTTGCACCAGGGCCAGCGTGTAGAGGGCCTCGGGCGATGGCGGTTCCGGCAGTTTTTCCAGCGACGTGGCGGCGGCCTGCAGGTCACTGACCGAGCGGCTGTGCAGCCACAGCGTGGCCCGCGCCCTGGCCAGCACGACCGAGCTGGCCAGGGCCGGGTCGTCCTCCAGCGCACCCAGCAACCGCTCCGCATCGCGGGGATCGGGTGTGACGCCATCCGGCCCCAGCAGCAGCTGCCATGCGCGCACCAGCCGGACGTGCGGATCCACCGGTGTCTGCTCGACCGCCTGCGCGAGCACGTCCGCGGCGGGGTAGTGCCGCAACCGGTAGTCCTTGTCGTCGCTGGCCAGCCAGGCCTCGACCTGCTGCTGCAATGTGGCGGCAGCGCGGCTCTGTTCGGCTTGTTGCCGGACATGCGGCAGCCGTGTCATGGCGGCAGCTCCCGCCAGCGCCACGACCACGGCGGCGGCCAGCGAGGTGACTTGCCAGCGCCGCACCACGCTCGAATGGCGCAAGGGGCGCAGCAGCCGGTCGCTCTGGGGCATCCGCAGCGACAGCGCCAAGGCGCGGCGCGCTTGCCAGTCGGTCACCGTCCAGGCAGCGATGCCCAGCCCTGTCGCCAGCACCGAGGCGCTCGCCACACCGATGCGCGGGCTGCCCAGTGCCACCAGCAGCGCCGACACCACGCCGATGCCTGCAAGGCCCTGCAGCCGCGGCCGCCTGACCCGCTGCAGCCACAGCCGCTCGACCGCACGCTGCACCAATTGCAGTGCCCGGGCCTGGTAGGCCTCGCCGACCAGGCCCGGGCACTGGCGGTTGATGTCCGCCATCGGTGTGCGCGCGGCAATGTCCTGGTTCAACGGAGACTGGAGGAAACGCTGCAGTGCCTCGCCCAGGTGGCGTCCGCTGCCGTCGACGTTCTTTTCCAGTGTGCCGAGGTCGTGTGCCAGCAGCACCGCGGCCACCTGCTGGTAGTCGACCACCTCCAGCGACGGACCCAGTGCGGTGAACTGCATCGGCTGTCCGGCCACCTGCAGATGTGCCTGCCGCACGGGCAGCCGCAGGCGCTGCACCGCCTGCACGGCCAGCGGCGCCGTGGTGTAGCGCACCTGCTCCAGCGTGCAGACCGCGTCCAGCGTGGCGACATCGGCATGGCGTGCCGTGATGGCCGCGGCCACGGCAGGCTCCGGGTGGTGGATTTCCAGCAGGTCCTCCACCTCCATCCGCTCGCGCAGCCGGCCCCACTGGTGGTGCCAGCCGGACGCGGCGCAGTCCGGGCAGTCGAGTTCCTGCTGCCCTTGACAGTCGGGGCAGACGATCCGGCCGGACGCCGCGCAGCGGGCACAGTCCTGTTCGCCCCGGCCCTGGCAGGCCGCGCAATTCAGCCAACCCTGGCTGCACGCGGCACAGGGCACCAGTGCTTCAGGCGCCTCGGTGCGCTCGGGGGCCGCGCTGGTGCTGGTGGCGCCCGGTGCGGCGGTGGCCTTGACCAGCCCATGGCCTTCGCAGACCCCGCAGGCCAGGCGTCCGAGCCCTCTGCATTGGCGGCAGGCGCCGTGTCGGCGGCCCTGGCAGTCGGGACAGGTCTGCGCGCCGCTGCCCGAGCAGCCTGTGCAGGCGAGTCGTCCGCGCTGACCACAGGTGGCGCAGGGCCACTCCGTGCCGATGGTTTCGTTCGGCTGGTCACCGAAGAAGGTGCCTGCGGGCAACAGGCGCCGGTAACGCCCCGGTTCTTCCGTCGCCCACTGCTGGATGCGGGCGGTGGCGGCCGATTCGGCGGTGGCCAGCCGCTGCTGAAGCGCTGCTTCGGTGGCGGCGACGTCCGGGCGTGCCGAGATGCCGTGCGGCAAACGACCTGCATGGACTGCGCTCTCGATGTCCAGATCGACCCGTTGCCGGGTGGTGACGACCAGCTCGGCGCCCGATTCGAGGTCTGGCGACAGCTCCTTCAGATCGGCACTCCTGAAGCGCGTGAGTGGCTCGATCTGCGCCCCGATCACCTCGGCGATGCGCTTGCGTCGTCCCGCTTCCTGCCCCCGCACACTCGACATCCCTGACCTCTGCTTGCAATCCGACCGGAAAGGGAAAGATTACACAACATCGGCTGGACCGCGGGTCGCCAACGGCCGACAGGGCGGCCAGCCAGCGTGTTTCAGCCGCGCACCGGCGAGTGGCGGCGGAACCAGGCGAGATAGAACAGTCGGTAGGCGATGCGCCGCAGGCGCCCGTCCAGTTGCACCGGCGGACGTGGGCAGCTCGCGGGTGCATCGGTCACTGGCAGCGTCTTGCGGTGGACGATCACCTGGTGGCCCAGTTCCGTGATCGACTCGACCAGCCGCGCATAGCCATGCTGTCTGTACAGGGCGAGTCCGGCGACATTGGTGTGCAGGCATTGCAGCCCGATGCGCAGACAACCCCAGTCCCGGCAGACCGATTCGACGTGCATCACCAGCTGGTGGCCTACGCCGCGGTGGCGGTATTGTTCATCCACGGCCAGCAGATTGACCCACAGCGTACCGGTGTCCTGTCGCGGCTGCGCGTGCATGAATCCGATCACATGGCCGTCCAGGCGTGCAACCTGGAAATAGGGGAGTTGGTGGCAGAGCCAGTAACCCATGTCCACTTCGGTCTGAAGGGGAAAGTTCTGGGCCACGAGCTTGCAGATGCTCGCCCAGTCGCTCAAGCGCGCGGGCTCGATCACGACGTGTTGTACCAAGGACGAGGCGGTCGGCCTCGCAGGGGGAGATACCGGCACCGGGCGGTCGGACAACGGCAGCGGGCGCGTCACGTCGGTCAGCAACATGATAGTTTTGGAATTTGTGGCACTACTGAAATCGAACCCTATCCTAGCCAACACGGTGCCTGCTGGTTGACCTTCGAATGAGGGGGAGGCCAGTCAGAAGGTGAAAGGCGGCGCATTCTTGTGCGGAACTACCGCCTGCCGGCGGCCGGGGCTACCATGTCGGCGTCATGTCCAGCACCCTCGCCACATCGGTTCACAGCGAACTCGTCATCAAGAAGAGCCGGTTCATCGGCTGTGTCCAACCTGTTTCAGACCGTGCCGGCGCGCAGGCCGTGGTCGATGCGCTCTGGAAAGAACACCCTGGCGCGCGCCATGTCTGCTGGGCGCTGATGGCGGGTGGGCAGTCTGCTGCGGTCGATGACGGCGAGCCCGGGGGCACGGCCGGACGCCCGATGCTTGAAGTGCTGCGTCACCAGGATCTCGAAGGCGTTCTGGCGACGGTCGTGCGTTATTTCGGTGGCGTGAAGCTCGGCGCAGGCGGATTGGTGCGGGCTTACACGGATGCCGTGGCGCAGGCACTGGTCGGAGCGACCAAGGTGCCGCTGCAGCGGATGCGCCCGCTGCGCTGCACGGTGCCCTATGCGCTGGAAGGGCTGGTCCGGCGCGAACTGTCGGCGGCCGGCGCTGCGCTGGGCGAGGTGCGCCATGGCGCACAGGTGGAGTTCGATTTCAGTCTGGCCGACCAGGCGGCGACGGCGTTCGTCGCCCGTCTTTCCGATACCGGGCAAGGGCGGATCGGCTGGTTTCTTGTCGAAGCTTGAGGAGCCTCAGTTTTCTGTTTGCGCGCAAGAGGTTCAAGATACAGATGTCGGTATAAAGTCGCAGATAGAAAAATATAGGAGGGTGCCTTGTATGACGACCAAATTCTCTCGGAAGCTTCGGACCGCTGGCGTCGGGAGGGCCTGTGCATGAGCCCGCCCATCGTGCGTTCAGTGCAGGGTCACGAGTTGCCTGTTCCGCTGTCGACCGCTCCATTGCGGGACGATCATTTCGATCCCCAGGCGTGGACCTGTTCGGTCTGCGGCAAGGTGCGGCTGCGCGAGTTGCTGCACAGCAAGGCGATCCTCGGTCGCCAGCAACTGGTCTGTGCGCCGTCCTGCCTCGGAGCGGAACGGCGCGCCAACGCCCGCTGAAGCGGGCCTCTCGGTTCAGGGTTTCACGGCGGATTGCGGCTGTGCCAGCTTGTACATCGCATAGAAGCGGGCAAATTCTCGGCCGCTGACGTCGTGTGTCCACAGGTGCACACCATCGGCGGTGGTGCCGCCGGCGAAGTCGGGCGGCGTCTTCGTCGTGTCGCAATGCGCATCTGCATTGGTCTGACGCGAGCAGTGGACGCTGCCGGTGCGTGCGGTCGATGTGACGGTTTCCTGGTCATTGAAGGGCACGCCTCCGCTGGTCCGGCCCCAGAGCTTGAGGTTGGTCGGCGCCAGCGTGGCGTCCTGTGCCGTCCAGTTCATCGTCACACCGCCACTGCCCGGCAGCGGCACGCGGCCGGTGGTCGGGTCGGCGCTGGCGGTGATCCTGGTCAGATCGGCTGCGTCCAGGCGGGCCAGCCCGCGCTGGCGCAGTTCGGCCATAGTCATCGGCCGTGCCCGGGTCTTGAAATACTGCGTCGTGGCCAAGGCCCCCGGGTTGCTGGCGAGGTAGTAGTCGAACTTCCACACCGTATTGGCCGACAGGTTGGCGAGGTCGCCGTCGCTCAGATCGGTCTCGACGAAGAACAGGCCGGTGTCGCGCGCCGAAGGGTGACCCGTGGTGGC
>NZ_JBFPGY010000364.1:0-5231 GCF_041083715.1 Sphaerotilus sp.
GCTTCCAGCTCGATGGTGTCACCGGCTTCAATCCCACTGCCGCCACCGTGCTCAACGTGACGCAGGACCACCTCGACTGGCACGGCTCGATGGCCGCCTACGCCGAGGCCAAGGCGCGCCTCTTCGGGCCGGACACCGTGTGCGTGATCAACGCCGACGATGCCCGGGTCGAGGCCATGGCGCCGCGCGATGCCCCTGCGCACGTGGTCCGTTTCGGGCTGGACGTCCCGCGCCGCGTGGGCGACTGGGGGCTGGTGGTCGACAACGGCATGGCCTGGCTGGTGCGTGCGCAGGCGGCGGACGACACGCCGGTGCGTGCGCGCCGTGGCGCCGTGGCGGCACCGGTCGAGACGACGCTGCAGCGGCTGATGCCGGCGGACGCGCTGCGCATTCGCGGTCGCCACAACGCGGCCAATGCGCTCGCGGCGCTGGCGCTGGCCACCGCCGCCGGCGTGCCGCTGGCGCCGATGCTGCATGGCCTGCGCGAATACCGCGGCGAGCCGCACCGCGTCGAATACCGGCACACGATCGACGGCGTCGATGCCTACGACGACAGCAAGGGCACCAACGTCGGTGCGACAGTCGCCGCGCTGACCGGGCTCGGTGCCGACCGGGCGCCGGCGAAGCTGGTCGTCATCCTCGGTGGCGATGGCAAGGGCCAGGACTTCGCGCCACTGGCTGCGCCCGTCGAGCGCCATGCCCGTGCCGTTGCACTGATCGGCCGGGATGCGGCTGCGGTCGGCCGCGTGCTGCAGGACGTGGCCGTGCCGATGCAGACCTTCGCCACGCTCGAAGAGGCCACCCGCTGGTGCTACACCCAGGCGCGACCCGGCGATGCCGTGCTGCTCAGCCCCGCGTGCGCGAGCCTCGACATGTTCCGCAACTACGCCCACCGCGCCGAGGTCTTCAACGACACCGTGCAGGCGCTGGCCAGCGAGCACGGGGAGCTGGGCGCATGAGCGCGATCGGCCGACTCGGTGACTGGTGGAGTCGCCGCACGCGGGCCGATGTGCCGGTGCGCAACTGGACCGCGATGTCTTCGGGCACGCCCACGCGCTGGGTCGGCTTCGACGAGATGCTGGCCTGGGTGGTGGCAGGGCTGCTGTCGCTCGGGCTGGTGATGGTGTATTCGGCTTCGATCCAGCTGCCGGACAACCCGAAGTACGTCAACTACACGTCCAGCTATTTCCTGATGCGCCACATCCTGTCGATCACGCTGGCCATCGTGGCTGCGTGCGCGACGCTGACCATTCCCATGCGCACCTGGGAAAAGATGGCGCCATGGCTGTTCGTGGCAGCGCTCCTGCTGCTGGTCATGGTGCTGATCCCCGGCATCGGTCGGGTGGTGAACCGCTCGCGGCGCTGGATCCCGCTCGGTGTGATGAACTTCCAGCCGAGCGAGCTGGCCAAGCTGGCCATGGCCATGTACGCCGCCAACTACATGGTGCGCAAGATGGACGTGAAGGAAAGCTTCACCCGTGCCGTGCTGCCGATGGCGATCGCGCTGGGCGTGATCGGGCTGCTGCTGCTGGCCGAGCCGGACATGGGGGCCTTCATCGTCATCGCGCTGATCGCGGTCGGCATCCTGTTCCTCGGAGGCGTGAACGGCAAGGTGTTCGCCATCATGGTCGCCACGCTGCTGGGGGCGCTGCTGTCGATCATCTGGCTGTCGCCGATCCGCTGGGAGCGCATCAAGGCGTTCTGGAATCCGTGGGACGAAGCGAACGCGATGGGCAAGGCCTACCAGCTGACCCACTCGCTGATCGCCTTCGGTCGCGGCGAGGTGTTTGGCCAGGGGCTGGGCCAGTCGGTCGAGAAGCTGCACTACCTGCCCGAAGCGCACACCGACTTCCTGCTCGCCATCATCGGCGAAGAGCTGGGACTGGCGGGCGTGCTGGCGGTCATCCTGGCGTTCTTCTGGATGGTGCGGCGCATCTTCATCATCGGGCGCCAGGCGATCGCGCTGGACCGGGTGTTCTCCGGGCTGACCACGCAGGGCATCGGGCTGTGGATCGGCGGACAGGCCTTCATCAACATGGGCGTGAACCTGGGTGTGCTGCCGACCAAGGGGCTGACGCTGCCGCTGCTGAGCTATGGCGGCTCGGCCATCATCCTGACCTGCGTGGCGCTGGCGGTCGTGCTGCGGGTGGACATGGAAAACCGCCAGATCCTGCGCGGCGGAGGCAGCCGTGAACGCTGATCCAGCACGCCATGGCCGGCATCTGGTGGTGATGGCTGCCGGCACGGGCGGCCACATCATGCCGGGCCTGGCCGTCGCGCGCGAACTGCAGGCGCGCGGCTGGCAGGTGAGCTGGCTCGGCACCTCGCACGGCATGGAAAACCGCCTCGTGCCGCCGTCGGGTCTGCCGATGGACACGATCGACTTCGCCGGCCTGCGTGGCAAGGGGGCGTTCGGTGCGTTGCGTGGAGGCGTGCAGTTGCTCCAGGCGCTGGTGGCCTGCCGCGGCATCCTGAAGCGGCGCCAGGCCGACGCGGTGCTCGGCATGGGCGGCTACGTCTGCTTCCCCGGCGGGCTGGCGGCGCACTGGCTCGGCCGGCCGCTGGTGCTGGTCAACGCGGACGCGGGGCTGCTGCTGTCGAACCGTTCGCTGCTGAAGTTCGCGGACCGGGTGGCCTTCGGTTTCGATGGCGATGCGGCCCGTTCGGTGCCGCAGGGCATCGTCACCGGCAACCCGGTGCGTGCCGAGATCGAGGCGATCGCACCGCCTGCGCAGCGCTTCGCCGGTCGCACCGGGCCGCTGCGCGTGCTGGTGGTCGGCGGCAGCCTGGGCGCGCAGGTGCTCAACGAGACCGTGCCGCGTGCGCTGGCCCGGCTGTCCGCGGCCGAGCGTCCTGCCGTCACCCACCAGACCGGCCTGGCGCACCACGAGAAGGTGCGCGCCGCCTATGCGCAGGCGGGGCTGCTCGACCTCGAACACGGCTCGGCCGGCGTCGAGGTCGTGCCCTTCATCGATGACATGGCGCGCCGGCTGGCCGACTGTGACCTGATCGTCTGCCGCGCGGGCGCGGTGACGGTGAGCGAGCTGTGCGCGGCGGGTGTGCCGTCGGTGCTGGTGCCGCTGGTGGTGAGCACGACCGCCCACCAGCGCGACAATGCGCAGTGGATGGCGCAGCACGACGCCGGTCTCCACCTGCCGCAGACCGAGCTGACGCCCGAGCGGCTGGCCGACCTGCTGCGCCACCTCGACCGACCCCGCCTGCTGCGGATGGCGGAGCAGGCCCGCGCGCTGGCGCTGCCGCACGCCGCGCAGCGGGTGGCCGACGAGATCGAACAACTCACCCAGCCTTCCACCAAGACTTCATGAAACACGCGGTCAAGCACATCCATTTCGTCGGCGTCGGTGGCGCCGGCATGAGCGGCATCGCCGAGATCCTGCACAACCTGGGCTATGTCGTCTCGGGATCCGACCAGTCCGATGGCGCGGTCACCCGCCGCCTGGCCGAACTCGGCATCCGCATCCACATCGGCCACGACGCGGCGCACATCGCTGGCGCGCAGGCGGTGGTGACCTCGACCGCGGTGAAGGGCGACAACCCCGAAGTGGTCGCCGCGCGGGCGCAGCGCATCCCGGTGGTGCCGCGCGCGGTGATGCTGGCCGAGCTGATGCGCCTGAAGCAGGGCATCGCCATCGCCGGCACGCACGGCAAGACGACCACCACCTCGCTGGTCACCAGCGTGCTGGCCGAAGCCGGCGTCGATCCGACCTTCGTCATCGGCGGCAAGCTGAACGCGGCCGGCGCCAACTCGGCGCTCGGCTCGGGCGACTACATCGTGGTCGAGGCCGACGAATCGGACGCGTCCTTCCTGAACCTGCTGCCCGTGCTGGCCGTCGTCACCAACATCGACGCCGACCACATGGACACCTACGGCCACGACTTCGCGCGCCTCAAGCAGGCGTTCGTCGAGTTCCTGCACAAGATGCCGTTCTACGGCGCCGCGGTGCTGTGCAGCGACGACCCCGGCGTGCGCTCGATCATGCCGATGATCTCGCGCCCCGTGATCACCTACGGCCTGGGCGAGGACGCGCAGGTGCGCGCGGTGGATCTGCAGGCGCTGCCCGGCGGCCAGATGCGCTTCACCTGCCAGCGCCGCAACGGCGTGGCGCTGGCCGACCTGCATGTCACGCTCAACCTGCCCGGCGAGCACAACGTGCGCAACGCGCTGGCCGCCATCGCCATCGCCACCGAGCTGGAGCTGCCGGATGCGCCCATCGTCACCGCACTGGCGAAGTTCAGCGGCGTCGGCCGGCGCTTCCAGCGCTGGGGCGACCACCCGGCCAGCCACGGCGGCAGCTTCACGCTGATCGACGACTATGGCCACCACCCGGTCGAGATGGCGGCGACGATCGCCGCCGCGCGCGGCGCCTTTCCGGGCCAGCGCCTCGTGCTGGCCTTCCAGCCGCACCGCTACACCCGCACCCGCGACTGCTTCGAGGACTTCGTCAAGGTGCTCGGCACCGCGGACGCCGTGCTGCTGACCGAGGTCTACTCGGCGGGCGAGTCGCCCATCGTCGCGGCCGACGGCCGGGCGCTGGTGCGCGCGCTGCGCGTGGCGGGCAAGGTCGATCCGCTGTTCGTCGACGACATCGCCGACCTGCCGCAGACCATCGCCGAGCAGGCGCTGGGCGGTGACGTGGTCATCGCGATGGGGGCGGGCACGATCGGCGGTGTGCCGGCGCGTGTGGTGGAGCTGGTCGGAGGGCGTGCGTGATGGCCGGGCAATTGAACATCGATCCGCGCAGCCTGGGCAAGGTGGCCGTGCTGCTGGGGGGCACATCGGCCGAGCGCGAGGTGTCGCTGATGAGCGGTGCCGGCGTGCTCCAGGCGCTGCAGTCGCAGGGGGTCGACGCCCACGCCTTCGACCCGGCCGAGCGCGATCTCCATGAACTCAAGGCGCAGGGCTTCGCGCGCTGCTTCATCGCGCTGCACGGCCGGCATGGCGAGGACGGCTGCGTCCAGGGCGCCCTGGAGATGATGGGCATTCCGTTCACGGGCTCCGGCGTGATGGCGTCCGCGATCGCGATGGACAAGGTCATGACCAAGCGGGTCTGGCTGGCCGATGGCCTGCCGACACCGCGCCATGTCTGGCTCGCGCCGGACCAGCAGGACGCGGCAACGATCGCGGCCATGCCCGTGCAGCTCGGCCTGCCGCTGATCATCAAGCCGCCGCGCGAGGGCTCGTCGATCGGCGTGACCAAGGTGACCACCGC
>NZ_JBFPGY010000365.1:0-5229 GCF_041083715.1 Sphaerotilus sp.
CGCGCCTTGCTCAAGCAGTTCGTCGACGGCGACGTGCCGCTGGCATTGACGACCCCGGACGGCGTGAACTACGCGACCTCGCTCTGGGCGGAAGACCCGCAGCGTGGCGTGCTGGTCTTCGCTGCCGATCCGCGCGACGAGGCCGTGCAGCGCATGACCGAATCGCACGAGGTGATGGCCACGGGTTACCTGGACAGCGTGAAGGTGCAGTTCGACCTGCACGACCTGGTGCTCGTCCACGGCCGCAGCGCGAGCGCCTTCAATGCGCAGTATCCGCGCGAGGTCTTCCGCTTCCAGCGTCGCAATGCGTTCCGCGTGCGTCCGGCCGGACGGGCCCAACCGCATGCGCTGCTGCACCATCCCGACCTGGCCCGGCGCCAGATCGATCTGCGCATCGTCGACATCAGCCACACCGGTGTCGCGTTGATGCTCAACGAGGAGCTGGACCTGTTCCGCTGCGGGCAGATGCTGCCCGAGGCGGTCCTTGAACTGGATGCGGCCACCCGGCTGCATGTGACGCTGCGGGTGATGCATGTGTCGATGGTTGGTCTGGAGCCCTCGCAATACCGCCGCATCGGCTGCGAGCTGGTGGACCTGAGTGCCGGTGCGCACAAGGATCTGCAACGCTACCTCGACCACACGCAGAAACGGCATCGGCTGCTGACGCTGTAGGCGGTAAGCGCACGGATGCTCCGCACATGCACAAGCCCCCGGGGTTCGCACCGCCGGGGGCTTGTGTGTTCTGGCACCGCGGCGGCCGGATCAGACCTGCATGTTCATCACGTCGCTGTAGGACTGCACCAGCCGGTTGCGCACCTGCAGCGCGGCCTGGAAGCCGATGTTGGAGCGCTGCATCGCGACCATCGTTTCTTCGAGGCTGACCTTGGGGTTGTCCAGGGCCACTTCGCGCTGCAGGTCCTGCGCGGTGTTCTGGGCCTGGCTGACGTTGCGCAGCGCCTGGCTGAAGATCTGCGAGAACCCACCCGACGGTCCTTCTGCGGACGGGGTCGACGTGATCGCGCCAAGGCCGGCCATCCCGGCACGTGCGACGGCCTGGGCAAAGTCGAAAGGTTTGAGCTTCATGTCCATGAGGGGTCCTCCACAGCTTCGCCATCCTAGGCAGATGTGCCGGATGGGATGGACAGAAGAGTGCGGGGATCGGTTGCCTGTTTCCGGCTTCGGCGCAGGGCCGCCCTCGAATAATCCAATCTCAGCGCGACCGTTTGGGCAGCGTGTAACGACCGATTGGACATGGACCTCTCCAGCTCGACCACCCTGACTGCGGCACCGCCAGCTCCCGGAGCTGGCGCAGCACGTCTGGCGGAGCGTTTCTCCGCCTTGCCTCCGATGCGCAAGGCCATGCTCGCGGGCGGCCTGTTGTTGCTCCTGGCCGTCATCGGACTTTCGGCGATGTGGAGCGCACGCCCGGACTACCGGGTGCTGTTCTCCAACCTGAACGACAAGGACGGCGGCGCCATCGTGGCGCAGCTGACCAAGATGAATGTGCCCTACCGCTTCAGCGAAGGCGGTGGTGCCGTGCTCGTGCCTGCGGACCAGGTGCACGACGTGCGCCTGAAACTGGCGCAGACGGGCCTGCCCAAAGGCTCGACGGTCGGTTTCGAGCTGATGGACAACGCCCGCTTCGGCACGACCCAGTTCCAGGAGCGGCTGAACTTCCAGCGTGGTCTGGAGGGCGAGCTGGTGCGCTCGATCACTGCGCTGTCGGCGGTCGAGACGGCCCGGGTCCATCTGGCGCTGCCGAACCAGAACGGCTTTTTCCGCGACCAGCAGAAGCCCAGCGCCTCGGTGCTGCTGACCCTGCATGGCGGCCAGACGCTCGACCGCGCGCAGATCGCCGGCATCGTGCACCTGGTGTCGGCCAGCGTGCCGGAGCTGAGCCCGAAGGCGGTGAGCGTGCTTGACCAGTCTGGTGCGATGCTCTCGGACAGCGGGGATGGCGGCGCGGGCGGACTCGATTCCAACCAGGTGCAGCAGATCGCGCGCATCGAGGCGCTCTACACCAAGCGCATCCTCGACATCCTGGAGCCCGTCGTCGGGCGCGACAACCTGCGTGCGCAGGTGTCGGCCGAGCTGGACTTCTCGCAGTCGGAGTCGACCACCGAAGAATTCAAGCCCAACCAGGGTGGTGTGCCAGCGGCCGTGCGCAGCTCGCAGGTGTCGGAAAACGGCAATGGCTCGGGCGCCGGCGGTGCGCTGGCCAGCGGCGTGCCGGGGGCGGCGAGCAACCAGCCTCAGGCCGCTGCCTCGGCGCCGATCAACGGCGCGGCGCAGTCCATGCAGGCGTCGCAAATCGGACAGGGTGCCGCGGGTGCAGGCGGGCGGCGTGACGCGGTCACCAACTTCGAGATCGACAAGACCGTCCGTGTGACCCGTGCGTCGTCGGGCGGCATCCGCCGCCTCGCCGTGGCGGTGGTCGTGAACCACCGCACCAGCGTCGACAAGAAGGGCCAGACCCAGTCGCAGCCGCTGGCGCCCGAGGAAATCGACAAGTTGGTCGCGCTGGTGCAGGAGACCGTGGGCTTCAGCAAGGAGCGCGGCGACACGGTCAAGGTCATCAACGCCCCGTTCAAGGTGCCGGTGCTCGACAAGATCGAGGTGCTGCCGCTGTGGAAGCAGCCCGAGACGCTCGAGATGGTGCGCACGCTGGCGGTGCCGCTGGTGCTGGGCCTGCTCGGGCTGGCGCTGGTGTTCGGCGTGATCCGACCGGTGCTGCGCGACATCCGCGTGGACAAGGAGGCCGAGGCCGCGAAGCTGACGAACCAGCTCGATACCGTGGTGGACGACGTGACGGAGCTGCCGGCGCTGAGCGGCGGCGAAACGCTGCCGGCGCTGCCTGCGCCGGAAGTGGAGTTGAGTGATTCGGACAAGCGCCTGGAGGCGGTGCGCCAGATGGTGCGGACGAATCCGGCGTCGGTCGCGCGCATCCTGCGCGGCTGGGCCAATGGCAAGGAAGCGGACTGAGGGGCGATGAATGGATGACCAGGGTCTGGAAGATGCCGCAATTCTGCTGATTTCGATGGGCGAGGCCGAGGCGGCCGATGTGTTCCGCCACCTCAGCCCCAAGGAAGTGCAGAGCCTGGGCGAGAAGATCGCCCGCACCAAGTCGATTTCCCGCGACCGCTACGAGCGGGTGCTGGTCCGCTTCGAGGAGCAGGTGGAGGAAGAGGGGCTGATCGAACTCGGCCTCGACACCGACCACTATGTCAGCAAGGTCCTGCACCGCGCATTGGGCAACGACAAGGCCAAGCTGCTGCTCGACCGCATCATCGGTGCCGACGACGCGCCGGGCATCGACAACCTGAAGTGGATGGACCCGGTCACGGTGGCCGAGCTGCTGCGGCTGGAGCATCCGCAGATCGTGGCGGTGATCATGGTCCACCTCGAACCGGACCAGGTCAGCGCCGTGCTGCGGCGCTTCCCGGAAGCGCAGCGCAACGAGGTGATGATCCGCCTGGCCACGCTCGACGGCGTGCAGCCGGCGGCATTGCAGGAACTCAGCGAGGTGTTGTCCAAGGTGCTCGCTGGTGGCGGGCGTGGCAGCAAGTCCAATCTGGGCGGGGTCAAGACGGCGGCGGAGGTGCTCAACCTCATGGGCACGGGCGTCGAGGCCTCGGTGCTCGACTACATCCGCAGCACCGACGTGGATCTGGCCCAGAAGATCTCGGACAACATGTTCACCTTCGACGACCTCATGCGCGTCGACGACCGCGGCATCCAGACCGTGCTCAAGGAAGTGCAGAACGAGTCGCTGCTCGTGGCGCTCAAGGGCGCGACGGAGGAACTGCGCGAAAAGATCTTCCGCAACATGTCCAGCCGCGCGGCCGAGATGCTGCGCGAAGACCTGGCCTCGCGTGGCCCGGTGCGCGTGGCCGAGGTCGAGGCCGAACAGAAGACCATCCTGCAGGTGGTGCGCCGCCTGTCGGACGAAGGCCAGATCGCCATGAGCGGAGGGGGCGATGGCCAGTTCCTCTGACCCATCCGCCAGCACCTTCGAGCAGCGGCTGGAACGGCACGAACGGGTGCCGCGCATGGACTTGCCCGAAGCGGCCGGTCCGGCCCGATCCACCGCAGCGTCCTACGCACGGTTCATTCCGCGGGAGGAACTCGGCCGGGCGGTGGCCTGGGTGCCCGACAGCCTGGATGCCCGGCTTCGCCTTGAAGCCGACCGGGCGGCTGGCAGCGAGGCTCCGGCGGCTCCTGCACCCGTCGATCCCGAGGTGCAGCGCGCGGCTCGCCAGGCCCAGCTGCAGGCCCGCCTGGCCGAAGTCTTCGAACAGGGTCGCCAGTTGGGCCGCGAGGAAACCACGGAAACCATGCGCGCAGAGGCCCGCGAGGCACTGGCGTCGCTCCGGCAGCAGCAGGCGAGTGAGGTCGGCACACCCGTGGCGGCGCTGCTGGTGCAGTTCCAGCATGGAATCGATGCGCTGGAGCAGTCACTCGCCCGGCGTCTGGCCGGCATTGCCATGCAGATGGCACGCCAGGTCGTGCGCAGCGAGCTGCAGACCAATGCGGCGCTGGTCGTGGACGTGACGCAGGAAGCGCTGGCCGACGTGCTGCTCTCGGCGCGCCACATCACGGTGAAGGTCCATCCCGAGGACCTCCAATGGATTGAACAAGGCTGTGCCGACGCGTTCGAGGCGCGCGATGCCCGCTTGATCGCCGATGCGCACATCGAGCGCGGTGGCTGCCTGGTGGAGTCGGACCTGGGCGTGGTCGATGCCCGGCTGGCCACGCGCTGGGCGAGTGCCGTGGCGGCCATGGGGTCGCCCGTGCTGGCCGAGGTGGATTCGAACGACGGCACGGCCACGCCATGAGAGCCACCGCAACGGACGCCTGGGCGCGTTACCTCGACGACCTGCACGAGCGTGCCAGCGCCAAGCTGTCGCTGTCGGTGCAGGGGACGCTGGTGCGCGTGGCGGGGTTGGTGCTGGAGGTCGCGGGCATCCGCGTGCCGGTCGGTTCGCTGTGCGAGGTGCTGATGCCGGGGCAGCCGGCGATCCAGGCCGAGGTGGTCGGATTTTCGGGCGACCGGGCCTTCCTGATGCCGGCCGGCGAGATCCACGGACTGGCGAGCGGCGCACGGGTGATTCCACTGGATGTGCCGGTGCAGGCCCCCGAACTCGGCGTGAGCCGCCACCTGTGGCGCCGCAGCGAGGACCGTTCGCGCCACCTGCCGATCGGCAACGGGCTGCTGGGCCGCGTGGTCGA
>NZ_JBFPGY010000366.1:0-17127 GCF_041083715.1 Sphaerotilus sp.
GCCAGCACAGAAAATGTGCTGTTCATTATTCATGGGAACGGAGAATCAAAACAAAAATGCGTCACACATTCAGAATTTGAATAGAAAATCTCCCCTATTTACCCCTTATTTCCGGGCCTCTGAATGGCAGTGCTTTCAAGGTGGTGCCTCAACAGGGCATCAAAGTGGCTAAAAAAGCATCAAAAGCAGTCGGTGTGGACCTCTTGGCAAGTCGGCGCTCGTCAAGATGAGCACAGATCGCAGCAAGAACGCTGCCGTTCAAACCTCACCTTGAAAGCACTGGCCTCTGAATGGGTGGTGCAGCGGTGCTAGCATTCGCGGATCAATACACGGAGTCACACCACCATGAGAATTCTTCACACCATGCTGCGGGTCGGCGATCTGCAACGCTCGATCGACTTCTATTGCCAGGTGCTGGGCATGGCGCTGCTGCGCACCACACACCGTCCGGCACAGGGTTATGACCTGGCCTTCCTGGGCTACGGCAGCAATCCGGAACACGCCGAACTCGAACTGACGTTCAACCACGGTGTCACCGCCTACGAAACCGGCACGGCCTACGGCCACATCGCCATCGGTGTGGCGGACGCCCAGGCCACCTGCGATGCGGTCCGTGCCAGGGCCGCGGCACTGGGCGGTGCGATCACGCGCGAAGCGGGTCCCGTGCAAGGCGGAGACACCGTCATCGCCTTCATCACCGATCCGGATGGATACAAGATCGAGTTGATCCAGAGGTCGTGATCAAGGCGGAGGGGGGGCAGCGCCAACAGATTCACCGGACAGGCCCTGGCCAGCCATGCCTGCAGGCGGTATTCCAGTGCCGCGCCAGAGTTCTCCCGCGGTTCGATCGAGCGCCTCGTCGGTGCCCTGTACTGGCAACAGGATTTCCACCTGCCAGTCATTTGCCATTCATTTGCCATATGTGCCATTCGTGTTCACCTTGTCTCGCCACAAAAACTCGGAGGGGCAGGAATCCGACACCGCAGTGAAACGCTGCAATCAACGGGGGCCATCCAACAGGCAGTGGTCCATCAATATGAACCACACCCCCATATTCAAGTGATGACGATGGCATGAAAGGGGCGCCCCCCTCAAACGAGGCAGAATGCGGCGCCATGCGTGTGACCCCTTCTCCACTCCCTCCACTTGATGGCGCTGCACACGAACAGCGCGATGTCCTCCAGGGCATGGCGCTCGGCGCCACCTACCGCGTGCGCACCTGGGTCACCACCTTGCTGGCCGATCTGGGCTGGCGCAACCAGGACGGCAAGCGCTACACCGGCGAACAGGTGCGCGCGGCCATGGACGCCCTCGCCGCGTCGGGCCGGATCGTCGAACACCCGCAGCGCCAGGGACACTGGCGCGTGCACCCGCTGCACTACAGCGCGACCTACCTCGCGCTGCTGCAACGCACTCCCGCGGACACCCTGCGCACCGCCCTGCTGGACACCGATGGCAGCCGATCCGCGGTCCGGTTCGGCACGGCCTACTGGCATTTCGACAGCATGGAACTCGCCTGTGCCGTCACGCGGCTGGCGGTGTTCAGCGGGCAGGATGCCCAGGCGCTGGAGCGACTGCGCCAGGGCTGCCGCTGGGGCATGGAATGGGACGCCGTGCTGGAGCGCGCGCTGCACGACGTGCTCGACGAGGTCCTGTTCCCCCGGATGCACCCGCAGCTGCAGGCCGAGACGCTGCGTGAAAACCTCGCCCTGCTCAACCTGCACTGGGCGAATCCGGGCGGGCTGCCGCTGCTGGCGATGACAGAGGACCTGCGTCGACGGGCGCTCGCCGATCCGGCACTCGGCGCACTCGTGCGCCTGACGACCCTGCCGATCGTGCAGGCGGAGCACCTGTTGCTGGCCGGGCGTTTCGACGAGGTGGCACCCGCCCTGGACGCCATGCTCCAGCCCAGCGGTGACGCCGATCTGGATGCCAGCCTGCCGGTCTGGCGCGCGGTGGCGGCCTCGTTCGAGGCCGTGCGCCGCATGCGCAGCGGGGACTGGGCTGGCTGCATCGCCGATGTGGACGCCGTGCTGGACGTGATGCGCACGCTGTCCGGCAAGCGCAAGACACTCGTGTCGCCACCGGTCGGGCTGGCCTACGTCCTCGCACTGCTGGCCGATGCGCAGCCGGTCTCCCTGCACAAGGCGCTCAAGTTCTGCCTGTCGGAAGGCGGCAAGCGCCAGCCAGTGCTGGAGTCGCCGTGGGGGGTGCTTGCGCTGGCCATCCAGATGAAGCTGGGCGATGCACGGCGCGACCTGCAAGCCTTCCTGCCCCGCACCAACGAGTTCCACCTCGACCCGCTCGACCTGAGCCGCTGGCTGGTGCGCGCCTGGCTGAAGGACCGGCCGGGGGCCGAGCCGCTCAACGCCCTGCAACTCGATGCGGCACGCCTGCTGGGCGAGCGTCTGGCGGTCTGCGGGCTGCACGACCTGCGCGCCCAGCTCGACGCGGCACTGGCCGTGCTCCATGGGCAGCCAGCTCCCGCATCCTTTTTCGTGACCACACCGCAGGAGGGCGAACGCTGGCGCAGCGCGCTGTCGGCCCTGGCCGCCATCGCCGGTGGGATCGCCGCGGAGAGCCCGGGCGCTGCGGTCGCCTCCACCGAGACCCGGCTGGTCTGGGTGGTGACGGTCAATGACTACGGCGCGGTCAACGACATCGCACCGATGGAGCAGAAGCGCGGTCTGCGCGGCTGGGGAAAACCCAAGACCGCTTCGCTGCTCAAGCTCAGCAAGAACGAGACGCTGCCACCGCACGACGCGGTGGTCGCCCGCACGCTGCGGACCAATCCACGCGACCGCAGTCAGCGCTTCGATCTGGCCGCGGCCGCGGTGGCGCTGGTCGGGCATCCGCATGTCGAATTCGACGACACGCCCGACGTGGCCGTGGCGCTGACGGAGGCGCCGCCCGTGCTCGATGTCACCGACCTGGGCACCCGCTTGCGCGTGGCATTGCAGCCGCCACCGCGCTGGACCGACCCGGCCGCCGAGCGCCAGGAACCACAGCTCTGGATCACCAGCGCCGCCGAGCAGAAGGAGGCCGACGCACTGCGCGTGCTCACCATCCTGCGCGACGGCCCGCAGCACGCACGGCTCGTGCGCCTGAATGCCGCGCAGACCCGTGCCGCGCAGCTCATCGGCGCCGGGCTGGAGGTGCCGAAAGCGGCAGCCGGCCAGCTCGACGAGGTGCTGCGCAGCCTGGGCGCGCACTTCCAGGTCCACAGCGACACGACCGCCGCCGCCCGCGAGGTGCCGACCGAATCCCGGCTGCGCGCCGAACTGACGCCCGAGGGCGACGGCGTGGCACTGCGGCTGGTCGTCATGCCCTTCGGCACGGACGGGCCGCGCGTCAACCCCGGCAGCGGCCGGGTGCGGATGATCGCCAAGGTCGGCGACGAGACGCTCGGGGTTCAGCGCGACCTTGACGCCGAACGTTCGCACCTGGAGACCACGGTGGACGCCTGCCCGATGCTGGCGCCACCGCGGGCAGAAGCGCCAGCCGCGTGGCTGGTCGAGCAGCCAGACCAGGCGCTGGCGCTGCTGGAGCGGCTGCACACGCTGAATGCGGTGATGGCGCTCGACTGGCCCAAGGGCAAGGCGATCCGGGTGGACAGCGTCGGCCTGGGGCAGCTCAAGGTCAACGTCAAATCCGGCTCGGAATGGCTGGCGCTGCAGGGCGGCGTGACGCTCAACGAGCAGCTCGTCGTCACCCTGGGCCGGCTGCTGGACTGGAGCACCAGCGAGAAAAGCCGCTTCATCCCGATGGGCGAGGGCCGCTACCTCGCGCTGACCGAGGAACTGCGCAGCCGGCTCGACGAACTCGCCAGCGTCGCCGAGGTGCACCGCACCGACGCCGCCCGCGTGACGCCGGTGGCCGCGGCCTGGCTCGACACGACGCTGCGTGGCGCCGACATGGACGGCGACACGGCCTTCCGCGAGCGCATCGACCGGCTCGTGGTGGCCCAGCAATTCGAGCCGGCATTGCCACGCACACTGCAGGCCACGCTGCGGCCGTACCAGGAAGAAGGCTATCAGTGGGCGATGCGGCTGGCCGAGACCGGGCTGGGCGCCGTGCTCGCCGACGACATGGGCCTGGGCAAGACGCTGCAGGCGCTGGCCGTGCTGCTCGCGCGGGCGGCGGGCGGGCCGGCGCTGGTGATCGCACCGACCTCGCTGATCGGCAACTGGCAGGCCGAAGCCCGCCGCTTCGCGCCGTCGCTGCGCCTGCTGCCCTATGCGGAAGGCGGTGCGCAGGGCGACCGCGACGCGCTGCTGGCCGACCTCGGGCCGCAGGATGTCGTGCTCGTGTCCTACCAGTTGCAGCAGCTCAACGGGACGACCTTCGCGGCACGGCAGTGGCACACGCTGGTGCTCGACGAGGCGCAGGCGATCAAGAACGCCACCGCCAAGCGCAGCCAGGCAGTGCATGAACTGAGCGCGGGGTTTCGCCTGGCGCTGTCGGGCACGCCGATCGAGAACCGGCTGTCGGAGCTGTGGTCGATCATGCGGGTGTGCAACCCGGGACTGCTCGGGACAATGGGGACGTTCAACCTGCGCTTCGCGGTGCCGATCGAGCGCGACCGCCACCGCGGGGCGCAGCGCACGCTGCGCAGGCTGATCGCGCCGTTCATCCTGCGCCGCACCAAGGCGCAGGTACTCGACGACCTGCCGCCGCGCACCGAGCTGACGATGCTGGTGGACGCCGATGCGACCGAGCATGCGCACTACGAAGCCCTGCGCCGGCAGGCCCTGCGCGACGCCGAGAAGGCGATGGAGGACGACAAGCCAGGCCAGTCGCACCTGAACATCCTCGCGCAGCTCACCAAGCTGCGCCGCGCCGCCTGTGATCCGCGGCTGGTGACGCCGGAGATCCAGCTGGTGGGCGCCAAGGTGAAGGCGTTCGGGGAACTGGCCACCGAACTCGCCGCCAACGGCCACAAGGCGCTGGTGTTCAGCCAGTTCGTCGACTTCCTGGCGCTGCTGAAGGAGCCGCTGGATGCGGCCGGGCTGCGCTACCAGTACCTCGATGGGTCCACGCCGTCGCTGGAGCGGACCAAGCGGGTGGCAGCGTTCCAGGGCGGGGATGGCGACTTCTTCCTGATCAGCCTGAAGGCCGGCGGCTTCGGCCTGAACCTGACAGTGGCCGACTACGTGGTCATCGCCGACCCGTGGTGGAACCCGGCCGCCGAGGACCAGGCCAGCGGACGTGCCCACCGCATCGGGCAGCAGCGCCCGGTGACGGTCTACCGGTTGGTACGCGCCGGCACGCTGGAGGAGAAGATCGTGGCCCTGCACCAGGACAAGCGCGAACTCGCCGACAGCGTGCTGGAAGGCAGTGAAGTGGCCGGGGTGCTGCGCGCCGAGGAGCTGATGGCGCTGATGCAGGGCGACTGAGCACGGCCCCGGAGCGTCACAGCAACGACATCGCGCGCGCCGCGTGCGCCAGCTCCTCGCGGAAGGCCGGGTGCGCGATCGCAATCAACTCCTGCGCCCGCTCCCGCAGGCTCTTCCCCCGCAACTGCGCCACCCCGTACTCCGTGACCACATGGTTCACGTCGTTCTTGCTGGTGGACACCAGCGTCCCCGGCGTCAGCGTCGGCACGATGCGCGAGATCGTGTCGCCCTTGGCGGTCGAGGGCAGGACGATGATGCCGCGCCCGCCATTCGAGCGGTTGGCGGCGCGGATGAAGTCGGTCTGTCCACCAGTGCCCGAGTAAGGATTCGGGCCGAGGCTTTCCGAGCCGCACTGGCCGAAGAGGTCCACCTGCAGCGTCGCGTTGATCGCCACCAGGTTGTCGTTCTGCCCCGCGATGGCAGGGTCGTTGGTGAAATCGACCGGGTGCATCTCCAGCATCGGGTTGCGGTGCATCGCGGCGTAGAGCCGGCGCGTGCCCATGCCGAAGGTGGCGACGATCTTGCCCGGCAGGAAGTTCTTGCGCCGCCCGGTGACCGCTCCGGCTTCGAGCAGCGAGATCAGACCGTCGCCGATCATCTCGGTGTGGATGCCCAGGTCTTTTTTGCCCCCAAGCTGCATGACGACCGCATCAGGAATGCTGCCGTAGCCAAGCTGCAGCGTGTCGCCATCCCGCACCAGCTCGGCCACATGCAGCCCGATGGTCCGCTGGATCTCGTTGACCTGCGGCAGGCCGACCTCGCGCAGCGGCGCATCGGACTCGACCAGCGCACGGACCTGCGAGACATGGACATGGCAGTTCCCGAAGGCGAAGGGCACGTTCGGGTTGACCTCCAGCACCACGTCGCGGGCGCGCTCGATCGCCGCCATCGTGAAATCGGGGCTGAGGCTGACGCTGAAGTAGCCGTGTTCGTCCATCGACGAGGCCATCGACATCACCACCTCGCAGCGCTGCTCGCCCCGCCGCACCAGCCGCGGAATTTCCGAGAAATGGCATGGCACCAGGTCCGCCCATCCCGCCTTGAACCCAGCCCGCACCGCCGCGCTCAGGAACAGCGAGCGGTGGCGGATGTGCGGCGCACTGTCCACGTCCATGTACGCCTGCGGCGACAGCGGCAGCAACTGGCTCAGCGTCACGTCGCGCAGTGCGGTGCGCCGGGCGGACAGCGCCTGCAGCAATGTCGGCGGCTCACCCACCGCAGAGGCCACGAGGACCGTGTCACCGTCGCGCACGCGGGTGGCGGCCTCGGCAGCGCTGACGAGTTTCTGGCGGTAGAGGGACTGGGCAGCGGACATGCGGACTCCGGGACAGTGAAAGGGATCACGCATTCTAGGAAGCGCGGCCCGCCAGCGGCGACAATCCCGCCATGCTCGCCTACCGACACGCCTTCCATGCCGGCAACCATGCCGATGTCCTCAAGCACCTCGTCTTCACGCAGGTGCTGCGCTACATGGCGGAAAAGGACAAACCCTTCACCCTCGTCGACACCCATGCCGGGGCCGGCGGCTACGGGCTCGACAGCAACCACGCCCGCAAGCACGCCGAGTACGACGACGGCGTGGGCCGCCTGTTCGGCCGCAAGGACCTGCCCGCAGCGCTGAACGACTACCTCGCGCTGGTGCGCCGCTTCAACCCGCAGCCCGACCGCCTGACGCGCTACCCCGGCTCGCCCGCGCTGGCGCAGATGCTGCTGCGCGCCGACGACCGGATGCGCCTGTACGAGCTGCACTCGACCGATTTCCCGCTGCTGCAGACCGCGCTGGAAACGCGCCGCGAGACCGCCGTGATGAACTCCGACGGCTTCGCGGGGCTGAAGGCCGAGCTGCCGCCACCGTCGCGCCGCGGTGTGGTGCTGATCGACCCGAGCTACGAGATCAAGACCGACTACGCCAAGGTGGTCGGCGCCGTGCGGGACGGACTGGATCGGTTCGCCGACGCCGTGATCCTGGTGTGGTATCCGCAGCTGCAGCGGCTCGAACCCAAGGAAATGACCGACCGCCTGAAGGCCGCGGCCGATGCGCAGTCCAAGCGCGGCTGGGTGCATGTGCGCATGTCGGTGGCCGAGCCCGACCAGAGTGGCTTCGGCATGCTCGGCAGCGGAATGCTGGTCATCAACCCTCCGTTCGTGCTGCATTCGATGCTGCAAGAGGTGATGCCCATCCTCACGGAAACGCTGGGGCAGTACGCCGGAGCCAATTTCATTCTTGAAAAACGTTCGAAATAGTTTCTTCTGAACCGAAAATTAAAGCCATGTGGCGTTCATGGCTACACAAAATTTCACCAATTGACCAACTAGTTCACGAAAATCACACTGGTCCCAGGGATTACCAGGGACCAGCATGATCAGTCGAAGAAGCATCTTGAAGCGTGGGGCATGGGTCGGCCTGAGCGGAACAGCCTCGCTGAACACCGCCAGCGCCCAGACCACGGCCGGCTCCGGCACCACCGGAACACCGCTCCTGCAAGGCAGGAGCCACCCCAAGTTCGTCAATCTGCTTCCCAACCCGAACGCCCCACTCAATGCGTTCGATCCCACGGCGGCTGGCGGGAACGCCTACCTGCTGCTGTTGCGCGAATTCAGCAGCCAGATCGGGCTGGTATCGCCCACCGGGCAGAAGCTCACCACCCTGCTCTGGGGCTATGCCACGCCGACACAACCGCCCACGGCACCCGGCCGCACGTTCTCGGTCCGCACGGGAAGCCAGATCACGGTCCGCTACGTGAACCAGTTGGACAAGGGCCTGCGCCCGCTCAGCCACCGATTGCCACTGGACACCACGCTGATGTGGGCCAACCCGGGCAACCTCGGGGGTCTGGCACCGGTGCCGCTGGTGGCGCACCGCCATGGTGGCGACCAGGCCTCCGCCAGCGACGGCCTGCCGGACGCCTGGACCACCATGGACCGCAACCAGGACGGGCTGCCAGACTACGCCGGCCGCCTCTGGAGCACGCAGTACACCTACCAGCACCAGCAGGAAGCAGGACACCTCTGGTACCACGACCACGCGCTGGGCGTGACCCGGCTGAACGTGTTCATGGGCCTGGCCGGGCACTACTTCATCCGGGACGCGAACGAGGACTGGCTGTTGCAGCGCAACCAGCTGCCGGCCAGTCCCTACGAAGTGCCGCTCGTGGTCCAGGACCGGATGTTCGACAACACCGGCAAGCTGTTCTACCCCTCGACCGATCCGCTCAACCCGAGCGCCCCCCGCACCACCCACCTGCCCGAATTCTTCGGCGACTTCATCCTTGTCAACGGGGTGCCCTGGCCACAGCATGCGGTGGAACCGCGCGCGTACAGGCTGCGGGTGCTCAACGGATCGGACTCGCGCTTCTACGACCTGCAGTTCCGGCGCGGAAATGGCAACACCCTGGCCTTCCACCAGGTGGGCACCGAACTCGGTCTGATGAACACCCCCGTGCCGCTGACCCACCTCGTGCTGGCCCCAGGCGAACGGGCCGATCTGGTCGTGAGCTTCAAGGGCCTGGCCGGTCAGCGGGTGACGCTGGTCAACACCGCGCCGACGCCGTTCCCGTTCGGAGTCCCCGTCGATGCCTCGACAGCGGGGTTGATCATGGCCTTTCCCGTGTCGGTCGCGCTGGATCCGCAACGGCCCGACACCACGCTGCCCGCTTCGCTGCGGCCGGTGCTCGGACCACTGAAGACGCCCGTGGCCACGGGCGCTCCCGTGCGCAAGCTGCTGCTGGTCGAGGGCGTCGACCCCTACAACCGCCTGCAGACCCTGCTGGGCACCGTGAATCCTGCCGCGGGCAACCCGACCAGTCCCGCCCACGGCACCTTCTTCTATTCGGACCCGGTCACCGAGCGCATCACCCTCGGCAGCACCGAACTCTGGGAGTTCCACAACACCACCGTGGACGCCCACCCGATCCACCTGCACCAGACCGCCTTCCGGGTCCTGAACCGCCAGGCCTTCGATGGCGTCGTCGTGCCCAAGCCCATGGGCGCAGGGGGCAGCACCGTGGGCGGCTGGCTGACCGACGTGACCCTGCTCGGCCCGACCCGACCCGCCGAGCCGCATGAAGCCGGCCGCAAGGACACGGTCGTGGCCTACCCGGGCGAAATCACCCGGATCCTGGTGCGCTTCGACCGGCCGGGCGAATACGTCTGGCATTGCCACATCCTCTCGCACGAAGACCACGAGATGATGCGGCGCTTCGTCGTCGCCTGACGGCATGGCCGCGCCCCACCTGTGGCGTGCCGCCACGGCAGTGTGGCTGGCATTCGGCTCGCCATGCGCGCCGGCCCAGACACGCCTGCCGGCACCGCCGACCATCACCGGGATGGACGACCTGTGCCTGACCCCGGCATCGACGCCGGCCACCGCAGGCCGCAGTCTGGTGGCGGTGCGGCTGCCGACGGTGCAACTGCGACCACAGGCCGGACCTGCCGCAGACTTCGCCGGCAGCCTCGACGCGCAGCGCCCCGTGCTGCTCAACTTCATCTTCACGAGCTGCACCACCGTGTGCCCGCCCCTGTCGCAGACCTTCGCCGCAGTCCAGGAGCGGCTCGGCGCACAGCGCGAGTCGCTGCAGATGGTCTCCGTGTCGATCGACCCGGAGCACGACACCCCTGCCCGGCTGCGCGACTACGCCGCCCGTTTCGGCGCGGGCGCCCAGTGGCGCTTTCACACGGGCAGCGCCGAGGCGGTCGATGCCGTCCAGCGGGCCTTCAACGTCTACCGGCCGGACAAGATGGGACACACGCCGGTGACCTTCGTGCGGCCGAAAGGCAGCCGGCAGTGGGTGCGGCTGGACGGCTACGCCGCCCCCGACGAGCTGATCCGCGTCGCGTTCGCAGCAGGGCCATGACGCGGCAGCGGCGGACAGGGGGCACTGCCAGGGCTGTCGGCTGGTGCCTGTTGTCGGGGGCGCTGGGCTGGGCCACACCGGCACGGACACACACACCGGTCACGGACCATGACCCCGACATCGCGCTGGGAGCGCAGCTCTACCGCGACGGCCTGGGCGCAGACCGCAGACCGCTGCAAGCGGACCGGGTCTCTGGCGTATCGGTCCAGGGCCGCCAGGCGGCGTGCATCCAGTGCCACCGCGCCAGCGGCATGGGCGGCGCGGAAGGCAGCACCGCGGTGCCGCCCATCGCGGGCAGCGTGCTCTTCGCACCCGGCCAGCCCGCGCACCAGCGAACAGCCCGGGTCTTCGCACGGCTGGCACGGCAGACACCCGCCAGCGAGTCACGCCCAGCCTACGCGCTGGACACGCTGCAACGTGCGCTGAACGAAGGCATCGCCGCCAACGGACAGGCCATGGACCCGCTGATGCCACGCTACCGGCTCACCGAGGACGAGGTCCGTGCCATCGCCGCCTACACCACGACGATGCAGGTCGGCACGGCGCCAGGGTATGCGGAACACACCCTGCATCTCGCGACCATCGAGACGTCCGACAACCTGCCCGCCGTGCGCCAGGCCGGCCCGGCGCTGCTGGCCCGGTGCCTGGCCGAGCGCAGCCCACCCCAGGCCGACGACCCTGGCGGACCGCCCGCCTGGACCCTGCACCGCTGGACGCTCGGCCCGGACCCGCTGCAATGGTCGAACGAACTCGCCTCGCTGCAGCACGACCAGCCGGTGTTCGCCATCGTCTCCGGCACCACCGGCCCCACGGGCCGCGGTCCGTGGCAGGCGGTTCAGCAGCACTGCGAACGCGAGGCACTGCCCTGCGTGCTGCCGAACACTGCCGCGGTCGATGACCTCCAGCCCTCGGACTGGACTTTCCACTTCTCCCGCGGCATCAGTCTTGACGCCGCCGCGATGGCCAGCGCCCTGACCGAGCAGGCGCCGGCAGATGGATGGCGTGCGGTCCACCTCGTCGTCGATCCGCAGGACGAAGCGGCCAGCCTCGGCGCGCAGCGGCTGCTGGATCACCTCGCCAGCGGCCCCACCGCCGGCGTCCTGGTCGTGGTGCATCGACCGGACGCCGCAGACACTGCGGTCTGGCTGTCCAGGTTGGGCGCACGCGATGCGCTGGCGCTGTGGCTGCCAGCGCCAGCCCTGCAGGACTGGACCGCGCAGCACACCGTTCCAGCCAGCGGCCCGCGCGCGCTGGTGTCCGGCGAGCTGATCGAGCTGGATCCCCAGAGCGTGTCGCCCGCCTGGCGCGGGGTGACCCAGGTCACGTGGCCTTACGACCCGCTCGAACGGCACCTGCCACGGGTCGCACGGAATGTCGGCCAATGGCTGGACACCCACCAACTGCCTCTGGCCGAGACCCCGGCGCTGATTCGACTGCAGGGACACACCTACTCGGCCTGCGAGGTGGCAGCGAACGCGCTGCGCCGCATGGGACGCAGGGTCAGCCGTGGGTATCTGCTGGAGCTGCTGGAAGGTGCCGAGGAAGCCGCGACTGCCACGGCCTACCCCCGGTTCACGCTCGGCCCCGGTCGCCGCCATGGCTCGCAAGGCACCTGGCTGATGCGCTTCGGCAACCCACCGCAGGCGCGTCTGCAGCCGGTGGGAGACTGGTTCGTGCCGGAGTGAGACCGGCGCCGAACCCGATGCGCTGTCCTCAACCTGCCACGGGTTCGTGGTCCCGATCCGGACGGTGCCAGGGATCGACGTGCGTCATCAGGTTGAGCACGCGGTGGAGCTGCATGACACGGTGGCGCGCCTCGACGGCGATGTCGTGGCCCTGCTCCACCGTCAGGGTCGCATCCACCTCGATGTGGGCATCGACGACGATCATGTCACCCATCTTGCGGGTGCGGACATCGTGCACACCGCTGACACCCGGCGTCTCGACCAGCGTGCGGCGGATCGCGGCGACCTCTTCGTCATCGATGGCACGGTCCATCAGGTCGTGCATCGCCTCCCAGCCGAACTCCCAGCCCATGCGGCCGACCATGAAGCCGACGATCAGCGCCGCGATCGGATCGAGGATCGGATAGCCCAGCAGGTTGCCGGCGATGCCGATGCCGACGACGAGTGACGACGCGGCGTCCGAGCGCGCATGCCATGCATTCGCCACCAGCATGCTCGACTTGACCCGCTTGGCCACCGCCAGCATGTAGCGGAACAGCGATTCCTTGGCCACCAGCGCCGCACCGGCCACCCACAGCGCAACCACCCCGACCGGTGCCACGGTCTCCGGCGACTGCAGCTTCTGGAAGGCCGACCAGACCATGCCGATGCCGACCGCCAGCAGCAGCGCACCGAGCACCAGCGACGCCGCGTTCTCGACCCGCTGGTGACCGTAGGGATGGCTCTCGTCGGCATCGCGCTGGCTCTGGCTGCTGGCCACGAGCACGACAAAGTCCGCGACCAGATCCGACAGCGAGTGGATGCCGTCGGCAACGAGGCCCTGCGATTTGGACAGGATGCCCGCCGTGATCTGCAGCACTGTCAGCACCAGGTTGACGACCACGCTGACCCACGTGCTGCGGGACGCCGCAGCGGCACGCTCCACGGCAGAGTACTCGGTGTCTTCGGGGTCGTCGGTGTGGTCAGCGAATTGCATGGTTGGGTGGCGACTTGGCGCGCAGGAACTCGATCAGCCTGGCATCGTAACGACGCCAGATGAATGCCACCTCAACGCCAGCCACTTCAGCGTCTTCAGCCGCGCAGCGCCTGCGCCTCGGCCGCCAGACGCGTGATGCGCGCCCAGTCACCGGACTGGACCGCATCGGCCGGCGTCAGCCAGGAGCCACCGCAGACCTTGACATTGGGCAGCGCGAGGAACTGCGGCGCTGTCTCCAGCGTGATGCCGCCGGTCGGGCAGAACACCACGTCGTGGAAGGGGCTGGCGAATGCCTTGAGCAGGTTGATGCCGCCCACCGCCGTCGCAGGGAACAGCTTCAGGAAGCGGTAGCCGTCGGCGTTGGCCATCATGACTTCGCTGGCGGTGGACACGCCCGGCAGCAGCGGCAGGCCGATGTCCAGGCAGGCGCGGCCGATCTCGGAGGTGTAGCCCGGGCTCACGGCGAACTGGCAGCCGGCGTCCTTGGCGGCCTGCGCGTCGGCGATGGAGCGCACGGTGCCGGCACCGACGATGGCCTCGGGAACGGCAGCAACCATGGCGCGAATGCAATCCAGTGCGGCCGGGGTGCGCAGCGTCACCTCCAGCACGCGCACACCGCCAGCGACCAGCGCGCGGGCCAGCGGCACGGCGTCCTCGACGCGGTCGATGACGATGACGGGGATGACGGGGCCGCAGGCGGCGAGTTCGAGGGTGTTCATGGGCATGGTCAGGTTGTCGGGTTCGGAAAAGGGGTCGGGGTCGCTGCCACGGTTCACAGCCAGGTCACAGCGCCTTCTTCGGCGGTGCGCACGTTGCGGCGCATCCCGCCGAACAGCTCGCGGCCCACGCCGTGGCCGGCGTCGTCGGTCAGCACGTCCGGGCGGTCCTCGATCACGCGGGCAGCCCATTCATCCGCCGGCACCAGCGCGTCCAGCGTACCCATGACCGCATCGACGCGCACCAGATCGCCCGTGCGCACCTTGCCCAGCGGGCCGCCAGCCAGCACTTCGGGGCTGACGTGGATGGCGGCCGGCACCTTGCCCGACGCACCGCTCATGCGCCCGTCGGTGACCAGCGCGACGCGGAAACCCTTGTCCTGCTGCACGGCCAGCGGCGGCGTGAGCTTGTGGAGTTCGGGCATGCCGTTGGCCTTCGGGCCCTGGAAGCGGACGACCGCGACGAAGTCGCGCTCCAGCTCGCCCGCCTTGAAGGCGACGTGCAGCGCTTCCTGGCTGTCGAAGACGATGGCGGGGGCTTCGATGACGTGGCGATCCTCGGGCACCGCGCTGACCTTCATCACGCTGCGGCCGAGGTTGCCCGCAAGCAGCCTGAGACCGCCCGACTCGCTGAACGGTGCCGCCGCCGTGCGCACGATGGCGTCGTCGATCGGCGTGGACGGCAGGTCGTGCCACACCAGCGCGCCGTCCGCCCCTTGCGTCGGCACGCGACCGTAGGCGGCCATGCCGCCGTCGGCCACGGTCAGTACGTCGCCATGCAGGCAGCCGGCATCCAGCAATTCGCGCAGCACGAAGCCCGGCCCGCCCGCCGCCTGGAACTGGTTCACATCTGCCTTGCCGTTCGGATAGACCCGCGACAGCAGCGGCGTGCAGGCCGACAGTTCGGCGAAGTCGGTCCAGTCGATCAAGATGCCCGCAGAGCGCGCGACCGCCACCCAGTGGATCAGGTGGTTGGTGGAACCGCCGGTGGCCAGCAGCGCGACCATCGCGTTGACGATGCAGCGTTCGTCCACCAGTTCGCCGATCGGCGTGAAGCGCTGGCCCTTGCGGATCGACAGCACCGTGCGCACCGCCTCGCGGGTCAGGGCCTCGCGCAGGCCGGCGTGCGGGTGGACGAAGGCCGTGCCGGGCACGTGCAGGCCCATCGACTCCAGCAGCATCTGGTTGGAGTTGGCGGTGCCGTAGAAGGTGCAGGTACCCACCCCATGGTAGGCGGCGGACTCGGCTTCGAGCAGCTTGTCGCGACCGACCAGACCTTGCGCGAACTGCTCGCGCACCTTGGATTTGTCGCTGTTGGACAGCCCGGTGCTCATGGGTCCGGCCGGCACGAACACGCACGGCAGGTGCCCGAAATGCAGTGCGCCGATCAGCAGGCCCGGAACGATCTTGTCGCACACGCCCAGCAGCAGCGCCGCATCGAACACATCGTGCGCCAGACCGACCGCCGTGGCCATCGCGATGGTGTCGCGCGAGAACAGGCTCAGCTCCATGCCCGCGAGCCCTTGCGTCACGCCATCGCACATCGCAGGGACCCCGCCCGCCACCTGCACCGTCGCGCCATGCCGGTGTGCCTCGTCGCGGATCAGTGCAGGGTAGCTCTCGTACGGCTGGTGCGCCGACAGCATGTCGTTGTAGGCCGTGATGACGCCGATGTTGGGCGCCTTCTCGGCCACCACGCGGAACTTGTCCGAGCCCGGCAGTGCGGCAAACGCATGCGCCACATTGGCACAACCCATGCGATCGGCCCCACGGGGCTGCACCGCCGCCGCCCGTGTGCGGCGAAGGTAGGCCTCGCGCTGCGGGCGGCTGCGTTCACGGATGCGGGCAGTGATGTCGACGATCTGGGTTTTCATGGCGTTGGCAGTCTTGAAACTTGTCGAACGATTAAATCGTAACTAAGTTACAGCGTCAAATCTTTCCGCGCAACACGCTCTGGCAGGACATGCCGCTCAAATGGCCGCAGCCCGACGCGATGGAAGCGGTCCATGGCGCCGGGCTGCGGTATCGGCAGGACCGGGTCACCTTCAGGCCGTAACCTGAAGGTAACTCGGGCCCGGAGCAGAAGGTTACTGCGGGTCGACGAGACGGATTTCGACGCGGCGCGCTTCACGCTCGGTCCCCGTGCCTGTGGTGCTTTCCGGCTTGCGCAGGAGCACCTGGTTCAGCGGAATGCCGGCCACCAGCAGGGCGGCGCGCACGGCCTTGGCGCGCTGCTTGGCGAGTTCGGCGTTCATGGCCGGATCCCCGGTCGAGTCGTGGTAGCCCGACAGCAGGATCCGCTTGCCCGGATCGGCGGCGAGTGCCTTGACGGTCTCGGCCAGGGCCGGGTCCGCATCCGCATGCAGCGCGGCCGAGCCCGATTCGAAGTACACGGTCGCCAGAGCAGCGGTCGTGGTCGCGTAGTCCACCAGCACATCAGTGGCTTCGGCCGCGCTGGCCGCAGCCGCAGCGGTCTGGGCAACCGGTGCGGCCGGGCCCTTCATCGTGCGCACCACGGCAAAGCCGAGCACACCCAGCAGCAGCACCGCCACGCTGGAAAACACCACCCAAAGGCCCACCTTGCGGCTGTCATCGCGATCGTCGTCACTCATGGAGAATCCTCCTCATCGTTAAAAGGTGCACAAGTTTAAAGGGCTGCACCTTGCCGACCCGTGACGCATCCAGTGACAGCGCCGGCTTGTCGCTCCGGCACCACTGCGGCGACACTGCAGTGCCATGAATCTTCCACTGTCCTCGCCGGCCGCGCCTTCGGGTTGTTCGGCGCATTCACTGGACTTGCTCCAGACCACCCGACAGCAGTTGATCGAGCGGCTGGGCCGGGGTGAACCGTTCTGGCTGTACGCCTATGGCTCGCTGCTGTGGCGACCGCAGTTCGACCCGGCAGAGATCCGGCCGGCACGGCTCTGGGGCCACCACCGGGCGCTGCGCATGCGCTCGCGGGTCAACCGCGGCTCGCTGGACTGCCCAGGACTGGTGTTTGCGCTGCTGCCGGGAGGCTCCTGTGTCGGGCAGGTCCACCGGGCCGGAGTCGACGAGGCCGTGCAGCAACTCGATGCACTCTGGGAGCGCGAGATGCCCAACGGGGTCTACACGCCGCGCTGGCTGCGCTGCCACACGCCGCAAGGCCCGGTCACCGCACTGGCCTTCACGCTCGACCCTGCCCACCCATCCCACACCGGCCGGCTCGACGACGCCACGCATCTGGCGATCTTCCGCCACGCCGAAGGACGCTACGGCCGAACCGTGGACTACCTGCACCGCACCGCACAGTGCCTGCAGGCGCTGTGCATCGACGACGCGGAGGTGTCACGCCTCGTTCGGCTGGCCCAGCGGCATGGACTGCTGCCAAGCCAGGACAGTCGCTGACAAGCGCAGGCGCTCCAGATCGGCAGCGGTGTTGATGTCGTCGAGCACGCCCGGATCGGACACCTCCACCGCATTCGACGGGTAGCGCCCCAGCACGCGGCGCAGGCCCTCGTC
>NZ_JBFPGY010000367.1:0-5215 GCF_041083715.1 Sphaerotilus sp.
AGTACAAGCATCTTTACCCACCTATGGCAGGAAGCAACATGAAGCGAGTTCAACAAGGTTTCACGCTGATCGAACTGATGATCGTCGTGGCCATCATCGGCATCTTGGCCGCCGTGGCGCTGCCGGCCTACCAAGATTACACAGTCCGTGCCAAGGTCTCGGAAGTCGTGCTGGCTGCTTCGTCATGCCGTACAAGTATTACTGAGGCTGTCCAGTCGTCAAACGTCGCAGATGTGTCCGCTGTGCTGCCGACGAGCTGTAGTGTGACTGCTACCAAGTTCGTGACGAGTGTGGCAGTCGACGCAAACGGTGTCGTCACTGTTGTAGCCAATCAGGCCAATCTCAACCAATTGTCCGCTACGACGAACAAGCTGACGCTGGTTCCTATCCAGACCGGTACGGCCGCTCTTGTTGGTACGACTGATGGCGGCAAGACGATCGCCGGCTGGCGCTGTGGTCTGACGGCTGACGGCACGACGATGCCAGGGAAGTATCTGCCGGCATCCTGCCGCGGTGTCTATCCGTGATACAGCTCGCCTGAGCGAGGCTTGGGCAGTCACCCGTGGTTTCACGTCGCAAATGCGCCTTCGGGCGCATTTGTTGTTTCAGGCTTTGGTCCGGTGGCCTCGCTATGATCGCCCACTCATGACCACGCCCGATCACCCCCCCGTCTCCTTCCTGCCGCTGGCCCTGCTGGCGGTGGCGCTTCCCTTCCTGATCGCCGGCAGCGTGCCGCCCACCTCGACCTACTTCAACCAGGTCGTGGCCTTGGGTGGTTGCGGGGTCTGGCTGCTGGTCTGGGCGCTGACGGCTCGGCCCAGCCTTGCGTCGCAGCCATCCTCCGGGGCGACGAAGCTGCTGCTGGTGGCTGGTGCGCTGCTGGTCGCGGCCACCCTCACGTCCGGCACGCCGTGGGGCCAGCGCCTGGCACCACTGGCGTGTCTGGTCGTGGCCGGCGCGTTGATGCACGCCACGGCCGCGGCCACCCGCGCCGGTCGCATCGACGACTGGGTCACGCCGCTGATGACGGCGCTGCTGGTGGCCGGTCTGCTGAGTGCCGTGGTCGGTGTGGTGCAGGTTTTCCGACCTGAACTCGCCGATGGCCGTCTGATCTCCTTTCCCACCATTGCCGGTCGCGCCATCGGCAACATGCGCCAGCCGAACCAGCTGTCCACGCTGCTGCTGTGGGCGGCGGCGGCGGCTGTCTGGCTGGGTGTGCGCGAGCGCCAGCCGCTGGCGGTGCTGGCGGCTGTGCTGAGTGTGCTGGTCTTCAGCGTGGCGCTGACAGCGTCCCGCACCGGACTGGTCGGCGTGGGATTGCTGGCGCTCTGGGGTGCTGTCGATCGGCGGTTGCCGACACCGGTGCGCTGGCTGCTGCTGGCCATGCTGCCGCTCTATGCGCTGAGCTGGTGGGGTCTGGAGCAGTGGCTCTCGGCCCACGGCGTGATGTTCTATGGCGAAGACCAGGTCAAGAAGACGCTGCACGGTGATCCGAGCAGTTCGCGCGGCAAGATCTGGTCCAACACCTGGGACATGATCCGCTCCCATCCGTGGACGGGCGTCGGCTTCGGCGCCTACAACTTCATCTGGTCGATGACCCCCTTTCCAGGGCGGCCGGTCGCGTTCTACGACCACTCGCACAATGTGGCGCTGCAACTGGCGGTCGAGTCGGGCATACCGATGGCGGTCGTGATCCTCGGCTGTGCGCTCGCGGCGCTGTGGATGTCCCGATCCGCATTGCAGCAGGCCGATGACGACACCGCGCGCGGTGCGCGCACGGCGCTGTTCATGCTGGTGATGGTTGGTGTGCACAGCCTGCTGGAATACCCGCTGTGGTACGTCTATTTCCTGCTGCCGACGGCCCTGCTGGCTGGCTGGCTGACCGGACTGGCGCCCGTGCGGCCTCCTCCTGCGGAGGCGGCGCCGGCTGTGACCCTGTCCCGCTTCGCCGGTGCGTGGCGCCCGGTCTGGTGCGCGACCGGGGCACTGGCGCTGGCCGGATCACTCTGGTCGACAGTGGAATATGGCAGCGTGGCCATCATCTTCGAGCCGGATCTGGCCTGGAGCGAGCCGGCACCGCTGGCCGACCGCATCGCCGAAGGGCAGCGCAGCGTGCTGTGGGGCCACCACGCCGACTATGCATCGGTGACGATGGCACCAGAGCCCGAGAAAGTGTTCGACCAGTTCGAGCGTCCGCTCTACCACCTGGCCGATACCCGACTGCTGATGGCCTATGCACGGGCTCTGCAGGCACGGGGCGAGACGGCACGTGCTGCGCATGTCGCCGCCCGGCTGCGTGAGTTCCACAACCCGGCGTCGGCGGATTTCTTCGCGGCCTGTGACGCACCGGCCACTGCGCCAGCTGCCACGCCGTTCCAGTGCCTGCCCGACCCGGCCCTGCCTGCCGAGGCGCTGCGCCCGAAACCGTGAACTCCGTGCCAGCAGGGTCAGCCGGCGATCCAGTCGCCCGACTTGCCACCCCGCTTGGCCTGCAGGCGGATGTCGGTCATCGCCATGCCGCGGTCGGCCGCTTTGCACATGTCGTAGATGGTCAGCAGACCAACCTGCACGGCGGTCAGCGCTTCCATCTCGACGCCGGTGCGGCCCAGTGTCTCCACCGTCGCCTGGCAGTGCACGGCCGAGGCCGTCTCGTCGAGCTGGAAATCCACCGCGACCTTGGTGATGGGCAGCGGGTGGCACAGCGGAATCAGATCCGAGGTGCGCTTGGCCCCCTGGATGGCGGCGATGCGGGCGATGCCGATGACATCGCCTTTCTTCGCGTTGCCCTGGGCGATGAGCGCCAGCGTGGCCGGCAGCATGCGGATCGTGCCGCTGGCGGTGGCGACCCGGTGGGTCTCGCGCTTCTCGGAGACATCGACCATGTGGGCCTGGCCGTGGGCGTCGAAGTGGGTCAGGGGAGAGTTCATCGGTCGGATCCACTCAGCAGGGATTTACACAGGAGAGACACAGTGCGGGCATCATACGCAGCCCTGCTGCATCTCCCGCTTCAGGCGGGTTGGCCATGACCCTACCTTGTGCTGCTGCTCCCAGACGTGGTTTGCTGCACTGTCCGTCCGTGCTGGCTTCGGTGCTGGCTTCGGTGCTGATTGCTGCGCCGGTGTCGCTTGGTGTCGCTCAGGCGGCGCAGGCACAGGCGTCCTTGCCGTCTCTCGGCGATGCGGCCTCGGAGGACCTCACCGTCGGCGCCGAGCGCCGCCTCGGCGACCGCATCATGCGAGAGATCCGGCGCGACCCGGACTGGCTGGATGATCCCCTGCTGCAGGACTACCTGAACAGCCTGTGGCAGCCGCTGGTTGCTGCCGCGCAGTCGCGTGGAGATCTCACCGATGAGCAGCGCACCCATCTGGCCATGCAGGCATTTCTCGTGCGCGACCGCACGATCAATGCGTTCGCGTTGCCGGGGGGCTATGTCGGCGTCCACCTCGGGCTGATTGCCCTGACGGGGACACGCGATGAGCTGGCGGCCGTGCTCGCCCATGAACTCTCCCATGTCACCCAACGCCACATTGCCCGCAACATCGCGACCAGCCGGCGGCAGTCCATGCTTGGCGTGGCGTCGATGATCCTGGGGATTCTGGCGGCCTCTCGCAGCCAGAACGTCGATGCGGCCAACGCAGTGATCGTTGGCGGGCAGGCGGCTGCGGTCCAGGGGCAACTGAATTTCTCGCGCGACATGGAGCGTGAGGCCGATCGGGTCGGGTTTGGCGTGCTGGATGCAGCGGGGTATGCGCCTGAAGGCATGGCCGGCATGTTCGACCGACTGCAATATGCCTCGCGCCTGAACGACGCCGGCCAGTTTCCCTACCTGCGCACCCATCCGTTGACCAGCGAGCGCATTGCCGAGGCCCGTGGCCGACTCGGGCCCGCCGCGGTCCGCAAGTCGGTGCCGTCTCCCGCGCCGTGGCTGCATGCCGTGATGCAGGCGCGCGCGCGCGCACTGATGGACGGCCGCACGGAGACGCTGACAAGGCTGGCCGGCGGCGGCGTGCCCACTGCAGCCGCAGCAGCCCAGACCCCGGAAGCACTGGCGACGGCGTGTGCCGCCGCAATGGCCGCGACGCGGCTGAAGGACTGGCGCGTCGCGGACGCCGCCTTGGCCCGGGCGAAGGCGCTCGCTGCGCCGCAGGGCGAGGCCGTGCAGCGGCCGGTCCTGGTGATGCAGGTCGAATCACTCCTGGAGCGCGGGCAGACGGCCGAGGCGGTACGGGTGTTGTCCGGAGGGGTGCTGGATGGGTCACGCGCCGGGTTGCTGCTCGCGGCCCGGATGGTGGTGCTCGCTGGCACCGATGCGACGCTGGTGGCCCGCACCCGCGAGGACTTGCAGACCTGGGTGGTGCTGCATCCGGCGGATGGCAGTGCATGGCTCGCGCTTGCGCAGGTGCACGAGCGCCAAGGGGCGCCACTGGCCGCACTGCGGGCCCATGCCGAGGCCAAGTATGCCGAGGGGGATCTCTCCGGCGCTGTCGATCGCCTGCGGGCCGGCCAGCGCCTGGCGCGCAGCAATGGTGCGGTGGAGTCGGTGGAAGGCGTGATCATCGAGTCGCGCTTGAAGGCCATCGAGCAGCAGCGCCGCGCCGAGATGGAGCAGGAGCGCAACGGCCAGCGCGAGTGAGCCGGTTGTTTCAGCTCTCGTCGAACACCCGTTCCAGCACGGCATCAATCACCATGCCGCAGACGCTGTAAAGCAGCGAGGCGACCAGTGCTGCACCGAATCCAGCCACCTGCAGGCCAGGCAGCATCCACGCTGCACAGTAGAAGATCATTGCATTCACGACGAACAGGAACAGGCCCAGCGTGATGATCGTCACAGGCAGGGTCAGCACCACCAGCACCGGCCGAAGCACGGTGTTGAGCAGTCCCAGGATGAGGGCCGCGACCAGCGCTGCACCATAGCCCTGTACGTGGATGCCGGGATAGAAATGTGCCGTCAGGAGCAGAGCGGCGGCCAGGAGAAACCAACGTGCGATGAGCTTGACCATGCATGTCAGCATACACGTGTCGTCGTTGACTGTGAGGTCCGTCACGAATGATGAGGATGCGCCGGTGCACGAGGCATGTGCAGAAATGAAAAAAGGCCACCGTGAGGTGGCCTGTGCGCGGGATGGAGAGTCGCGCCGATTGGCGAGAAGGGCTCAGCTCACTTGAGCAGGGCCTTGAGGAGGCGGCCCATCTCGGAGGGGTTGCGCGTGACGGT
>NZ_JBFPGY010000368.1:0-5205 GCF_041083715.1 Sphaerotilus sp.
GATGGACGTGAACGCCGGCCGCATCGCCGATGGCGAAGAGTCGATCGAGGAGGCGGGCTGGGCGATGTTCCGGCTGATGCTCGAAGTCGCCAGCGGCCGCAAGACCTGGGCCGAGCACTGGAAGCTGCGCAACGCGCTGGTGCTGTTCAACCCAGCACCGGTGACCTGAGGCGAATCATCCCGGCGCTGCCCCAGCGCTGGACGACCCAGGCAGCAGGCGGTTAGGCTGGACGCCTGTCACCACTTTGTTTCGCTCCCATGTCCGACACCGTCTTCCACAAGATCGCCCTCTACACCGACGCCGATGGCAGCGCCCGCTTCCGTGACGAGCCCATCGCGCTGACCGACGGCAAGCCAGCGGCCCGCCTGTCACCGCTGATGCCCAGCGGCGGCTACCAACTGCGCCAGAGTCCAGTGGGGTTTCGCAGCGAGTTCCACTGCACGGAAACTCCGCAGTGGGTGTTCATTCTGGGTGGTCAGATGGAAATCGGCCTGCAGGATGGCTCTACACGGGTATTTTCGCCGGGGGAACATTTCTATTCTGCCGATGTGCTGCCAGCTGGTGCCACCTTCGATTCAAAGGTGCACGGACACTGGAGCCGGCAAGTCGGGCCGGACCCACTGACCACTGTGTTCGTGCGCAGCTGAGAAATCAGGCTGACAACAAAAAAGCCAGCTCGATGAGCTGGCTTTTGAGTGGTTGGTTGCGGGGGCAGGATTTGAACCTACGACCTTTGGGTTATGAGCCCAACGAGCTACCAGACTGCTCCACCCCGCGACTGAAACCTTCGTCAATCCGTTCTGGTGTACGGATTGACCTTCAAACAAAACAGCCAGCAAACTGCCAGCTGTTGCTGCAAGCGACTGATGCGACCTGCGAAAACTTGGTTGCGGGGGCAGGATTTGAACCTACGACCTTTGGGTTATGAGCCCAACGAGCTACCAGACTGCTCCACCCCGCGACTGAGACTCATATTCTATGCCGGAACAGCAGTTGTCAGCAAGTGCTTTTGGGGACTATTTTCAACTGCTCCCAAGGACAACCGCTTGTCGATCACTCGGCAGCTTCGGCCGGAGCCACCGTGGCGTCCGCGTCAGGACGGTCCACCAGCTCGACAAAAGCCATCGGCGCATTGTCGCCGACACGGTAACCCATCTTCAGGATGCGGCTGTAGCCACCCGGACGTGCGGCGTAGCGCGGGCCGAGGACCGCGAACAGCTTGACGACATTGTCGCGGTCACGCAGGCGGTCGAAGGCGAGGCGCTTGTTGGCCAGCGTCGGGGTCTTGCCCAGCGTGATCAGCGGCTCGACAACGCGGCGCAGTTCCTTGGCCTTGGGGACCGTGGTCTTGATGGCTTCGTGCTGGATCAGCGAATTGGCCATGTTGCGCAGCATTGCCAGACGGTGCGACGAGGTGCGGTTGAGTTTGCGAAGGCCGTTACGATGGCGCATGGTGGTTCTTTCTGGTTCAAATGCCGGCGGCCGGATCAGGTACCGCCGGGTGCACGTTCAAAGCGTGCTGGGTGTTTCAATCAGTCAGCGTCCGACCAGCGATCAACGCTTGTCGAGACCTTGCGGCGGCCAGTTCTCGAGACGAGCACCCAGGGTCAGGCCACGCGAGGCGAGGACTTCCTTGATCTCGTTGAGCGACTTGCGACCCAGGTTCGGGGTCTTCAGCAGCTCGGTCTCGGTGCGCTGGATCAGGTCGCCGATGTAGTAGATGTTCTCGGCCTTCAGGCAGTTCGCCGAACGCACTGTCAGTTCCAGCTCATCGACCGGACGCAGCAGGATCGGATCGAAGTGCTGCGCACGTGGTGCGGGCTCGACGATGCCGGCCAGGTCATTGCCTTCCAGCTGCGCGAACACGGCGAGCTGTTCGACCAGGATCTTGGCCGATGCACGGATCGCTTCCTCCGGCGAGATCGCGCCGTTGGTCTCGATCTCCATGACCAGCTTGTCCAGATCGGTGCGTTGCTCGACGCGGGCGCTCTCGACGGTGTAGCTCACGCGGCGAACCGGCGAGAACGACGCGTCCAGCACGATGCGGCCAATGCTCTTGGTCGGCTCGTCAGCGTAGCGGCGCATCGTGCCCGGCACATAGCCACGGCCCTTCTCGACCTTGATCTGCATGTCGAGCTTGCCACCCTGGGCCAGGTGCGCGATGACCAGGTCCGGGTTGATGATCTCGACATCGTGCGGCGTCTGGATGTCACGCGCGGTGACCGGGCCTTCGCCCTCCTTGCGCAACACCAGCGTCACCTCGTCGCGGTTGTGGAGACGGAACACCACACCCTTGAGGTTCAGCATGATGTGAACGACGTCTTCCTGCACGCCATCCACTGTCGAGTACTCGTGCAGCACGCCAGCGATCGTCACTTCGGTCGGCGCATAACCCACCATCGACGACAGCAGGACGCGGCGCAGTGCATTGCCCAGCGTGTGACCATAGCCACGTTCGAACGGCTCCAGCGTCACCTTGGCGCGGTGTCCGCCCAGCGGTTCGACGTTGATGGCTTTGGGCTTCAGCAGATTGGTTTGCATTCAAAGTTCCTGTCAATACCCTCGGCTCGTTACACCGATAAGGCTGATGGACCCACCGGGCGAGGCAAGACCCCAGCGCACCCGGGATGCGATGGGGTCTGAGGCACACACGCTCCGGTGCGTGCCATCTCACGAATCAGCGCGAGTACAGTTCGACGATCAGCGATTCGTTGATCTCGGCACCGAATTCGTCACGGTCAGGCGCCTTCTTGAAGGTGCCTTCCATCTTGGTCAGATCGACCGCCACCCACGCGGGCAGACCGATCGATTCGGCCAGCTTCAGCGCATCGACGATGCGCAGCTGCTTCTTGGCTTTTTCGCGCACCGACACCACATCGCCGGCCTTGACCGAGAACGACGGAATGTTGACGACCTGGCCATTGACCGTGACCGACTTGTGCGACACCAGCTGGCGTGCTTCAGCGCGGGTCGAGCCGAAGCCCATGCGGTAGACGACGTTGTCCAGACGCGATTCCAGCAGTTGCAGCAGCGTGGCGCCGGTGTTGCCCTTGCGGCGCTCGGCTTCGGCGAAGTAACGGCGGAACTGCTTTTCCAGCACGCCATACATGCGCTTGACCTTCTGCTTTTCACGCAGTTGCAGACCATAGTCCGAGGTGCGCGAACCCGAGGTGCGGCCATGCTGGCCCGGCTTGGTTTCGAATTTCGACTTGTCGCTGATCGAACGGCGAGCGCTCTTCAGGAACAGGTCGGTGCCTTCACGGCGGGAAAGTTTGGCCTTGGGGCCGAGGTAACGTGCCACGGACGTTGTCCTTGTGTTTCAATCTGACGCACGCAATTCGTGCGCGAGTCTCACGGGAATCCGCGAAACGGTGGTCTTAAAGTAGTGCGGCGGCTCTGAAGCCACTTCACCTTGGCAGTCGCAACGACGAATTTTCCGGCGAAGGCACAAGGCATTCGCCGGAAAACCTGCGATTGTAGCGCAAAGCGATGAATTCATCCTGTCTGCACACGCAGACAGGAATCCGACATCAGATGCGACGGCGCTTTTGCGGACGGCAGCCGTTGTGCGGGACCGGCGTCACATCGGAAATCGATGCGATGCGGATACCCAAGGAAGCCAGCGCGCGAACCGACGATTCGCGACCCGGACCCGGGCCCTTGATGCGAACGTCCAAGTTCTTGATACCTTGTTCCTGAGCGGCACGACCTGCGACTTCCGCCGCCACCTGGGCTGCGAAGGGCGTCGATTTACGCGAACCCTTGAAACCCTGGCCACCGCTCGAAGCCCAGGACAGCGAATTGCCCTGGCGGTCGGTGATCGTGATGATCGTGTTGTTGAACGAAGCGTGCACGTGAGCGATGCCATCCGCAACGTTCTTGCGGACCTTCTTGCTCACGCGGCGGGCGGCGTTGTTGACAGGTGCTTTTGCCATGACTCGAATCTTTCCTGGGCGACGATGCGCTTACTTCTTCAGCGCAGCAGCGCCCTTCTTCGGACCCTTGCGGGTACGGGCATTGGTGCGGGTGCGCTGACCACGCATGGGCAGGCCGCGGCGATGGCGGAAGCCACGGTAGCAGCCCAGATCCATCAGGCGCTTGATGTTGATCGAGATTTCGCGACGCAGATCACCTTCGATGGTGATCGTGCCCACGGCCTCACGGATCTTTTCCAGATCGCCGTCAGTCAGGTCCTTGACCTTCTTGTTGAACGGAATACCGCAGCTGTCGCAGATCTTCTGGGCGGTCGTGCGACCGACCCCGAAGATCGCGGTCAGGCCGATCTCGGCGTGCTTGTGCGGCGGAATGTTGATACCAGCAATACGTGCCATGGTGACTCTCTAAAGGGTTTCAGCGGCGGGTCGATCAACCCTGGCGCTGCTTGTGGCGCGGATCGGTGCAGATCACACGGACCACACCCTTGCGACGGATGATCTTGCAATTGCGGCAGATCTTCTTGACGGATGCCGAGACTTTCATGGTCTTCTCCTTGATCGGCTTGCGCTTCTCTTCCGGACAATGTTGGGAGGTTCGCTCACTTCGCCCGGAACACGATGCGAGCACGACTCAGGTCGTAGGGGGTCAATTCAACGGTCACTTTGTCCCCCGGAAGGATGCGGATGTAATGCATCCGCATCTTCCCGGAGATATGCCCGAGCACTACATGGCCGTTTTCCAGTTTGACCCGGAAGGTGGCATTGGGGAGGTTTTCGATGACCTCCCCTTGCATCTGAATAACGTCGTCTTTCGCCATACGAAATCGGCTCGCTACGCTTACTCGGTCTTTCTTGTTCAGCGTGCCTGGAAGCTCAGCTGGCCTTGAAGCTGGACTTCTTCAACAGCGTTTCGTACTGCTGCGACATCACGTACGACTGGACCTGCGCCCAGAAATCCATCGTCACGACCACGATGATCAACAGCGATGTTCCACCGAAGTAGAACGGCACGTTGTACTTCAGCACCAGGAACTCAGGCAGCAGGCAGACCAGCGTGATGTACACCGCCCCCCCAAGCGTCAAGCGCCCGAGGATCTTGTCGATGTACTTCGCGGTCTGCTCGCCAGGACGAATCCCGGGAATGAACGCACCACTCTTCTTCAGGTTGTCTGCGGTCTCACGGCTGTTGAACACCAGCGCCGTGTAGAAGAAGCAGAAGAACACGATCATCGCGGCGTAGAGCAACACATAGATCGGCTGCCCTGGCGA
>NZ_JBFPGY010000369.1:0-5191 GCF_041083715.1 Sphaerotilus sp.
CGACAGCCGCACCGTACTGCTGCGTGATGCGGGAAAAGTCGGGCACGCCGCCCACCGCAGGCACGGCCGACGTGGCCGGCACGGGGGTGGCCGCCCGCGCAGGCGAACCCGCGCACAGGCCCAGGCCCAGGCCGAAGATTGCCAGGGCCATGGCGGTCAGGGTGGCGGCCAGGGGTGCATGGCGTGGGATGGTCATGGTGAAGTCTCCTTGGCGCCGGAGGCCGGCGTGTCGCAGAGACTGTCCCGCCGGCGCCTGTCAGGGGCATTGCACCGGCGGCGGGCAGCGTTACAGATGCAATCTGCCGACCGCGGTGCTCACCACGCGCTCACCAGCATGAACACGACCGCCGCCGCCATCACCACCGTCGCGGACCAGCCGAAGAAGCGATGCCGCCGGCTGATGGTGAGCGCCCCCATGATGCGGGGCGACTGCCCGATCCACAACATCGCCACCATGATCGGCACCGAGATCACGCCGTTGACGATGGCGCTCCAGACCAGTGCCTTGATCGGGTCCAGCTCGAAGGTGCTGCCCAGGGTGCCGATGAGGGTGGCCGCGATGATGATCGCGTAGAAGCCACGCGCTGCATGGAAGTCGTGCGACAGCCCGGATTTCCAGCCCAGCACCTCGCTGACCGCATACGCCGCCGAACCGGACAGCACCGGCACCGCCAGCAGCCCCGTGCCGACGATGCCCAGCGCGAACAGCACGAAGGCGAACTCGCCCGCCACCGGCCGCAGCGCCTCGGCCGCCTGCGCCGAGGTCTGGATGCTGGTGATGCCGTGTTCGTTGAGCGTCACCGCGGTGGCGATGACGATGCAGACCGCGATGACGTTGGAGAAGATCATGCCGACGTAGGTGTCCTGCTTGATGCGCGAGAGGTGCTCGGCGGCGTATTCGGGGTGTGCGCGCAGCGCGGCGGCCTCCGGGCGGCGCAGGTTGTCCTCCACCTCCTGCGCGGCCTGCCAGAAGAACAGGTAGGGGCTGATGGTGGTGCCGAGCACGGCGACGACCATCGCGGCATAGTCGCTGCGCGTCACGCCGGGCGGAAAGTAGGCCCACGGGTTGACCGCTTCCGCGAAGGCCTGCTTCCACGGCACGCTGACCGACAGGATCACCGCCACGTACGAGAACAGCGCCAGCGTCAGCCACTTGAGGATGCGCACCGTCTTCTCGTACGAGAAGACGACCTGCCCGGCGATGCTCAGCGCGCCGAAACCGAGGATCCACGGCACCAGGCGCCCGCCCGCGACCATGCGCACCGCTTCGGCCATCGCGCCGATGTCAGCCGCGATGTTGATGGTGTTGGCCACCACCAGCAGGCCGACCAGCGTGCGCGTGGCCCAGCGTGGACAGACCTTGGCGATGTTGGCCCCCAGGCCCTCGCCCGTGACCCAGCCGATGCGTGCCGACAGCATCTGGATGCCGATCATCAGCGGCGTGGTCAGCAGCAGCGTCCAGGCCAGACCGAAGCGGAACTGCGATCCGGCCTGCGAATAGGTCGCGATGCCGCTGGGATCGTCGTCGGCGGCACCGGTGATGAGGCCAGGGCCGAGCCGGCGCGCGAGGTCGTGGACCGCGGTGGACTTGTTCGTCGGAAGTGGCGGGGGCATGTGCGGGATCCTTGGGCCGAGGGCAACCAGGTCGGCATTACAGGCGCAAGATCGGGGCCGTGTCGAGCCAACAGAAGGACATCTTGATGGATCCGGTCATCACCCGGCGATTTCTGCCCTGGGTCGTCGCGACGGCGCTGTTCATGGAGCAGCTCGACTCGACCATCGTCAACACCGGCATCCCGGCCATGGCGGTCAGTCTGGGCACCACGCCGCTGAGCCTGAAGGCGGTGGTCACCAGCTACATCCTGAGTCTGGCGGTCTGCATCCCCGCCAGCGGCTGGCTGGCCGAGCGCTACGGCAGCCGGCGCGTGTTCCTCACCGCAGTGGCGCTGTTCACGCTGTCCTCGGTGCTGTGCGGACTGGCGGTGAACGCGCCGATGCTGGTGGCCGCCCGGGTGCCGCAGGGCATCGCCGCGGCGATGATGATGCCGGTCGGCCGCATGGCGATCGTGCGCACCTTCCCCAAGGGCGACCTGCTGCGGGCAATGAACTTCGTCATCATCCCCGCCCTGCTCGGCCCGCTGCTGGGGCCGACCGTGGGCGGGCTGATCGTGCACTGGCTGTCGTGGCGCGACATCTTCTTCGTCAATGTGCCCGTGGGCCTGATCGCGTTGTGGTTCGGCCACCGCCACATGCCCGACTACCGCAACGACCAGCCACCGCCCTTCGACCTGCGGGGCCTGCTGCTGTTCGGCAGCGGCGCGGCGCTGCTGTCGTGGCTGCTGGAGATCTTCGGCGAACACGGGCTGAACGCGGGGCAGGTGGTCCCGCCGCTGCTGCTGTCGCTCGGCCTGCTCGGCGCCTATGGCTGGCACGCGCAGCGGGTACCGCATCCGCTGCTGCGGCTGTCGCTGCTGCGCACCCGCACCTACCGGATCTCGGTGCTGGGCGGCTTCGTCACGCGGCTGGGGGTGGGCGGCATGCCCTTTCTGCTGCCGCTGCTGTACCAGCTCGGGCTGGGGCTGCCGGCGTGGCAGTCGGGTCTTCTGATGATGCCGGCGGCCGCCGCCGCGATGGGCATGAAGCTGATCTCCAGCGCGATGCTGCGCCGCTTCGGCTACCGGCAGGTGCTGGTGGTGAACACGGTGCTGGTGGCGGGCACCATCGCCTGCTACGCGCTGGTCGGACCGGGCACGCCCATCACCGTGATCGTGCTGCTCGGACTGCTGATGGGGCTGTTCAACTCGCTGCAGTTCTCCAGCATGAACTCGATGGCCTACGCCGACATCGCCGAACGCGACACGCCCATGGCCAGCACGCTGGCGAGCACGCTGCAGCAGATGTCGATGAGCTTCGGTCTCGCCTGCGGCTCGCTCGTCACCGGCCTCTACCTCGCCGGGCTGCCGCAGGGCGACGCCGGGGCGGTGCGCGGCGCCCTGCACCACGCCTTCCTGACGCTGGCGGTGCTGACGCTGGTGTCGTCGCTGACCTTCCGCGCCCTGCGGCCCGAGGATGGCGAAAGCATCAGCCGCGGCGCCGGCTAGCCCAGCGCCTGCGCGAGCGCCCGTGCCAGTTCCGCCCGCGCCAGCGGCTTCTTGAGCAGCACGGTGACACCGGCGCCGGCCGCACGCGATGCCAGTTGCGGCCCGCCATAGCCGCTCGCCAGCACGACCGGCAGGCCAGGCCGCAGGGCATGCACGGCCTGCGCCAGCGCCGTGCCGGTCAGCCCCGGCATGACCTCGTCGGTCAGGACCAGATCGAACCGGTCCGGATCACGCTCGAACTCGGCCAGCGCCCGCGCGCTCGACGAGAAGCCGACCGGCTCGTAGCCCAGCGCCGCCAGCAGCTCCTCGGCCAGCTCGACCAGCCCCGGCTCGTCGTCCACCACGAGCACGGTCTGGCCCCGGCCCTGCGGTGCATCGGCCTCGACCTGCAGGACGTCGTCGGGCTCGGCCTCCACGCAAGGGAAATACAGCAGGAAACGCGCGCCCCGGCCCGGCGCACTCTGCACGTCGATCGCGCCGCCCAGGTCGACCATCACCCCGTGCACCACCGCCAGCCCCAGCCCGGTGCCCAGGTGCGGCCCGCGGGTGGTGAAGAAGGGCTCGAACAGGCGGGCCATCACCTCGGGCGCGATGCCCGCGCCGGTGTCGCTCACGGTCAGCTGCGCATAACGCCCAGGCGCCAGACTGCGGTCGAACAGCCGCCGCGGCACCACCAGCCGCACCTCGGCCAGCTCGACGCCCAGCGTCCCGCCCTGCGGCATCGCCTGCAGCGCGTTGGTGCAGAGGTTCATCGCCGCCTCGTAGACCATGGTCACGTCGCCGGAGATGACGGCCTCGGGCGCGTGGAGCCGCCGGTCGAGCCGCACCGGCGCCGGCAGCGACGCCGCCAGCAGCTGTAGCACCTCGTCGATCACCGGCTCCAGCCGCAGGTGGGTCCGCGCACGCGGCGTGCCGCGGCTGAACGAGAGGATGCGCTCGACCAGCGCCTTGCCACGCTGGCCTGCCTGCAGGACATGGTCGAGGTGGCGCGCCTGCCCGGAGCCGTCGGCGGCCGCGTTGCGGGCCAGTTCGCCATACCCGATGACGGCGGCGAGGATGTTGTTGAAGTCGTGCGCCACGCCGCCGGCCAGCGTGCCGAGGGCCTCCAGCTTGCGGGCGCGCTGCAGTTGCTCTTCGAGCTGCCGGTTCTGCTGCTGCGCCTCGACCTCGGCGGTGACGTCGGTGCCGGTGCCGCTGAACAGCCGGGCCAGGCCATCGGCGTCGCGCCAGGCGTGGCCGCGCGAGCGGACGTGGCGCCACTGGCCGTCGGCCTGGCGCACGCGGAAGGTGAAGTCGAAGGTTTCGCTGCCATGCCCCTGCTGGTGCGCATGCAGCACAGCGCGCACCGGCTCGACATCGTCCGGGTGCAGATGCGCCAGGTGCAGCAGCCCGTCCGGCCCGTGCAGGATCTCGTCCGGCGCCATGCCGAGCAGCTCCTTCATGCGCGGCGAGAGGTGGTTTTCCTGGGTGCGCACATCCCATTCCCAATGGCCTTCCTGCGCCGCCTGGAACGCCCGCACCGCGCGGGCCTGCTCGGTGGCCAGCGCCGTCTGGGCCTCGCGCCGCAGGGCCTGCTCGCGGGCATTGCGCAGCGACAGGAACAGCGTCATCGCCAGCGCCGATGCGGCGAACGAGCCGACCAGCCAGGCCTGGTCGGTCCAGTCCGCCAGCGCCGCATCGACATCGCGCGAGATCACGACCACCAGCGGAAACCGCTGCAGCCGGTGCGCGGCCACCAGCCGCTGGCGGCCATCCGGCAGGGTAGCCAGGCGCGGGGTCTCCGGCGATGGACTGGCCCAGAGGGCGTCCATCACCGTGGCGGGCAGCAACCGCTCCCGGCCATCGCCGGGACCGTCGGAGACCATGGCATGGTCGGTGGTCCGGTACAGCGCCATCGTGGCGTCCGGCGCCGGCGCGATGTGGTCGAAGTGGCCGTCCAGGAAGTCGGCATCCGCCACCAGGACGACCACGCCCCGGAACCGGGCCTGCCGGTCGTGCCAGCCCATCGACAGACCGATCGCCGCCTGGCCGTCGAAGCGGCTGACGAAGGGGGTTCCGACGAACAGCGTCGGGGTGGACGCCGCGCGCGC
>NZ_JBFPGY010000370.1:0-17072 GCF_041083715.1 Sphaerotilus sp.
GCCAGCGCCGCCACGACCGCGCCCCAGAACCCCGCCACCAGGTAGCCGATGAAGCCCGTGGTGATGACCACCGGCCCTGGCGTGATCATCGCCACCGCCACGGCATCGACGAACTGCCGGTCGGTGAGCCAGCCGTGCTCCTGCACCACGCCGCTGTAGAGGAAGGGCACGATCGCCAGGCCGCTGCCGAACACGAAGCTGCCCGCGTAGGCGAAGAACGCGCCGATCTCGGCCAGCTTCGGCCAATCGACGGTGCTGGCCAGCATGGCGCCCACCACCGGGGCCGAAGCAGCCAGCCCGTTCAGCCGCCCGCCGAACCCCTTCTTCGGCGGCGCCCGCAGCAGCCACACCAGCACGCCCGCGCCGAGGAACAGCCAGACGATCTCCGACTTGGTGATCACCGTGACCGCCGCGCTGACCGCGAAGACCGCCCACAGCAGCCGGTCGGAGCCGATGTTCTTGGTGGTGAGCTTGTACGCGCTCATCGCGATGATGCCGATCACCGCCGCGCCGACGCCGTAGAACACCGCCTGCATCCAGCCGATGCCACCATAGGCGACGTACAGCGCCCCGAGCACCACGACCATGCAGAACGACGGCAGCACGAAGGCCAGCCCGGCGAGCGTGGCGCCCAGGATGCGGTGGTGGACGTAGCCGAGGTAGATCGCGAGCTGGGCCGCCAGCGGGCCGGGCATCAACTGGGCCAGGGCCATGCCTTCCTTGTAGTCGGCCTCGGAGATCCACTGCCGGCGCTCGACCAGGTCGCGGTACATGTAGCCCACCAGTGCCACCGGGCCGCCGAAGCCCCAGGTGCCGAGCGCGAGCATGTAGCGCACGAGCTGCCACAGGGTGTAGGTGGGTGCGGGTGCTGGGACCGGGGCGGCAACGGTGGTGGTGTCGTTCATGGGGTGATCCGGCTGGGTGTCTGGGGCCGCTGCGCTGCGCGCTGGAAATGCGCGTGGAGCGAATCGAGCATGGCGCTGGCCTCGGCCAGCAGGGCATCGTCATCGGGCAGCCGCTCGCGCGCCCCGGCCAGCACGGCCTCGAACCCGCTGGCCTCGGGCGCCAGCGGGCCGCCGACATCCAGCCCGTGCACCAGGGCACCGAGCCGCACCAGGGCCGCGTCGCCGGTCAGGCCGAAGCTCTCCAGCAGCGTCTCGAAGGTCACGCGGTCCCCGACATGGCTGAACACGGCGCCGTCGAAATCGAAGCCGAGGGCCTCGGGCGGGCAATCGGCGGGCTGGGCGAGCCACAGGAAACGGGCGCTGCGGTCAATGAAGCGCCGGATCAACCAGGCGCTGGCCACGCGGTCCACCCACAGGCTGCGCCGCGTCGCCCACAGGCGGCCCTGGTACAGCGCAGCGTCCAGGCGCGGCGGCACGGTGCCGTCGGCCTCCTGTGGTTCGTCCGGCGAGCGCAGGCGCTCGATGCGGGCGCTGAAGTCCCGCCACGCGGCGTCGGTCTCCAGCCCCGCTTCGTTCGGGAAGAAATCGATGGCGCGCAGGGCCTCGAACTCGCGGCGCAGTTTCTTGTGCAGCCGGGTCAGCTCGGCCACGCCGAGCGTGGCCAGGGTCGGAGCCGTCTCTGCCCAGGTCTTGCGCAGGCTGGCGTAGTCCTCTCGGCGGTCGAACAGCGCCGGGTAAGTCTGGGCGTCGGCAGTACGGTCAGGCATGGCGGACAGCAGCCAGGCGCTGCCGCCCTCGCGCAGGCATTCGTCGGCGAGGGCCTGCAGCGCGTCATGGTGTTCGGGGTGAGCCGGCAGCAGGTAGGCACCGTCGCGCAGCGCAGCACAGCCCAAGGCTTTGAGCGCCCGCCAGATGCGCATGCGGGCGGTGGCACCGGCCGTTGGCAGGGATAGAACCAAGAGATGCCACGGTGCCTGTTCTGAATCCATGTATCTAACTATACATCTGTGTAGTCATATCTACATGAATTGAGCCAGCACCCGCGGTTCTTCTTCCGTCCTGCAACGCTGTGTTCGACAACCCAGCGCTTGGGCATGACCTGGAAGGGGTGTAGTTCACTGCCCTGTGACGTTGACTGACAAGGCCGCGTCGGCCTCGGTCGAACTCTCATCAACATGTTGCCGTACCCCTGGGGCATCCTTACTGAGCCGCTTTGTGCAAAGCTCCCAGCGCATGTGCAAACAAAGGCCGTTCCGTCAGGATCAGCGGGAGCTGCCACCGTGGTTCACGGCCAGTGAAGAAGTCCAGAAAGGCAACAGCCACATCGGCGTTTTCGGTGACGTTCTCGATGTAGCTGCTCCACTGAGCCTCGTTGACTTCGATGATCTGATCGCTCAAGGGTGATGCTCTGAGCATGGCGAGCCAAGTCGACAGCAGCGTCATGGCTGTCTGGGTCAGCACCAGCACTTCTTGGCTGCGCGAAGCACCTTGCCATTGCAGTGGGTGCTCTCTGAGCAGGTAAACCAGCAGCACCCCAGACGCAAAATGGGCGTAGTCCTCCGGTTCCAGTGGCTCGTAGCGCTGAAGCCCGTCCAGTACGGACACCCATCCCCAGAATACCCGGCCCAGTGGCAGCACCTCGACCACGGCCTCGATGCCCGGTGGCTCCGTGCTGCTGATCCGGAGGGCCAGATCCGACATCAAACTGGGTACCGCCACGCGGAACCACCGCCAAGTTCTGATCTGCGACAGGGAAGCAGAGGAGGCAGCCCAGTGCTGCGCGGTGCGGATGTCAAGCATGGACGTTCTCCACGAGATCAGATGTATCGCAGGGCGAAGGCGATCCAGGCGGCCAGGGCCGTGTCCGGCGTCGAGCTGCCCAAGGCCTGTGTCCAGACTGCCTGGTGGGCGCTGCAGACCTCGTCGGCCAGACGCAGTGCCATTTCGGTCTGCTGACGCACCGGCCCGGGGATCAGTGGTGCCAGCTCGCCAGCCAGCACGACGCACAGGGCCGCGTGGTCGTTCAGGCTCGGCTCCTCGGTGGCCTCAGCGGTGTCGATCGCCGGCGTCAGTACATCAGCAGCCTGCAGGGCCAGGACGATGCGTGCGCTGAGCTGGTGCGGTGAGGGCGGTGCATGCAACAGGTGTTCCGCCTGGGCCTTGCCCGGACTGGCGGCGCTGCGCAGTTGCTGGCCTGCACGCTCAATGCGCTGCTCGTACACGAACAGGTCATTCGTTCCCCGCAAGCTGAGCAGGTGGCGGTAGCGCCAGTGGTGGTCGCGCGTGAACAGGCGGATCGGGTCGATGGTGTGTTCGGCGCTGAAATAGGTCGCCGAAGGGCACAGCGGAATGTCCATCGCTCGGTAATGCCCGTCAGAGCTAAGCAAGTCCACCGCAGCATGATCAGCGCTGCGCAGCAACTGCGCCGTAGTGCGCACAGCCAAGCCTAAAGGTTCACCGAACCGGCCTAGTGTCGTACTGTCGTCACGGTGAGATGCGGTCTGAACACCTTCCACCAGTTTGTGTGCACCTCGCTTGAGGTTGAAACGGATTTCGCGCAACCCGTCTTTCATGGCCAACCCGATGTCCCCATCGGAAAGCGACGAGGGCACCTTGGGCCGTAGAAATTTGCGAGGCATCATGAACTCCTGTCCATTTCAAATGCATTGAGTAGCATAGACGCTTGACGCCAACACGGCGCGGCCATCCCGCGACACGAGGATCCTCCTTTGAACAAGAAGACTCCTGCATTTTCCGCCGCAGATTCCCCAGGCGATGGCAAACCCATCGAACGCAGCGTGACCAATGCCCGCACCCGGCGGATGCGGTTGCGGGCTGCCTGGATGTACTTCATCGAGGAGATGACCCAGAACGAGATCGCGCAGGTGCTGGGTGTGGGCCGCGTCACTGTGGTGAGGCTGCTGTCGGATGCGCGTGAGCGGCATGAGATCAAGTTCAGCATCCAGAGCGGCTTGCCCGAATGTGTGGGGCTGGAGCGTGCGCTGGAGCAGCGGTTCGGCCTGGCGGAAGCGGTGGTGGTGCCGCTGTCGTCGCCCGACTCGGACGCCACCGAGCCGATCGGTGCGGCCCTGGGGCTGTACCTGTCGGACTTCGTGCAACCCGGCATGAAGATCGGCGTGGGCTGGGGCCGCACGCTGCTGGAGTCGCTGCGCTACATCCAGGAATCGCCCGTGGCCGATCTGTCGGTCGTGTCGCTGCTGGGGGGGATCACCAAAGTCAAGCGATTCAACCCGTCCGAATTCGCCTGGCGCTTCTCCAGCCTGTTCCAGGCCGAGTGTTACCTGATGACCGCACCCGCCATCGTGGACACGCCCGCCACGCGGCAGACCTTGATCGAGCACTGCGGGCTGGGCGAGGTTTTCGAGCGTGCCAAGGCGCTCGACGCCGTGTTGATCAGCGTGGGCAGCATGGCCGCCAGCGGCACCGCCTACCGCGACGGCTTCGTGTCCGACGCGTTGCGCCGCTCGATGATCAAGCAGGGGGCGGTGGGCGAGACGCTGTTCCATTTCTTCGATGCGGACGGCCATCTGATCGACCACCCGATCCAGCACTGCGTCATGGCGATTCCCGCGGAGACCCTCCAGGCAGTGCCCCGGCGCATCATGGCCTCGGGCGGGCAGGACAAGGCCGAGGCCGTGCTGGGGGCCATGCGCTTGGTTCGGCCCACCGTGCTCGTGACCGACGAGGTCGTGGCGGCCCGCCTGCTGGAACTCGCCGGCCCCGCCTGAGTCCCGTTTCCCAAGGGCCACGCCAGCGTGGTCGCCCCCAGCCGCATCGCGCAAGTGATGCGGCTTTTTCTTTGCCTGGCCGGAAAACGCAGAGCGTTCAGATCGTTGCATCAGGGATTCCACGGGGTTGTTCAAGGCTGCACCTGCCTTGCTTCATTGATGTACATAGTGCCACAATGAAATACAAATGTGCAATCAAGGCCCGATCAACCGGCCGGGCAGACACTCCTTGGAGATCCCTATGAGCGGCTTTATTCCCAGTGGCCTCGCGGCCGACCTGCAGCAACGGGCGCTGAGCCACCGGCCGATCCGCATCGGCCTGATCGGCTCCGGCATGATGGGTGGCGACATCGTGACGCAGGTGCTGCACATGAAGGGGGTGGTGGTCGCGGCCATCGCCGACCTCAACATTCCCGCTGCCCTGCGGGCCTTGCAGGAGGCCGGGCACACCGGCGATGTCCACCGCCTGGTGGAGACGCCGAGCGCCTTCGACCGGGCGGTCGAGGACGGCCACATCGCCATCACGCAGGACGCGCAACTGGTGTGCAGCAGCGACCTGATCGACGTGGTGGTGGATGCCACCGGCAAGCCGGCCGTCGGGGCGCAGATCGGCCTCAACGCCATGGAGCACGGCAAGCACCTGGTGATGATGAACGTCGAGGCCGACGTGACCATCGGCGCCTACCTCAAGCGCGAGGCCGATCGCCTGGGCGTTGTCTACTCGCTGGGGGCGGGTGACGAGCCGAGTGCCACGATCGAGCTGATCAACTTCGTCTCGGCGCTGGGCTATCCGGTGATCGCCGCCGGCAAAGGCAAGAACAACCCGCTCAACATCGACGCGACGCCCGACCAGTACGCTGCGGAGGCGCACGGCAAGAACCTGAACCCGCGCATGCTGGTCGAGTTTGTGGACGGCTCGAAGACGGCGGTGGAGATGTGTGCCATCGCCAACGCCACCGGGCTGGTGCCGGATGTGCCCGGCATGCACGGCCCGGCCGCGGGGCTGGACGAGCTGCACCGGGTGCTGTGCCCGCGCGAGGACGGCGGCATCCTGCACCGCAAGGGCGTGGTGGACTACACCATCGGCAAGGGCGTGGCCCCCGGTGTCTTCGTCGTCGCCGAAATGGCGCACCCGCGGCTGCGCGAGCGCATGGACTACCTCAAGCTCGGTACCGGCCCCTACTACACCTTCTACCGACCCTACCACCTGTGCAGCCTGGAGGTGCCGCTGACCTGCGTGCGGGCGGTGCTGTACGGCCGGGCCGACATGGCGCCGATCGCCCGGCCGACCGCCGAGGTCTGCGCCGTCGCCAAGCGCGACCTGGTGCCCGGCGACACGCTCGACGCCATCGGCGAGTACACCTACCGCGCCTGGGCCATGACGGCCGAGGACGCCCGCCAGCAGCGCGCCATTCCCTGCGGTCTGCTGGAGCAGGCCAAGGTGCTGCAACCCATCCGCAAGGGCGAGCTGGTCACCTATGCCAACACCGCAGTGGATGCGGGATCGCGCATCGTCGAGCTGCGCCGCCGCCAGGACGTGATGGTCTACGGCGAGCAAGGGGTGCTGGCATGACGGGGGTTCCGAGCCAGGAAGGCGTGCCGGCCATCTTCCGGCGTTTCAGCGTTCCCGCGCTGCACGGGGTGCTGCGCCAGATGCACCTGATCCGCCAGTTCGAGGAAGGGGCCGAGCAGGCGTACATGCGCGGGCTGGTCCACGGCACCATGCACCTGTCGATCGGCCAGGAGGCCAGCGCGACCGGGGTGTGCGCGGTACTGGAACCGGGCGACTACATCACCTCCACCCACCGGGGCCACGGCCACTGCATCGCCAAGGGTGCCGAGGCGAAGTACATGTTCGCCGAGTTCTTCGGCAAGGACACCGGCTACTGCCGGGGGCGTGGCGGCTCGATGCACATCGCCGACGTGGCCAGCGGCAACCTGGGTGCCAACGGCATCGTGGGCGGGGGGATGCCGATTGCCGTGGGTGCCGCGCTGGCACTCAAGCAGCGCCGGCTGCCCAACGTTGCCATCTGCTTCTTCGGCGACGGCGCGAACAACGAGGGCGCCTTCCACGAGAGCCTGAACATGGCGGCGATCTGGAAGCTGCCGGTGGTGTTCGTGTGCGAGAACAACCAGTACGGCATGTCCACCTCGACCGAACGCTCCACCGCCGTCAAGCGCATCGCCCAGCGCGCCGTGGCCTACGACATGCCCGGCGTGACGGTGGACGGCAACGACTTCGCCTGCGTCGCCGAAGCCGCCGCCGAGGCCGTGGACCGCGCGCGCCGGGGCGAAGGTCCGTCGCTGCTCGAATGCATGACCTACCGCCACCGCGGCCACTCCAAGAGCGATCGCAACCGCTACCGCACCAAGGAGGAGATCGACGCCTGGATCGCGCTGGACCCGATCGGCCGCTTCGAGCAGACCCTGTTGCAGCACGGCCTGATCGATGCCGCACAGATCGAGGCGCTGGTCGCCGACGTGGCGCGGGAGATCGACGACGCCGTCGAGTTCGCCAGGAACAGCCCGGCGCCCGAACTGTCGAGCCTGACCTCTTTTGTCTACACGCATGTTCCGGGGGAGACCGCCCATGTCCGCTGAAAACGCCGCCAGCCGAGAGCTGACCTACTCGCAAGCCATCCAGGAAGCGCTGGCCCTGGCGATGGAGCGTGACGATCGCGTGTTCCTGATGGGCGAAGACATTGGTGTCTACGGTGGTGCCTTTCAGGTCACGGGCGATCTCGTCCACCGCTTCGGCGAGGACCGCGTGATGGACACGCCGATCTCCGAGCTGGGTGGGGCAGGGGTCGCGGTGGGTGCGGCACTGCTGGGCCAGCGGCCCGTGTTCGAGTTCCAGTTCTCGGACTTCGCGGCACTGGCGATGGAGCAGATCGTCAACCAGGCCGCCAAGATCCGCTACATGCTGGGCGGCAAGGCGTCGGTGCCGCTGGTGATGCGGTTTCCGAGCGGCTCGGGCACCGGGGCGGCGGCTCAGCACAGCCAGAGCCTGGAGGCGTGGCTGGCGCATGTGCCCGGCCTGAAGGTGGTGCAGCCGTCCACGCCGCACGACGCCAAGGGCATGCTGCTGGCGGCCATCGAAGACCCGGACCCGGTGATGTTCTTCGAGCACAAGCTGCTCTACAAGATGAAAGGCCCGGTGCCCGAGGGCTACTACACCGAGCCGCTGCACGAGGCCCGCGTCCGGCGCGTCGGCGACCAGGTGACGATCGCGGCCAATTCGATCATGGTCCACAAGGCCCTGGACGCGGCCGAGCAACTGGCGGCGGAAGGCATCTCGGCCGAGGTGATCGACCTGCGCTCGCTGCGGCCGATGGACTACCGGACGGTGATCGACAGCGTGTGCAAGACGACCCGGCTGGTCTGCGTCTACGAGGGCACGAAGCAGTTCGGCATCGGCACCGAGGTGGCGGCGGCGATCGCCGAGAGCGAGGCCTTCGACCGGCTGGATGCGCCGATCGTGCGGCTCGGCGGCGCGGACTGCCCGCTGCCCTACAACCCGGACCTGGAGCGGGCCGCCGTGCCGCAGGTGCCTGACATCGTGGCCGCCGTGCGCCGCACCGTGCAGGGAGGGCGCTGACCATGGCCACCGAACTCATCCTGCCCCGCGTGGACATGGACATGGCCGAAGGCAAGATCGCCCACTGGTACGTCAAGGACGGCGATCAGGTCACCAGGGGCCAAGTGCTGTTCGAGATCGAGACCGACAAGGCGACGATGGAGGTCGATGCGCCCGCAGCGGGTATCGTCGCCGGGCTGTGTGGCGAGATTGGCGAGGTCATGCCCGTGGGGCAGGTCGTGGGCTGGATCCTGGCGCCGGGCGAAGGGATGCCGTCCGCCGCCGAGCCACCGGTCGAAGCGGCCGTCCCCGAGGTGCCCCTGCCTGCGCCCGCGTCCGTGTCCGCGCCTGAACCTGCGCCAGCCCCTGCCGCACCGCCGGTGGTGGCTGCCGATCCGGTCGTGGCCGGGGTGCCCCTGCTGCGCGCCACTCCCCTGGCCCGCAGCCTGGCACGCGAACATGGCATCGAACTGCGGTCGCTGATCGGCTCGGGGCCACAAGGGCGCATCGTCGGTGCGGACGTGCCGGTCGGCGCCGGAGGGAATCGCACCAGCCCGCTGCACCTCCATTGGTGGCAACGCGGCAGTGGTGCCCCGGTGGTTCTGCTGCACGGCTTCGGCGCCGACCACGTGGGCTGGCGTCCGCTGGTGTCGCTGCTGCCGCCCGACATGCCGCTGATCGGCATCGACCTGCCGAACCACGGCAAGTCCGGGCGCCTGCCGGTGGAGTCCCTGCAAGACCTGGCCAACGCCGTGCTCCGGCGCCTGGACCAGGAGGGCGTGGACCGCTTCCACCTGCTCGGCCATTCGCTCGGGGGCGGCACGGCGCTGGCCGCCGCGGCGCTGGCCCGTGACCGCGTGCGCTCGCTGACCGTGCTCGCGCCGGCCGGTCTCGGGGCGGACATCGACGGCGCCTTCATCGACGGGCTGGTGTCGGCGCAGACCGAATCCGCGCTGCGGGCCGTGCTGCTGCGGCTCTTCCACGACCCCGCCGTGCTCAGTGGTTCCTTCGTCGCCACCGCGTTCCAGCAGCTGCAGGCACCGGGCCGGCAGGCGGCGCTGGCGGCCCTGGCGGCACGGCTCATGCCGGCAGGGCGGCAGGCCGGGTCGGCGGGGGTGGCCTGGCCGACGCTGCGGGTACCGATCAAGGTGGTCTGGGGACGTGCCGACCGCATCCTGCCAATCGCCCATGCAGCGGACCTGCCGGGGCGCGTGGCCGTGCATCTGCTGCACGACGTGGGACACCTGCCGCAGGTGGAGGCGGCGGGGCTGGTGGCGGAGCTGTTGCAGCAGCAATGGCGGGCGGCCGAAGCGGCCTGAGTGCGGTTGGATCGGGTCTAGGTGAACACCCTGACGATGAACATATTGACTTTGAAAAGTACAAATGTAGCATTTGCTCATCGATCGAACCGCGACAAATTAACGATCGACTGACCCCCGCACCACCCTTCCAGCCCAGGAGAAACCCCATGCAATTTACCCAGAGTGCCCTGATCCTGCTGGTGATTTTCTGGAGCCTTCAGATTGCGGGCTCCTGGGTGCAGTGGTCGCATTACCGCCGTGCCTTGACCAGCGCGACCGGGGCCTGGAGCGACGGGTTTCTCGGCATGGGCCAGCACCGGCCGCGGTTCGGACTGGGCGCCATCGCCTTGCTGGAAGTCGGGCCGGACTTGCGGGTGCGGCGCCTGCAGGTGATGTCGGGCATGAGCGTGTTCGCCCGCTTCAAGCCGCAGGACGGGGTGGTGGGCTGGTCGCTGTCCACGCTGGCCATGCACTTCGCCCCAGGTCAGCGCGATGACCGCACCGCCCTGGCCATCCGCCAGGCCATTGCCCAGGTGGAGGAGGTGCGTGCCCGACAAAAGTGAAACGCTGCGGTAGCCCACCCACCCCACGGCCCGATTCGGACCACCCCCAGTTCCAGTAAACCAAGCAATAGAAGAGGTAGAGACAACCATGGAAACTTTTGAATTTCTTGCACGTGGCGCGGAAGCGTTCATCGGCGTGTTCAATGCCGGCGGAAAAACCTTCGTCGGCTTCGTCACCGGCATCCTGCCCACACTGATCGTGCTGCTGACGGCGGTCTACACGCTGATCGGCCTGGTCGGCGAGCAGCGCGTCCACCGCATGGCGCAATTCGCCGCCGGCAACGTCATCACCCGCTACACCGTGCTGCCGTTCCTCGCGATGTTCTTCCTGACCAACCCGATGGCCTATACCTTCGGCATGTTCGTCGAGGAGAAGCACAAGCCCGCGTTCTACGACTCGGCCGTGTCGCTGTGCCATCCGATCACCGGGCTGTTCCCGCACTGCAATCCGGGCGAGCTGTTTGTCTGGCTGGGTGTGGGTGCTGCCATCACCAAGCTGGCTGAAACGGGCCACGCACCGTTCTCGCTGGCCAAGCTGGCCCTGACCTACCTGCTGGTGGGCCTGTTCGTCAACCTGCTCAAGGGCATCGTGACCGAGCGCATCACCGCCATGATCGCCAAGCGCGACGGCGTGGTTCTCTGACCGTCCTCTGCCGACAAAACCTTTCGGAGACAACACCATGCAGAGCAGCAAGACCTTCAAGTCCGTCACCGTCAGCCGTGGCCCCGGTGGCTGGGGCGGTCCCCTCGTCATCACACCCACGGCCGAGCGCGACAAGATCATGGCCGTCACCGGTGGCGGCATCCCGGAACTGGCCCACCGCCTGGCGGCCTTGACCGGCGCCACCGTCGTCGATGGCTTTCGCGCACCGCCGCCGGAGAGCGAAGTCGCCGCCGTGATCGTCGATTGCGGCGGCACCGCCCGCTGCGGCGTCTACCCACGTAAGCGCATTCCGACTGTCAACCTCACCCCGGTTGGCCAGTCCGGCCCTTTGGCTGAATTCATCACTGAGGACATCTACGTGTCCGGTGTCACGGTGGACAACATGAAACTCTCCGACGGATCTGCTCCTGTCTTCCACGCCGCCGCCGCGGCGACTGCTCCGGCCAGCGCGCCCCGCGCCGCTGCCAACGACGCCCCGCAAGGCGGCGTGGTCGGCTTCATCACCTCCATCGGGCGCAGCATGGGCGGCGTGGTCGGCGTGCTATTCAACAGTGGACGCAAATCCATCGACCAGGTGATCCGCAACGTGCTGCCCTTCATGGCCTTCGTGACCATGTTGATCGGCCTGATCAATTCGACTGGCGTCGGCACCGTGCTGGCGCACCTGCTGGAGCCGCTGGCGGGCAACGTGGTCGGGCTGCTGGTGCTGTCGGCGATCTGTGGTCTGCCATTCCTGTCGCCCATCCTCGGGCCCGGTGCGGTGATCGCGCAGGTGATCGGGGCCGCCATCATCGGCCCGGCGATCGCCAGCGGCACGATTCCGCCTGCGATGGCGCTGCCCGCGCTGTTCGCCTACGACACCCAGGTCGGCTGCGACTTCGTGCCGGTAGGTCTGGCCCTCGGCGAGGCCAAGCCCGAGACGATCCGGGTGGGTGTGCCGGCGGTGCTGATCTCGCGGCAGATCATGGGGCCGGTCTCGGTCGTGATCGCCTGGCTGGTCAGCTTCCTGCTCTGACCACATGCTGAATGCACAATGAATGCCAAAGGACACACACAGATGATTTATTACTCCACCACCGTGACCGCCATCGGCGAAGAGGTGCCGGACCTGCTCGACGGTGGCGTGCTGATCCTGTACGAGGATGGTGCCCCGGCCGCCTTGGCCGAGGTGTCGGTGCAGCACCGCGTCTCGGGCATGGTGGCGTCGGTGGCCCCCCCCGTCGGCGCGCAGATCACGTTGGGCACACTCACCACCCGCGTCAGCGCCGTCGGCAGCAGCGCCTGGAACAAGGTGCGCGAGCTGGGCCATGTCGTGTTCAATTTCAACGGTGCGGTGCTGGCGGAGCGGCCCGGAGAAATCTGTGTGGAGCCTTTGGATCTGTCGGCGCTGCGTCAGCAGATGCGGTCGGGTAGCCCCATCGTCATCGCCGACTGACGATGCATTGATTGACTGACTGATCGGTTGCCTCTTCCATGATCGAGTTGTCCACTACCGTGCGTGTCCTCGAAGGATTGCACACCCGCCCCGCTACCCACATGGCCAAGCTGGCCAAGAGCTTCGACTGCAGCGTTGAACTCGTCTGTCGCGGCACACAGGCCAATGCCAAGAGTTCGGTCAAGCTGATGTTGCTGGGCGTGAAGGAAGGCGACGAGGTGCTGCTGCGCGCCGACGGGCCGGACGAACACCTGGCGCTGCACCAGTTGATGGACTATCTGCACGATCCGCAGTCCGGCCTGATCGGGGAGGCCGGGGCGGTGGCACCTGCCGAGGCTGCGCCGGCCGGCGGGACGGGACCGGACGTGACCGCAGGGCCGGCGGCGCCCAACCGCGTGCAGGGCGTGCCTGGCAGTCGCGGCACGGCCCTCGGGTCGGCCTATGTCTACCTGCCGCGCGCGCTGGTAGCGGTGCGCCATGTGGTCGAGGTCGAGGACATCGCCGCTGAACTCGACCGCTTTCGCCAGGCGCTGGCCGAGTTTGTCCGCCCGATGTCCGAGGGCATGGACGACGACGCACCCGTTGCCGCGCAGGACCGTGCCATCCTGCAGGCGCTGGTCGATGTGGCCCAGGACGAGGAGTACGTGGGCGCGATCATCCGGGGCATCGAGGCCCAGGGCGACGCTGCGGCGGTGACGCTGCGGGTGGGCGAGGTGCTGGCCGCGACCTTCGAGTCGATGACCGACGACTACATGCGTGCCCGGGCCGAGGACATCCGGGGGGTGACACGTCAGCTGGCCGCTGCGCTGCTCGGTCAGCCGCTGCCGGACCTGTCGCGCATCGACCGGCCCAGCGTGCTGGTGGCGGCCGACCTGAGCGCCTGGGAGTTCTCCAAGGTGCCGATCCGCCACGTGCGGGGGCTGGTCTGCACGGGTGGTTCGGCCACGTCGCATGTGGCCATCATGGCGCGCACGCACGGCATCCCGGCGGTGCTGGGCGTGCCGCTGTCGGAGGTGGAGCTGCAGGCCGCGCAGACCCTGGTGGTCGAGGGGGACACCGGCCATGTCATCGTTAACCCCGACGCGTGCCAGCAGGCCCACGCCGAGCGCCAGATCACTGCCGAGCGCGAGGCCCGTGCCGCCTTGCAGCATTACCGCGACCTGCACCCCCGCACCCGAGATGGCCGGGCGATCGAGGTGGTGGCCAATCTGGGCGCGCTGGGTGAGATCGCACTCGCGCTCGATGCCGGTGCGATGGGTGTGGGCCTGTTCCGCACCGAGTTGCTGTTCATGCAGCAGCGCACCTTGCCCACCGAGCACGAGCAGACCGAGGTCTACCGGCAACTGGCCCGGGCGTTCCACCCGCGCCCGGTGATCATCCGGACGCTGGACATCGGGGGCGACAAGCCGGTGGCGGGCATCGACTTCCCCCGCGAGGAGAACCCGTTCCTCGGCTGGCGCGGCGTGCGCATGTGCCTGGACCGGCCGGAGATATTCAAGCCGCAGTTGCGCGCCCTGCTGCGGGCGGCGGTGGAAGGCAATGTGCGCGTGATGATCCCGATGATCAGCGAGATCGAGGAGGTCCGCCGCGTGCGCCAGCTCATCGACACCTGTGCGCAGGAGCTGCTCGCCGAGGGGCAGGCACACGCCTCGTTCGAGCTGGGCATCATGATCGAGACGCCGGCCGCCGTGCTGCAGGCCGATGCGCTGGCCGCCGAGGTGGCGTTCTTCTCGATCGGTACCAATGACCTGACGCAGTACGTGATGGCCACCGACCGCGCCAACGCCATGATCGCGGCGCTCTATCGCACGGAGCACCCGGCCGTGATGACCGCGATCGAGATGACCTGCCAGGCGGCGGCGCGGGCGGGCATTTGGGTCGGGGTGTGCGGCGAGGCGGCGGCCAATCTCGATCTGCTGCCGCGCTTCATCGACCTGGGTGTCACCGAACTGAGCATGAGTCCTGCGGCCATCCTGGCGGCCAAGAAGCGGATCTGCGAGCTGTGACCGAGGACAAAACCTTGTCTGGCGTTCCCATCCGCTGCGTGCTCAGCGACTGCGACGGCGTCATCGTGGACAGCGAGGTGATGGCCGAGGAGGTGCTGGCAGATGTGCTGGCATCGGTCTTTGACCGCTCGGACATCCGCTCGCTGACCCGAGACCTGTTCGGGATGCGGGTCATCGAGATCATCGCGGCCGTGGAGCGCCTGCTGGACAAGCCCTTGTCCGAGGAACACCGCCGCGCGCTGCAGCACCGCATCGACGCCGAAGTGGCCGAACGCGCCACCGCCATGCCCGGCATGTTCGACACCTACCGGGCGCTGGGTCGGCCGGTGGCGGTGGTCTCCAACAGCGCCCGTCATCGCCTGCGGCGCAGCGTGGAGCGGGCCGGCCTGCTGGACTGGCTGGACCCGCACATCTACAGCGCCGAGGACGTGGGCCGCCCGAAACCCGCGCCAGACGCCTACCTGCACGCGGCCCGGCAGCTTGGCGTGCCACCGGCCGAGTGCCTGGTGATCGAGGACAGCGCCACCGGGGTCCGGGCCGGCTGTGCCGCGGGAATGCGGGTGGTCGGCTTTCTCGGGGGCAGCCATGTATTCAGCGATCATGGCGACCGTTTGCGCGCAGCGGGGGCGGTCGCCGTGTTCGCACGCATGAGCGAACTGCCCGCGCTGATCGCGGTGTTGGAAAATGGCTACCGGGAACCCCATGTCGATTGACCATATCCGTGCCAGCCTTGGCGACGCACAGGCTGCCTTGACCCGCCTGCTGTCCGACGAGGCCGCGTTGGCCAGCATCGGGCGTGCGGCCGATCTGCTGGTCGACGTATTCCAGCGGCGGGGTCGGGTGTACTCCTGCGGCAACGGCGGCTCGATGTGCGATGCCATGCACTTCGCCGAGGAGCTGACCGGCCGTTATCGGCAGGACCGTGCGGCGTTGGCGGCCACTGCGATCAGCGATCCCGGACACCTGAGCTGTGTCGGCAACGACCTTGGCTACGAGCAGGTGTTCTCCCGCTACATCGAAGCGCACGGCCGGACCGGCGACTGCCTGCTGGCACTCAGCACCAGTGGCACGAGCCGCAATGTTGTCCGTGCGGCAGAGGTGGCCCGCGCGCTCGGCTTGACGGTCATCGTGCTGTCTGGCCGACCCAGCCCGACCCTCGAAGCCCTGAGCGATGTGGTTGTCTGCACGCCGGCTGGCGCCTTTGCGGATCGGGTCCAGGAACTGCACATCAAGGTGCTGCACATCCTGATCGAACTGGTGGAGCGGCGTCTCTTTCCTGGCAACTACTGTTCCGGGGGCGCATGAGGAACAGCGAGAAAAGCCAGACGAGCGCACTGCAGGTGGCTATTGAACCAGCGTTTGGCATGACGCAGGCGGAGGCTCTTGGCTTCCTCCCCACAGTTTCAGGGTCGGCGAGATCGTCGACACGCGCTAAGACTTCGAGGCCTCGCCGTGCAGCCATGACAGGAACGCTTCGACTGGCGGTCGCTTGGCGTGTCGAACTGGATACACGGCGAAGTGCGCTTTCACCTTGACAGCCTTGTCAAGCCCGAACACGGGCCGAAGCTTGCGTTCAGCGATGTGTCGGCCAGCAATGGTCGTGCTTTCGAGTGCCACCCCCAGTCCTTGAGTCGCCGCGTCGAGTGACATCTGTGCCCGGTCAAACCGCACCGCGAACCGGTCGGGTGCGCGCATGTCCGTGAAGGCTGCGAACCAGTCGGACCATTGAATGACGCTGACGTTGCTCTGGATGAGCTTGACTCCAAGCAGCTGCTCGGGCTGCTTCAGACGGTGCTTCTGGATGAACGCAGGACTCGCAAGAGGCACGATGCTTTCGACGAACAAAGGCTCGACCACGAGATCCGGCCAGTTCGGCACACCGTAGCGGAGATCGATGTCCGCCTGTCCAAGTTCGAAGTCGCTTGGAGTGTGGGCTGCCGACAGATTCAGCGAGATGTCGGGATAGGCCTCTGCAAAGGCCTGAAGCCGCGACATCAGCCACAAGCTCGCGATGCTGGGCGCCGAGTGGACATACAGGCTGTTGCTGACGCCCTGTTTCAGGTCCTCGGTCGCCGCTGCGATGGCCGACAACGCGCCACCGATGCGCGACAGATAAGCCTCTCCCGCGGGACTGATGCGCACACCGTGCGCGCTGCGCTCGAAAAGGCGCACGCCCAGGTGCGCCTCAAGCTTCGAGACCTGGTGGCTGACGGCCGATGCCGTGACGTGGAGTTCCGCGGCTGCGAGCGCAAAGCTGCGACGCCGGGCCACGGCCTCGAAGGACTGGAGGCTGACGACGGGGGGGAGAAAGGACATGGGGACAACCCTGCCATTGGTTGAGTATCGCTCATCTTAGGCTGAAAAAAAGTCGTTTGCATTCATGTTGAGCCGCAACGAATATGCGACGCAAGCACAGGGGAGACAAGTCGCGGCACACAGCCCCCAGGATCCGGCAGCGCCGGTCTTGTCTCCCGTGTTGATCCTGAACCCTCACTTCACTGAAGACGCAAGACATGCTGCTCAAGGACAAAGTTGCCGTCATCACCGGCGGTGCCGGTCTCAACGGCCTCGGCTTCGCCACGGCGCGGCTGATGGCATCGCACGGCGCCCGCGTCGTCGTGGTCGACCTGGCTCGCGCAGAGCCTGCTGCGGCGGCGGCGCAGATCGGCGCCGGGCACCTCGGTCTGGTCGCCGACGTCACCGACAAGGCCTCATGCGACGCCGCCATGGCCGCGGTGCTGAAAACTTTCGGGCGCATCGACGTGTTGGTCAACAACGCCGGCATCACCCAGCCAGCGAAGACCTGCGACATCACTGGCGCCGATTACGACCGCATCCTCGACGTGAGCCTGCGTGGCACGCTGTACATGTC
>NZ_JBFPGY010000371.1:0-5182 GCF_041083715.1 Sphaerotilus sp.
CACTTCGAAGCACACGCCGACGTGCTGGACGAGGAAGCCAAGCGCCGCCTGCACAGCAACCCGCTGCGCATCCTCGACACCAAGAATCCGGCGATGCAGGCCGTCGTCGAAGCTGCACCGAAGCTGATGGACTTCCTCGGTGAAGCGTCGCTGAAGCATTTCGATGCAGTGCGTGCGGTGCTGGACGCGGTTGGTCAGCCCTACCGCATCAACCCGCGTCTGGTGCGTGGCATGGACTACTACAACCTGACCGTGTTCGAGTGGGTCACCGACCGCCTCGGCGCACAGGGCACGGTCTGCGGCGGCGGGCGCTACGACGGCCTGATCGAGCAGATCGGCGGCAAGCCCGCGCCGGCCGTGGGCTGGGGCCTGGGTATCGAGCGCGTGCTGGCGCTGCTGGAAGAGGGCGGCGTGGCCGTGCCGGTCCAGGTGCCGGATGCCTATGCCGTCGTGCCTGACGCGGCTGCGCTGGCGACGGCCATGGTCACGGCCGAGGCATTGCGCGAACGGGGTCTGAAGGTCGTGCTCCACGCCGGCGGCAAGGACGGCCCGGGCAGCATGAAGTCCCAGTTCAGGAAGGCCGACGCCAGCGGCGCCCGCTATGCCCTGGTGTTCGGCGGCGATGAGCTTGCGCAAGGCATGGTGGCCGTGAAGCCGCTGCGCGACGGCGGCCGCGCCCAGGCACTGCGCCCGCTGGCCGACGTGACCGCCTGGTCGGCCGAGATCGCCGACTGATCCGGCGTCGCGCCAGCGCGACCCGCATAATCCCACCCTCCACGGTTACACCTCCGACAAACGCGCATGGCATCCCATCTCGATCTCGAAGAACAGGAACAGCTCGACCAGCTCAAGCAGTTCTGGGCCAAGTTCGGCAACTTGCTCACCTGGGGGCTGCTGATCGTGCTGACGGCGTATGCCGGCTGGAACGGCTGGCAGTACTGGCAGCGTGACCAGGCCGCCAAGGCCGGTGGCATCTACGACGAGCTGGAGCGTTCGGCCCAGGCTGGCGACGCCGTCCGGGTGACCAAGATTTGGGCGGATCTGCAGGCACGCTATCCGGCGACCGCGTTTGCTGAGCAGGGGGGGCTGCTGGCGGCCAAGGCGCAGTTCGACAAGGGCCAGGCAGATGCCGCGCGCGGCACGCTGGAGTGGGTGGCAGCGAATGCCAAGGAAGACGAATACCGGGCGATTGCCCGCCTGCGTCTGGCGGGGGTGCATCTCGAGGCCAAGCGCTATGACGACGCCCTGAAACTGGTCGGCAGCGACGTGCCCGAGTCCTGGGCCGGACTGGCTGCGGATCGCCGCGGTGACATCCTGCAGGCGCAGGGCAAGCCTGCCGAGGCAGTGGCGGCCTACCAGCAGTCCTGGAAGGTGCTCGCCAAGGATGTGGACTACCGCCGTCTGGTGGAAGCCAAGCTGGTGGCGCTGGGTGCTGCACCCCAGGAAGAGGGCGCAGCCTCGGGAGCCGACAAATGATCGCCCTGAACCTGCGCGGCCACAGCGCTGTCCAGCGCTGTCTTGCGGTGGCCGTGGCATTGCTGATGGCAGCGTGCTCCACGGTCGAGCGGCCCAAGCCCACGCCCCTGGAGCCGCTGACGCCCCGGATCGCTGGCAAGCAGGTCTGGCGCCAGAGCCTGGGTCGGCCGCTGGTCGGGCAGACCGTGGCCGTGATCGGCGATCGTTTCATGCTCGTCGGTGAAGACGGACGTGTCGTCAGCCTGGACATCGGGACCGGGGCTGTGCGCAGCCAGGTGATGGTCGGTGCGTCGCTGTCGGCGGGTGTCGGCAGTGACGGACGGCATGCGGCCGTCGTCACCAGGAACAACGAGCTGGTCGTGATCGACGGCGATCGCGAAATCTGGCGCACCCGGCTCAATTCGCGGGTGGTCACCGCGCCGCTGGTGGCTGGCGAGCGGGTGTTCGTCCAGGCTGTGGACCGCAGCGTGCTGGCTTTTGACGTGTTCGATGGCCGTCGTCTGTGGACCGTGGGCCGATCGGGTGAGGCCCTGTCGCTGGCGCAGCCGGGTGTGCTGCTGGCGTATCGCAACACTCTGCTGGTGGGCATGGGCGCACGCCTGCTGGCACTCGATTCGCTCACCGGCGCCTTGCGCTCGGACAGCACCCTGGCGTCTCCGCGCGGCACCAACGAGGTCGAGCGGCTGGCGGACCTGGTCGGTCCGGCTGCGCGCGGCGGCGAGGTCGTCTGTGCCCGTGCCTTCCAGGTGGCGGTGACCTGCCTCAACGCGGAACGCAATGCTGTGCTCTGGAGTCGTCCGCAAGGCGGCTTCGAAGGGCTGGCGATCAGCGGCGAGTTCGTGTCCGGTGCGGATGCGACCGATCGCATCAGTGCCTGGCGCCGGGCCAGCGGGGATGTGGCCTGGACTTCGGACAAGCTGCGCTACCGCGGTCTGACCTCCCCACTGGCTGTCGGGTCGACGCTGGTGTTCGGTGACAGCGAGGGCTGGCTCCACGTCCTGTCGCAGGACCGTGGCGAGCCGTTGCTGCGCCTGTCCACCGATGGCAGCGCGATCATCGCGCCGCTGGTGCGCTCCGGCCTGACGATGCTGGCCGTGACCCGGTCCGGCAACGTGTTCGCGTTCCGGCCGGAATGAGCCCGTGTTTCCATGACAACCATTCAACTGCTACAGATCGGAACTGACCCATGAAACCCGTGATTGCCCTCGTCGGACGTCCCAACGTCGGCAAGTCCACGCTGTTCAATCGACTCACTGGACGCCGCGATGCGATCGTGGCCGATTACGCTGGTCTGACCCGCGACCGCCATTACGGCGATGGTGCGCTGGCCGGCCATGAATTCATCGTCATCGACACCGGTGGCTTCGAGCCGGACTGCACCGCGGGCATCTTCCAGGAGATGGCCAAGCAGACGCGTCAGGCTGTGGCCGAGGCCGATGCCGTGATCTTCGTCGTCGATGTCCGCGCCGGCTTGTCTGCGCAGGACCACGACATCGCCCGCTACCTGCGCACCACCAGCAAGCGCGTGCTGCTGGCCGCCAACAAGGCCGAGGGCATGAAGGACGGCCCACAGCTGGCCGAGTTCCATGAACTCGGCATCGGTGAGCCGCTGGCCGTCTCATCGGCCCACGGCCAGGGCATCCGCAGCCTGATCGAGCTGGCGCTGGAAGGGCTGGAGCCAGAGGCCGAGGATGAGGACGACAGCCTGCCCGAAGAGGAGCGCCCGACCCGTCTGGCGGTCTGTGGTCGGCCCAACGTGGGCAAGTCGACGCTGATCAACACCTGGCTGGGCGAGGAGCGCCTCGTGGCGTTTGACCTGCCCGGCACGACCCGCGACGCGATCGAAGTGCCCTTCGAGCGCAATGGCCGCCAGTACAAGTTGATCGATACCGCCGGTCTGCGCCGCAAGGGCAAGGTGTTCGAGTCGATCGAGAAGTTCTCGGTCGTCAAGACGCTGCAGGCCATCGGCGATGCCAACGTCGTGCTGCTGCTGATCGACGCGACCGAAGGCGTGTCGGACCAGGACGCCCACATCGCCGGCTACATCCTCGACGCAGGCCGTGCGGTGGTCATCGCCATCAACAAGTGGGATGCCATCGACGAGTACCAGCGCCAGACGCTGCAGCGTTCGATCGAGCAGCGGCTGGCTTTCCTGAAATTCGCGCCGATCCTGCACATCTCCGCCAAGCGCCGCCAGGGGCTGGGTCCGCTCTGGAGCGCCATTGACGAATCCTGGGCGTCGGCCAAGCGCAAGCTGCCCACGCCGGTACTGACGCGCCTGTTGCAGGAGGCGGTTGATTTCCAGCAGCCCAAGCGGGCAGGGGTTTCGCGCCCCAAACTGCGTTATGCCCACCAAGGTGGACAAAACCCGCCGTTGATCGTGATCCATGGCAATGCCGTGGAGCACATCACCGACGTGTACAAACGCTATCTGGAGAGCCGTTTTCGCGAGCATTTCAAGCTCGTGGGCACTCCGCTGCGTATCGAGTTGCGCGCCTCGCGCAATCCCTTCACGGAAAAGGATTCCTGATCCGTCGGATCGTGGTCCCGGGCGTGTGATAACGTGCGGGCCTTCTTAGACTCCATTTCCAACACGGAGAATATCGTGAGCAACAAAGGGCAACTGCTACAAGACCCCTTCCTCAACCTGCTGCGCAAGGAGCATGTTCCGGTGTCGATTTACCTCGTCAACGGCATCAAGCTGCAGGGCCACATCGAGTCTTTTGATCAGTATGTGGTTCTCCTTCGCAACACCGTCACCCAGATGGTCTACAAGCACGCAATCTCGACCGTCGTGCCGGGTCGTCCGGTGAACTTCCACGCGGCAGAATCGCCGGAAGCCAGCTGACCGCCCGCAGCGGCCAGCCAGACGCGTCAACTCGAAGCACCTTGACTGCAACGGACTCTTCCCCTCTCCCACGCGCTGTTCTGGTCGGGGTCGATTTCGGCGCAGGCGCGTCCTTCGATTCGACGCTGGATGAACTGGCCCTGCTGGCCCAGTCTGCAGGCGACGATCCGGTTGCCCGGATCATCGCCCGCCGTCGTGCTCCCGATGCCGCACTGTTCGTGGGCTCGGGCAAGGCCGATGAAATCAAGCTCGTCGTGGCTGAGCATGGCGCCCAGTGCGTGATCTTCGATCAGGCACTGGGTCCTGCCCAGCAACGCAATCTCGAACGCCACATCGGCGTCGAGGTGCTCGACCGCATCGCGCTCATCCTCGAAATCTTTGGCGCGCGCGCGCGCAGCCATGAAGGCAAGCTTCAGGTCGAACTCGCGCGTCTGCAATACCTCTCCACCCGCCTCGTGCGCCGCTGGTCCCATCTGGAGCGGCAGCGTGGTGGCGTTGGTCTGCGCGGTGGTCCCGGAGAAACCCAGATCGAGCTGGACAAGCGCATGATCGGCGTGCGCATCAAGGCTGTGAAGGAACGGCTCGACAAGGTCAAGCGCCAGCGCGGCACGCAGCGCAAGGCGCGTGAACGCCAGGGCACTTTCCGTGTCTCGCTGGTGGGCTACACCAATGCGGGCAAGAGCACGCTGTTCAACGCGCTGGTCAAGGCGCAGACCTACGCGGCAGACCAGCTGTTCGCCACGCTCGACACGACGACGCGCCAGATGTTCCTCGAGGATGCCCAGCGCAGTGTGTCGCTGTCGGACACTGTGGGGTTCATCCGGGACCTGCCGCACACGCTGGTCGATGCCTTCCAGG
>NZ_JBFPGY010000372.1:0-5179 GCF_041083715.1 Sphaerotilus sp.
GAAGCACCGTGACGGCCAGTCCCTCCTCCGACACCCCGCTGCTGCACATCACCGGCCTCGGCAAGCGCTATGGCGACACCAGCGTCTTCCACAACGTCCACCTGGCGATGCAGCGCGGCGAAGTGGTTGCGCTGGTGGGGGAATCCGGCGTGGGCAAGTCGACGCTGCTGAACTGCATCGCTGGGCTGGACCGGGCGGACACCGGCACGGTCGAGATCACCGGCCGCGACATCGGCCGCCTCGGCGAACGCGACGCAGCGCTGCTGCGGCGGGCATCGCTGGGCTTCGTGTTCCAGGCCTTCCACGTGCTGCCGCACCTGAGCGTGGCCGACAACGTCGGGCTGCCGCTGATGCTGCAGGGCTGGCGCGACCGGGGCGAGATCGCGGCCCGCGTGCAGGGCGTGCTGGAGGACGTCGGCCTGGGAACGCTCGGCCAGCGCCGGCCGCGCGCGCTGTCCGGCGGGCAGTTGCAGCGCGTGGCCATTGCACGGGCGCTGGTCCACCGGCCGGCGTTGATCCTGGCCGACGAGCCCACCGGCAACCTTGATCCGGTCACGGCGCAGCGGGTGCTGGACCTGCTGTGCGACCAGGCGCGGCGGCATGGCGCGGGCTGCCTGATCGTGACCCATTCGGAGGCCGCCGCCGCCCAGGCCGACCGCGCGCTGCGGCTGCGGGCCGACGGGGTCGAGGCGCGCTGATGCACCGCGGCAGCTCATGCCCCGATCGGTGCCGCCTGGGTGTGCACGCGGTTGCGGCCGGCGCGCTTGGCGTCGTAGAGCGACTGGTCGGCCGCCTGGATGAGGACGTCGAGCGTCGGCGTGCTGCGGCTCAGCGCCACCGCACCCAGGCTGATCGTCACCGCACCGGGCCGCGGGTGGTCCGGCAGGCGCAGGTCGGCAGCGACGGCGTTGCGCATGCGCTCGGCCAGCCGCACCGCCTCGCGCTGCCCGGTTTCGGGCAGCAGCACGATGAACTCCTCGCCACCGAAGCGGGCGAGCAGGTCGGTCTTGCGCAGCGTGCCCTGGCAGGCCTGCGCGATCTCGATGAGGGCCTGGTCACCGCACTGGTGACCGTGGCGGTCGTTGATGCCCTTGAAATGGTCCACGTCGATCAGCACCACCGCCATCGGCCGGGCGTGGCGCGTGGCGCGTTCGAACTCCAGCGCAGCGGCCTGCATGAAACAGCGGCGGTTGCGCACCCCTGTGAGCGAATCGGTCATGGCCAGCGCTTCCAGCCGACGCATCGCCTGGTCCAGCGCCACGATCAGCTGGAGCGTGTAGCCAGCGCACAGCGATGCGATCGGTACCGGCACCAGCGCTGCGATGATCAGCCCCTGGCTGTGCAACGACCAGCCCGACACCAGATGCCAGGCCAGCGTGAGTACCTCCGACGTCACCACGCTCAGCCCGACCAGCACCACCGTGGCCCGCTGCACGCCGACACGCCGCACCCAGCGCGCCACGGCCTGGAGCAGGGGGCTGATCTCGGGGGAAGCGGTGGCGGAATCGGGCAGTGGTGTCATGGCGCGGAGAATTGTGCCCTCGGATTAGGCACCATCCGGTACCAATCCAGGCACCCAAACCTGCATTGCGCCACAAAGACCCGTTGATCCAGCCCCATGCACTTGCGCGACACGCTGCACCTGATCGCCCGCGAGGCGCGCCACCACCCGGGCCGGGCCGGCGTGGCGCTGCTGGCGATCGCACTGGGCGTGGCACTGGCATTTGCGGTGCACCTGATCAATGCGTCGGCGCTGGCCGAATTCGGGCAGGCCGTGCGCTCGGTCAATGGCCAGCCGGACCTGGAATTGCGCCCTGTGGGCCGCAGCGGGCTGGACGAGGCGCTCTACGCCCGCGTTGCGGCGCAGCCAGAAGTCGCGCTGGCCAGCCCGGTGATCGAGATCGACACCTACGCGCTCGACACCCAGGGCCGCAAGCGCGGGCTGAAGCTGATCGGGCAGGACGCGCTGGTGGCCGCCGCACTGGCGCCGGCCCTGTTGCCGCGGTCGGATCCCGCGCTGCATGGCGAACCCAGGCTGGCGCTGCTCGACCCGGACCGGGTGTTCCTCAATCCTGCGGCGCAGCGGGTGCTCGGCGTGCAAGCCGGCCAGCCGTTGCGGGTGCAGTCGGGCAACCGGCTGGTGGCGCTGACGGTGGGCGGCAGCGTCGGCGCCGACACCGGGCCGCTGGCGGTGATCGACCTGGCCGGCGCGCAGGCGCATTTCGACCGGCTCGGGCAGCTGAGTCGCATCGATGTGCGCCTGCAGCCGGGCGCTGACCGCGACACGGTGCTGCGCGCGCTGGCACTGCCAGACGCGGTGCGCGCTGCGGCTCCGGACGAAGCCGCACAGCGCGCCTCCAGCCTCTCGCGCGCCTACCGCGTCAACCTCACCGTGCTCGCGCTGGTCGCACTGTTCACAGGGGCGTTCCTGGTGTTTTCGGTGCAGTCGCTGGCCGTCGCCAAGCGGGTGCCGCAGCTGGCGCTGCTGGGTGTGCTGGGCATGCACGCCCGCGAGCGGCTGGTGCTGGTGCTGACCGAGTCGGCGCTGCTGGGTATCGTCGGTGCGGGGCTGGGGCTGGCGCTGGGCACGGGGCTGGCGGTCCTGGCACTGCGGGTGCTCGGCGGGGATCTGGGCAGCGGGATGCTGGGCGGCTCGGCGCCGGCGCTGCAGTGGTCGGGCGGCGCGGCGCTGGTCTATGGCGGTCTCGGCCTGGTGGCCGCACTGGCCGGCGGCTGGCAGCCAGCGCGCATGGCGGCCGAGCTGGCGCCCGCGCAGAGCCTCAAGGGCCTCGGCGGCCACGACCAGGCCCTGCAGCGCCCGTGGCTCGGACTGGCGCTGATGGGGGCCGGGGTCGCACTGGCGTTCGTGCCGCCGCTCGGCGAGTTGCCGCTGGCCGCCTACGGCGCGGTCGCCTTGCTGCTGCTGGGCGGGATCATGTCCGTGCCCTTGCTGGTCGGCGCGCTGACGGAGCGCCTCGCGCCACCGCGGCACCCGATCGCCCTGCTCGCCATCGAGCGGGCCCGCGACCAGCGCGCCAGCGCGACGATCACCGTGGCCGGCGTGGTCGCGAGCCTGGCGCTGTCGGTGGCGCTGACCGTCATGGTGGCGAGTTTCCGCGACTCGGTGACGCACTGGCTGGACGAGATGCTCCCGGCGGATCTCTACGCCCGCACCGCCACCACCACCGCGCAGGCCGACAGTGCCTACCTCGATCCGGCGTTCGTGCGGTCCGCCGCGGCGCTGCCCGGTGTGGCGCGGGTGCAGGCGCAGCGTGTCGTCGCAGTCTCGCTCGATCCGGCACGTGCAACCGTGGCCCTGATCGCCCGCGACGTGGGGGACGCCACGCGCACGCTGCCGCTGGTCGGGTCCCTGCAGCCGTCCTGGCCCGAGGGGCCGACCCGACAGATCGACGTCTATGCGAGCGAGGCCGTGCTCGCGCTCTACGGCCTGCAGGCCGGGCAGACACTGCACCTGCCGCTGCCGGACGGCCGCACGGCCGACGTGCGCCTGCGCGGCGTCTGGCGCGACTACGCCCGCCAGCAAGGCGCGCTGGTCATCGACCGCGCCGACTGGCAGCGGCTGACCGGCGACGACAAGGTGAACGACCTTGCGCTGTGGCTGGCACCCGGCGCCGCGGTGGCGCCGGTGCAGGCCGGCCTGCGGGCGCTCGCCGCCGATCCGGCCTTGCTGGAGATCGCCACACCCGCCGAGATCCGCGCCGTGTCGCTGGCCATCTTCGACCGCAGCTTCGCCGTGACGGTCTGGCTGCAGGCGGTGGCGATCGTGATCGGTCTGTTCGGCATCGCGGCGAGCTTCTCGTCGCAGGTGCTGGCGCGCCGACGCGAGTTCGGCGCGCTGCAGCACCTGGGCACCACGCGGGCGCAGGTGCTGACCCTCGTCTGCGCAGAGGGCGCGCTGTGGACGGCGGTCGGTGCGCTGCTCGGACTGGCGCTCGGACTGGCGGTGAGCGTGGTGCTGGTCCGGGTGGTCAATCCGCAGAGTTTCCACTGGACGATGGAGCTGGCACTGCCGTGGTGGCGGCTGGGCGCGCTGGTGCTGGCGGTGCTGGTGGCGGGGGTGGTGACGGCATGGATTTCCGGGCGGGCAGCGGCTTCGCACGACATGGCGCTGGCCGTGAAGGAGGACTGGTGATGGACCGGAACCGGCGACAGCTGGTGCAGTGGATGGCCCTGTCCGCGCTGCCGATGACGGCCGACGCGCAAGGCGTTCGCCGCCGCCCGCTGGTCTTCCCCGCGGACTTCGGCAGTCACCCCGACACGCAGACCGAGTGGTGGTACGCCACCGGCTGGCTCGCCGCGCCCGAACGCCCTGCCGAGCCGGTCCACGGCTTCCAGCTCACCTTCTTCCGCTCGCGCACCGAGGTGGCGGCCAACCACCCGAGCGCGTTCGCCGCCAAGCAATTGATCTTCGCCCATGCCGCGCTCACGGACCTGGCCGAGCGCCGCCAGCGGCACGACCAGCGCATCGCCCGCGCCGGCTTCGGGCGGGCAGGCAGCGCAGCGGAAGACACGCAGGTCCGCCTGGGCGACTGGCGCCTGCAACGCAGCAGCAGCGCGGATGGCAGCCGTTACGACGCGGCGATCGCCAGCCCGGCGCTCGGCGGCACGCTCGCGCTGTCGATGCAGACCACCCAGCCGCCGCTGCTCCAGGGCGACGCCGGCTACTCCCGCAAAGGCCCGGGTGCAGCGCAGGCGAGCCACTACTACAGCCAGCCGCAGCTCGCCGTCTCTGCCACCCTCGCCCCGACCGGCCAGCCCGCCCGCGCCCTGCGTGGCACGGCCTGGCTCGACCACGAATGGAGCGACTCCGTGCTCGACCGCGACGCGGTGGGCTGGGACTGGATCGGCATCAACCTCACCGATGGCAGCGCACTGACCGCCTTCCGACTGCGGCGGGCGGATGGTTCGGCGCTGTGGGCGGGCGGCTCGTGGCGAAAGGCGGGCGGTGCCGTTCAGGCGTTCGGTCCCGACGAGGTGCGCTTCACACCACAGCGCGTGTGGACCAGTCCGACCACGGGCGGCCACTACCCAGTGCGGTGGCTCGTCGAGACGCCGGCCGGGCGCTGGACCGTGCGCGCACTGCTCGATGCACAGGAACTCGACAGCCGCGACAGCACAGGAACGGTGTACTGGGAAGGCTTGAGCGAGTTGCTGGACC
>NZ_JBFPGY010000373.1:0-17008 GCF_041083715.1 Sphaerotilus sp.
GCACCTTGTCGTGCGGCCGACCGGGCAGGCGGAACAGCGGTTCACCGTCGGCATTGGCCCGCGCGTAGGGCGCCAGGGTCTCGGTGCCCAGGCTCAGCATCTCGTAGCGTTCGGGGTTGAGCTGCAGAGGCTGCGAGGCGTGGTGGTAGGCCAGCAGCAGGTCGCAGGAACCTTCGGTGAGCTGCATCACGGCGTCGTGCACGTTCATGCCGACCAGGCGGCTCTTGAACGCGCCGAAGCGCTGGCGCAGTTCCATCACCCAGTGCGGGAAGAAAGTGAACGCCAGCGAGTGCGGCACCGCGAACTCGATCATGTCCTGGCTCGACGTCTGGTGGCCCCGCATCAGGTTGCGCGCCGCCTGCAGGCAGCCCAGGATCTCCAGCGCCTGCGGCAGCAGCGTCTGGCCGGCGGAGGTGAGGCGGGTGGGGTAGGACGAACGGTCGACCAGGTCGATCCCGGCCCAGGCTTCGAGCGCCTGGATGCGACGCGAGAACGCTGGTTGCGTCACATGCCGCAGCTGGGCCGAACGCGAGAAGCTGCGCGTCTCGGCCAGGCTGACGAAGTCTTCGAGCCATTTGGTTTCCACGCTGCCAGTGTAGCGATGCTGGCCCCGTCACGGCATCGGGGACACCATGTGGTTTCGCACTGGATTGGAATGCGCTGAACGATCTGTTTTTTCAATTTCGAATTAGTGGTAATCCCTTATTTCGTGAGTAACATCAACGTTCTGCATGTTTCGGATTGACCGATCACCATCCCATGAAGCCTGCTCCTTCTGAATTTCCGGCCGCACCGCCGAACACCACCTTGCAGATGCGCCACCCCGCGACGGGCAAGAGCCTGCTGGTGTCGACGGGCTACGCTTGGCAGGTGCTGCTGCTGGGGCCGATCGAGCTGGTCCGGCGCCGCGACTGGCGCCTGGTCGCCGTCAGCGTCCTGCTGCCGGTCCTGGGCCAGATCCTGCTGGCGCCATGGGCCAATCGCGCCTATCTGCAGTTGCTGCTGCGCCGGGGTTTCCGTGCGGTCAGCACCACGCCGGGGCACGTCAGCCAGATCGAGTGGCAACTCGGCATGCAGCTGCCGCGCTACACCGGCCGCAGCAGCAAGTCCGCGGACTGATCAGCGGTCGGCCGCCCGCTCTGCTGCAAGCGCCACATCCGCGCATAGATCCCGTCGTGCGCCAGCAGTTCCGCGTGGCTGCCCTGCTCGGCGATGCGGCCGTGCTGCAGCACGACGATGCGGTACGCATCGACCACCGTGCTCAGCCGGTGCGCGATGACCAGCGCCGTCTTGCCTTTCGCGGCACTCGCCAGCTCCGTCTGGATGGCCCGCTCGTTGGCCGAGTCCAGTGCCGAGGTGGCTTCGTCGAAGATCAGGATCGGCGGGTTCTTCAGCAGCGTCCGTGCGATGGCCACGCGCTGTTTCTCGCCGCCTGACAGCTTCAATCCCCGTTCGCCGACCATCGTGTCGTAGCCCTTGGGCTGTGCGGCGATGAAGTCGTGGATGTGCGCGGCGCGGGCGGCGGCCTCGATCTGCGCCTGGGTCGAACCTGGTCGGCCGTAGCCGATGTTGTAGCCGATGGTGTCGTTGAAGAGCACCGTGTCCTGCGGCACGATGCCGATGGCGCGGCGCACGCTGTCCTGCGTCACGTCGCGCAGGTCCTGGCCGTCGATGGTGATGCGGCCGCCGCCGTGGCCTGGGGTTGTCGTGTCCACGTCGTAGAAGCGGTACAGCAGCCGGGCCAGCGTGCTCTTGCCCGAGCCGGACGGGCCGACCACCGCGACCGTCTGCCCGCCCGGGATCTCGAAGCTCACGTCGTGCAGGATCGGCCGATCGGCGTGGTAGGCGAAGTTCACGGCTTCGAAGCGCACGGTGGCGTGTTCGATCGCCAGCGGCTGTGCGCCGGGCCGGTCGGCGATCTCGCGTTCGCGCTCCATCAGGCGGAACATCTTGTCCAGGTCGGTCAGGCTCTGCTTGATCTCGCGGTAGAGCACGCCCAGGAAGTTCAGCGGGATGTAGAGCTGGATCAGCAGTGCGTTGACCATCACCAGGTCGCCCAGCGTCAGCCGGTGCTCGACCACGCCGGCGGTGGCGCGCCAGAGCATCGCCACCAGGCTGGCGGCGATCACGAACTGCTGGCCGGCGTTGAGCAGCGACAGCGTGCCCTGTGACTTGATCTGCGCGCGGCGGTAGGCGTCCAGGCCCTCGTCGTAGCGGCGTGACTCGAAGTCCTCGTTGTTGAAGTACTTGACGGTCTCGTAGTTCAGCAGCGCGTCGATGGCACGGCTGTGGGCCTTCGAGTCCAGCTCGTTCATCTCACGGCGGAACTGGGTGCGCCACTCGGTGAGGCTGATGGTCAGCGTGCCGTAGGCGACCAGTGCGGCCAGCGTGATCCACACGAAGCCCATGTCGAAGCGGCTGCCCAGCAGCGTCAGCACCAGCGTCAGCTCGACCAGCGTCGGCACGATGGTGTAGAGCGAGTAGCTCACCAGCGACTGCAGCGCCCGCGTGCCGCGCTCGATGTCGCGGGTCATGCCGCCGGTCTGGCGGTCGAGGTGGAAACGCAGGCTCAGCGCGTGCAGGTGCCGGAAGGTCTCCAGCGCGATGCGCCGCGCGGCGCCGTGGGTGGCCTTGGCGAAGACGAGTTCGCGCAGCTCGGTGAAGACCGTCGTCGAGAGCCGCAGCCCGGCATAGGCCAGCAGCAAGCCGAGCGGCACGACGATCAGTGCCCGCGGATCGCCGATCGGGATCGACAGCCTGTCCACCAGTTGCTTCAGCAGCAGCGGCACGCCGACATTGGCCGACTTGGCTGCGACGACGAACACCAGGGCCAGCACCATGCGGACGCGGTACTCCCACAGGTAGGGGCCGAGGCGCTTCAGCGTGCTCCAGTCGCTGCGGGGCATGCCGGCGGGGTCGGCCGGAGCGGGTTCGATCGAGGAAGGTCGGCGCATCGTGGGCGGGGTTCGGGACGGGTGGTGGGCTTGATGAAAGAATGGCGCCTGTGACCGAGACGATCGAGGGGCCATCCATGAGTGTGAACGAAGCGAACAACCCGCGTTTTTCAGGCCCGCCGCCTGTGCATGGCGGCGATCCCGGCTCGCACCAGCGCGAATTGGTCCTGCGGATGATGCCGATGCCGTCTGACGCCAATGGCAACGGCGACATCTTCGGTGGCTGGATCATGGCGCAGGTCGACATTGCCGGTGCGGTCCTGCCGGCGCGCATCGCCCGGGGCCGCATCACCACGGTGGCGGTCAACCAGTTCATTTTCAAGCAGGCCGTGTCGGTGAGCGACCTGCTGAGCTTCTATGCCACGGTCGAGCGCATCGGCAACACCTCGGTGACCGTGCACGTCGAGGTCTACGCCGAGCGCAACCCGGCCGACCCGCAGACGGTCAAGGTGACGGAGGCCAACCTGACCTACGTCGCCATCGACCGCAACGGCCGGCCGCGGCCGATCGGGCCGGCACCGGCACCGGCTCCCGTCACGGGCGCATGAGCGGCTGGTAGTCCGCGGCGATCTGCAGGGCGAGCGCTTCGCCCCAGCGCTGGTAGAGCTGTGGACCGGGGTGGAAGCCGTCGCTGGCCATCAGTTCGCGCACATCGTCGCGGGCGGGGTCGTACGGCAACTCGAGATAGGCCCGCGTGCCCGAGTCGGCGGTCCACTGCACCAGGGCCGCGTCCAGGGCCTGTGCCGAGCGGCCCAGCACCCAGCGCAGCGGCTGCGGCAGCAGCGGAAACAGGTGCATCGGTGGCACGGCCGTGGCCACGATCTGGTGCACGCCGGCCAGGTCACGCGCGCAGGCTTCGAGCGCGTCGAGGTGTGCCGTCCAGCGCCGCGGGCTGGTCTGGCTGACGGTGTCGTTCACGCCGAGTGCCATCACCATCACGTCGGCCGGCGGCAACCTGCCCCGCGCTGCCAGCTCGCGCAGCGCCGAGACCGCGTCCGCCGTGGTCCAGCCGGTGCGCGCGACGAGCTGCCAGGCGATCGGCGCCTTGAGCCGCCGTGTCAGCGCCTGGCTCAGCCGGCCGGCGAGGGCTTCGCTCTGCGTCGCGGCCCCGACTCCCGCCCCCGACGAGTCGCCCACGATCAGCACCCGCAGCCGGGGCATCGCGCCGCTGTGGCGGTCCATGCCGGCCAGACCGAGGCGCGGACCGCTGGCTTCCGGCAGGCGAGGGGCTTCCCGGCGCACCTGCCGGCCCTGCCAGAGCAGCAGGGGTGACAGGGCTACTTTGGCGGCGGTGAAGGTGGGCATCGGCAGGTTGTCGCGCTCGGGCGGCGCGTCCGTGGGCAGTCGGGTGGGTGTTCAGGTGAACGACGAAAAATCGGGCTTGCGCTTCTGGAAGAAGGCCTGGAAGGCTTCCTGCGCCTCGGGGCTGCGCAGCCGCTCGGAGAAGATCGCCGCCTCGCTGGCGATGACGGCCCGCACCTGTTCGCGCTGCGGTGCGCGCATCAGCCGCTTGCTGTCGCGCACGGCGCCCGGCGGCAGCGTGTTGAAGCGCTCGGCGACACGGCGGGCATGGTTGACCACCTCGCCGGTCGGCAGCACGGCGTTGGCCAGGCCGCACTCCACCGCATCCGCCCCGGTGAACGGATCACCCAGCAGCAGCTTCTCGGCCGCCTTGGCATGGCCCACCAGCTGCGACACCAGCAGGCTGGAGCCATATTCCGGCACGAGGCCCAGCCCGACGAAGGGCATCGCCAGCCGCGCCTCGTCGCTCACGTAGACAAAATCGCAGTGCAGCAGCATGGTCGTGCCGATGCCGATCGCTGCGCCCGTGACCGCAGCGATCACCGGCTTCTCGCACTCCAGCAGCGCCAGCATGAACTGAAAGACCGGCGAGTCCATGCCCTGCGGCGGGCGCTGCATGAAGTCCTCCAGGTCGTTGCCCGAGGTGAATACGCCCGGCTGCCCGGTGATCAGGATCGCGCGCACCGCACCATCCGCCTGTGCGGCATGCAGCGCGTCGGCCATGGCGGTGTACATGGCCATGGTCAGCGCGTTCTTCTTCTCGGGGCGGGCGATCTCGATGGTGGCCACGCCGTTGAAGGTGGCGGTCTTGATGCTGGTGCTCATGGGGTCTCCTCGGGCAACTGTGGATGGTAAATGCGCCGTCGTGGTCAATCACGACGGCTTGTTGCGTGTGAAACAAAAAAGCCGCCGCACCGGACGGTGGGCGGCTGGATTCAGCAGGGTGATCCCGGCGACATCCGGCGACGCTCAGACGCGCTCGAAGATCCCGGCCGCGCCTTGTCCTGTGCCGACGCACATCGTCAGCATGCCGTACTGCAGGTCGTGCCGGCGCAGCGCATGCACGATGGTGGCGGCCCGGATCGCGCCGGTCGCGCCCAGCGGGTGGCCCAGGGCGATGGCGCCGCCCATGCGGTTGACCTTGCTCGGATCGAGTCCCACGGTGTTGATCACGGCCAGCGCCTGCGCGGCGAACGCCTCGTTCAGTTCGATCCAGTCCATCTGGTCCAGCGTCAGCCCGGCGTTGCGCAGCGCGGCCGGGATCGCCTCGATCGGGCCGATGCCCATGATCTCCGGTGGCACGCCCCGGCTGGCGTAGCTGACGAAGCGCGCCAGCGGCTTCAGGTCGAACTGGCGCACCGCCTTTTCGCTCGCCAGGATCAGCGCGCCCGCGCCGTCGCTGGTCTGCGAGCTGTTACCCGCGGTGACACTGCCCTTGGCGGCAAAGACCGTCTTGAGCTTGGCCAGGCCTTCGAGCGAGGTGTCGGCACGCGGGCCTTCGTCGAGCCGCACGGTGCGACTGCGGGTCGAGATCTCGCCCGTGTTCAGGTCCGGCGTGCGCTCGGTGACCTCGACCGGCGTGATCTCGTCGGTGAACTCGCCGGCGGCCTGCGCGGCCAGCGCCTTCTGGTGCGAGGCGAGCGCGAAGGCATCCTGCGCCTCGCGGCTGACCTTCCACTGGTTCGCCACCTTCTCCGCGGTCAGGCCCATGCCGTAGGCGATGCCGACGTTCTCGTCCTTGTCGAAGATGCTCGGGTTGAAGCTCGGCGAGTTGCCGCTCATCGGCACCATGCTCATGCTCTCGGCGCCGCCCGCGATCATCACGTCGGCCTCGCCCACGCGGATGCGGTCGGCGGCCATCTGGATCGCGCTCAGGCCGGAGGCGCAGAAGCGGTTGACGGTGATGCCGCCCACCGAGTTCGGCAACCCTGCTAGCAGCGCGCCGACGCGGGCCATGTTCAAGCCTTGCGGGCCTTCCGGCATCGCGCAGCCGATGATGGCGTCCTCGATGGCCTTCGGGTCCAGCGTCGGCACCTGGGCCAGCGCGCCCCGCAGCGCGGCGACCAGCAGGTCATCCGGGCGGGTGTTGCGGAAGAAGCCGCGGTGCGAACGGCCGATCGGGGTGCGGCTGGCGGCGACGATGTAGGCGTCTTGCAGTTGTTTGCTCATGGAATGGCTCCGTTCAGTTCCGCACCGGCTTGCCGGTCTGCAGCATGCCCATGATGCGTTCCTGGGACTTGGGGTGTTCGAGCAGCGCGCAGAAGTGCTTGCGTTCCAGCGCCATCAGGTACTCCTCGGTGACGAGGGTGCCCGCGTCCACCTCGCCGCCGCAGACCACGTCGGCGATCCGGCTGGCGATGTGGAAATCGTGGGCGCTGATGAAGCCGCCGTCGCGCATCGCCACGAGGCTCGCCTTGATGGTGGCGATCGCGCTGCGCCCGGCGACCGGGAACAGCGCCTTGGCCGGGGCGCGGTAGCCGGCGTTGGCCAGCGCCTTGGCCTGGCTGATCGCGACGTGCAGCAGCTCGTCCTTGTTCGGCACGATGATGTCGCTGTCCAGCAGGTAGCCGAGCTTGCGCGACTCGATGGCGCTGGTGCCCACCGTCGCCATGGCTGCGGCCTGGAAACCGTCCTTGACGAAGGCGAGCAGGTCGCTGCCCGGCACGCTCGCTGCCCGTTCGGCAGCCCGGCGTGCGATGTAGGCCAGTCCGCCGCCGCCCGGCACCAGCCCGACGCCGACCTCGACCAGCCCGACATAGCTCTCCATCGCCGCGACCCGCTGTGCCGAGTAGACCGCCAGCTCGCAGCCGCCGCCCAGCGCCATGCCGCGCACCGCCGCGATCACCGGCACGCTGGCGTAGCGCACGCGCAGCATCATGTCCTGCAGCTTCTTTTCCTCGGGCGCGATGCCCTTGGCGCCGAGCTTCATGAACACCGGCATCAGCGATTCGAGGTTCGCGCCCGCCGAGAACACGTCGTCCGGCGACCAGATCACCAGGCCCTGGTACCCCGCCTCGGCCAGCTCGACCGCCTTCAGCAGCCCCTCGGTCACGGTCGGGCTGATCAGGTGCAGCTTGGCGGTGATGCTGGCGATCAGCACCTCGCCGTCCAGCGTCCAGACGCGCACCTCCTCGTTGCGGAACACCTCGGTGCCGCTCTTGAGCGGATCGACCGCGCCACCGCCGACGAGGCTCTCGGGGAAATGCTGGCGCTGGTAGACGGGCAGCGACGAGCGCGGCACGTAGGCACCAGCGGCGGCAGACCACGAGCCTTCCGGCGTGTGAACCCCCGTGCGGCCGTCGAACACCCAGGCGGGCAGCGGCGCGTTGCACAGCGCCTTGCCGGCGTCGATGTCCTCCTGCACCCATTTGGCAACCTGCTGCCAGCCGGCTTCCTGCCACAGCTCGAACGGCCCTTGCTTCGCGCCGAAGCCCCAGCGCATCGCGAAGTCCACTTCACGCGCCGAGTCGGCGATCGTCGCCAGATGCACCGCAGCGTAGTGGAACCCGTCGCGCAGGATCGCCCACAGGAACTGCGCCTGCGGGTTGCTGGATTCGCGCAGCAGCTTCAGGCGTTCGGCGGCGGGCTTCTTCAGGATGCGGTCGATGATCGGATCGGCCTTGCCCCCCGAAGGCACGTACTCGCCCTTGGCCGCGTCGAGGCGCAGGATGTCGCGGCCGACCTTCTTGTAGAACCCCGCGCCAACCTTCTGCCCCAGCGCCCCCTTGGCGATCAGCGCCGACAGCACCGGCGGCGTCGCGTAGCTGGCATAGAACGGGTCGCTGCCGTCGCTGAGGTTGTCCTGCAGCGTCTTGATGACGTGGGCCATCGTGTCCAGCCCGACCACGTCCGCGGTGCGGAAGGTGCCGGAGCTGGCGCGGCCGAACTTCTTGCCTGTCAGGTCATCGACCAGATCGACGCTCAGGCCGAACTGGTCCGCCTCGTGCATCGTCGCCAGCATGCCGGCGATGCCGACGCGGTTGGCGATGAAGTTCGGCGTGTCCTTGGCGCGCACGACGCCCTTGCCGACGGTCGAGGTGACGAAGGTTTCGAGCTGGTCGAGGTAACGCGCCTCGGTGCTTGGGGTCGGGATCAGCTCCACCAGGTACATGTACCGCGGCGGGTTGAAGAAGTGGATGCCGCAGAAACGCGGCTTCAGCGCTTCGGGCAGGCCGTCCGACAGCGTCGTGATCGACAGGCCGGAGGTGTTCGAGGCGAGGATCGCGTGCGGTGCGATGAAGGGCGCGATCTTCGCGTAGAGGTCGTGCTTCCAGTCCATGCGCTCGGCGATGGCCTCGATCACGAGGTCGCAGTCCTGCAGCAGGTCCAGGTGCTCCTCGTAGTTCGCGGCGCGGATGCGGGCGGCGTCCTCGCTCACGCCGAGCGGCGCCGGCTTGAGCTTCTTGAGGTTGTCGATGGCCTTCTGCGCGATGGCGCTCTTCGGGCCTTCCTTGGCGGGCAGGTCGAACAGGATGACCGGCACCTTGACGTTGACCAGATGCGCGGCGATCTGCGCGCCCATCACGCCGGCGCCGAGCACGGCGACCTGGCGGACATTGAAACGGCTCATGGGGACTTCCTTCGGGGTTCGGGGTCTTGTCTGTTATTCGACGCGGATCCAGGTCTGCGTGCGGCCCAGCATCGGCACGCCGATGTAGCCGCGCAGTTCCATCTGCCTGCCGCCCTCGACCGGCTTCATGCGGACCTTGTAGGTCTTGCCGTTGTTGGGGTCGAGGATCTCGCCGCCGTCCCACAGCGTCTTGTCGTCGAGGCTGGCCCGCACGCCCTTGATGATGGTCATGCCGAGGATGGGCTGGTCCTTGCGCTCGTCGCTGCACTTCTCGCAGCGGGCGTCCTGCTTGGCCGGGTCAAAGACCTTCTCGACCTTGGCGGAGAAGGTGCCCGCGGTGTCGGTGATGCGCACCAGCGACTTCTCGGTCTTGCCGTCGTCGTCGATGGTTTTCCACAGGCCGGCGGGCGTGGACTGCGCGGCGGCAGCGAGCGAGGCGCCGGCCAGCGTGAGGGCGATCAGGGTGGTTCTCATGGCGGGTTCCTTTCCTGCAGGGTCAGAACATCGACTCGTCCATCGCCATCAGCGGCGCGAGGCCGGCGCGGGCGGTACGGATCAGCGACGCCGTTTCCGGCAGCAGCTTGGCGAAGTAGAAGCGGGCGGTGTGCAGCTTGGCGACGTAGAACGGGTCCGGGCTGGCACCTTGCTCCTTCAGCCGGTCCAGCGCAATCATGGCCATGCGCGCCCAGAGGTAGGCGAACACCAGGTGCCCGACCACGCGCAGGTAATCGACCGCCGCCGCGCCCACCTCGTCCGGGTTGCCGAACGCCTTCATGCCCAGCTCGGTCGTCAGCTTGGTCACCTTGTCGCCGAGGTCGGCCAGCGGGTTGACGAACTCCTGCATGTCGTCGCGCAGTCCGGCGTCCTCGACGAATTCGGCCACCTTCCGGCCAAACGCCTTGAGCTTCTTGCCGTTGTCGGCGAGCACCTTGCGGCCCAGCAGGTCGAGCGACTGGATGGTGTTCGTGCCCTCGTAGATCATGTTGATGCGGGCATCGCGCACGTACTGCTCCATGCCCCATTCGCGGATGTAGCCGTGGCCGCCGAAGACCTGCATGCAGTGCGAGGTGGCGATCCAGCCGTTGTCGGTCAGGAAGGCCTTGATGATCGGCGTCAGCAGCGCGACTTCATCAGCGGACGACTGGCGCACGGCCTCGTCCGGGTGGCTGATCTCCTGGTCGAGCATCAGCGCCGTGTGGACGCACAGCGCGCGGCCCGCTTCGGCGTAGGCGCGGGCGGTCAGCAGCATCTTGCGCACATCGGGGTGCACGATGATGGGATCGGCGGCCTTCTCCGGGGCTTTCGGGCCGGACAGGGCGCGCATCTGCAGGCGGTCCTTGGCGTAGGCGACGGCGTTCTGGTAGGCCACTTCGGTCAGGCCGAGCGACTGCATGCCGACGCCCAGGCGGGCCGCGTTCATCATCACGAACATCGCGGCCAGGCCCTTGTTCGGCTGGCCGACCAGCGTGCCCACCGCGTCTTCGAGCACCAGTTGCGCGGTCGCGTTGCTGGTGATGCCCATCTTGTGTTCGAGGCCGGCGCAGAAGATGCCGTTGCGTCCGCCGAGCGAGCCGTCCGCGTTGACGTGGAACTTGGGCACCAGGAACAGCGAGATGCCTTTCGAGCCGCTCGGGGCGTCCGGCAGGCGGGCCAGCACGAGGTGAATGATGTTGTCCACCATGTCGTGCTCGCCGGCGGAGATGAAGATCTTGGCGCCGTTGATCTTGTACGTGCCATCGCCCAGCGGTTCCGCCTTGGTGCGCAGCAGGCCGAGATCGGTGCCGCAGTGCGGCTCGGTCAGGCACATCGTCCCGGTCCACTCGCCGCTGCTCAGCTTGGGCAGGTAGGTGGCCTTCTGCTCGGGCGTGCCGTGGGCGTGCAGGCTTTCATAGGCGCCGTGCGACAGGCCCGGGTACATCGTCCACGCCTGGTTGGCGCTGTTGAGCATCTCGTAGATGCACTGGTTCACCACATGCGGCAGGCCCTGGCCGCCGTAGGCCGGGTCGCAGCTCAGCGCCGCCCATCCGCCTGCGACGTACTGCGCATAGGCTTCCTTGTAGCCCTTGGGCGTGCGCACCTCGTGGGTCGCCTTGTCGAGCGTGCAGCCTTCCTCGTCGCCGCTGCGGTTGAGCGGGAACACCACCTGCGCGGCGAACTTGCCACCTTCTTCCAGGATGGCGTTGACCGTGTCGACATCGACCTCGGCGTGGACAGGCATGTCCTTGAAGGTCTCGGTGACCTGCACGAGTTCGTGCAGGACAAATTGCAGGTCGCGCAAGGGCGGGTTGTACTGGGGCATGTCGGTCTCCTCGACGAAGGCGGTGATCGGGGTGAATCAGAACGTCAGCAAGCGCAAGGCCGGCACCCAAGGCGGGCTGCCAGGCACTCGAAAGATCAACTGGGCAGTGCCCGGTAGCGGGCCAGCACATTCAGGAACCCCTGTTCGGCCCGCTGGACCGAACCCGGGGTGCGCAGGAAGCGGGCATCGTGGTGCAGCGCCAGCACCAGCCCGTGCAGCTCGAACAGCATCTGGCGCGCATCGGTGTCGGCGCGCAAGTGGCCTTCTTCCCGCGCCATGGTGATGGCGCGGTGCAGGCCGGTGTGCCAAGTGCGCACCATGTCGGCCAGCGCATCGCGGACCGGGCCGGGCCGGTCATCGAACTCGACGGCGCCGCTGATGTAGATGCAACCCGAGTCGATCTCGATGCTGACCCGCGCCAGCCAGCGGCGAAACATCGCCTCCAGCCGAGGCAAGCCGCGCGGCTCGCGCAGCGAGGGGTAGAACACCTCTTCCTCGAAGCGCGCGTGGTACTCGCGGATGACCGACATCTGCAGTTCCTCGCGGGAACCGAAGTGCGCGAAGACGCCGGACTTGCTCATGCCGGTGATGTCGGCCAGTGTGCCGATCGACAGCCCCTCCAGCCCCTTCTGCGACGCCAGGCTCAGGGCTGCGTCCAGGATCGAGGCGCGTGTCTGCTGGCCCTTGTGGGCCGCACGTGCGCCGGATCGGGCAGGCCGGGTGACGGCGAGTGGAGTAGAGGTCACGGTGTGGAATAAAACGAACGACCGTTCTATTCTGATCGAAGAAACCCGAAGAGCCACTGCGGACGACCCTCGTTTGCCTAGAGTCAAAACTCTAGTCTGGTTCGCATGGGCATCCTCGCACGGTCTGCTCTATGCTCACGCGAGGATCTTGCCATGGACGTGCTGCAACTCGATATTTCGGGTCGCCCTCAGGCCTGGATTACACCCCGGGAGGCGGCCAACCTCTATGTCTGCGATGAGGTCGCGTGGACAGTGGGCGAGCCATGCCTGGTGCTGCGTGGCGGCATCCAGCGGATCAGCGGCCTGCAGTCGCGGCTGGAACTGCATCCGATCATCGCCGTGCGCGGCACCGTGCCGACACGGGCCTGGCGCCAGGTGCCTGCACTGACCAATCCCAAGCTGTTCGCCCGCGACCGCCATCTCTGTGCCTATTGCGGCCAGTACGGTCATGACGACCACCTGACCCGCGAGCACATCGTCCCGACGTCGCGTGGCGGAGAGGACTCGTGGATGAACTGCATCACCGCCTGCCGCGGCTGCAACGGCCGCAAGGGCAATCGGCTGGTGCAGGAATGCGGCATGGAATTGCTTTACCTTCCGTACATACCCAGCCTGCATGAAGACATGATCCTCAAGGGGCGGCGCATCGTCATGGACCAGATGGAATTTCTGCTCGCCGGTGTGCCCCGCCACAGCCGGTTGCATGGCTGAACAGACCAACGACTCTGAATACGCACAGGTTCCACCATGAAAGCACTCTTCATCACCACCGTGGCCGCCGCTGCACTCCTGCTCGGCGCCTGCAGCACCACCAGCCCGGACGTGATCCGCCCAGGTGACGCACAGCGTCTCTCCACCGTGCAGGACGCGGTGGTCCTCAATGTGCGTCCCGTCGTCGTGGAGGGGCAGCAGCAGGGCATCGGCGGCAGCTCGGGTGCCGTCGTCGGGGGCATCGCCGGCAGCACGGTGGGTGGGCGGCGCGAGGGGATGGTGGTCGGCGTGCTCGGCGCGGTGGCGGGCGCGGTCATCGGCAACTCGATCGAGCGTTTCGGCACGCGCGAGGAAGCGGTCGAGATCCTGCTGCAACTGCCCAGCGGCGAGCGCCGCGCGCTGGTGCAGGCCAAGGGCAACGAAACCTTCGTGCCTGGTGAGGCGGTGATCCTGGTCTCGACCGGTGGCAAGACGCGCGTGATGAAGGCCGTGACGCCGGGCAATGCCGCCGTCCCCGCCACCATGCCGGCACGCTGACGCTGCGGTGCGGGCCTGGTCGCGGTCGCCCGCCTCCTGTTCTGTCAGTGCGGTTGCTCCGCATGCAGGCGCTTGTGGATGCGCCGGGTCGTGGTCCAGACGGCCCACAGCACCAGCGGAATCATCGCTCCGGCGAACAGGTCCGGGTTCACTGGAACACCCGCAACCTTGGCCGCCTTCGCTCCGTAGTACAGCAGGCTCATCACGTAGTACGAGATTGCCGCGATCGACAGCCCTTCCACCGTCGATTGCAGCTTGAGCTGAAGCTCCTGCCCGCGCGTGAGCTGGGCCAGAAGCTGCTGGTTCTGCGTCTCGGTGGCGATGTCCACCCGCGTGCGCAGCAGGCCGCCGGCGCGCTCGATGCGCTGGGAGAGCGCCGCCAGTCGCTGTGCGGTGGCGGCCACCGTCGCGATGGCGGGCGTCAGCCGGCGCTGCATGAACTCGCCGATCCCCTGCGTGCCGGAGATGGGCTTCTCGCGCAGCTCGGCGATGCGCTGGCCGACGATGGCGTGGTAGGCCTGCGTGGCGGAGAAGCGGTACTGGTGGACCGCGGTGGCGCGCTCGACCTTGGCGGCCAGCGCCACCAGCGTGTCGAGCAGTTCCTGGTCGGTGGCCTGCTTGTTCTCCAGCCGGGCGGTGATGTCAGCCAGCGCCGCTTCGGCCTCACCCAGCATCGGCGCCAGCGACTTGGCCGCCGGCAGGCCGCGCAGCGCCATCAGGCGGTAGGTCTCCAGCTCCAGCAGGCGCTGCGAGATGCGGCCGGCGCGTGTCTCGGTGGTGCTGGCCGGCGCGATGACCAGCATGTGCTCGAAGCCGCTGTCGCGCAGCCGGAAGGTCGTCACCGCGATCGAATGGCCGAAGGTGCCCATGATCGAGGCCACCACGCTGCGCCCGCCCAGCCACTGCTGGCCCAGGCGCGCGGCGGCGGGTGCGTTCGAGATGTCGCCGACCACCATCGCCAGCTTGATGGCCGCCACGGTGCGGCCCGGGATGGTGCGCAGCCAGTCCGCATCGACCGTCAGGGTGTCCAGCGCGGGCGACTCGGAGGCGTCCAGGCCGGCGCCTTCGGGCAGCGCCTGCACGATCGAGTAGCGGGTGAACTCGCTGTGGCGCTCCCACTTGAGGGTGCAGTTGCCCAGGCGGATGCGCAGGAAGCTGTTGCTCAGTTCGGCCAGCCGCAGGCCGTCCTGGCCGGGCAGGCGCTTCAGGTGCGCCCACTCGTCTTCCCGGCGCACGCCCTCGTTCAGCACGGCGACATAGACCACCAGTGCCGGCAGCCGGATGCGCGCCGTTGGCCGTGCATGGACCTCGTTGTGCAGGATTGCGCGGAGATCATCGTCCGGGGGCAGGGCGGTTCGGGCGTCGGGCAGGGTGTTCATGGGCATGTCATGCGAAGAGCACGGAGGAGCAGGCCGGGAGCAGCCCCAGAAGATTAGCGGTTTCTCTGCGACGCCCCTCTTGAAAGCGCCGGGTCCGTTCCTATAATCAGTTCTGTTAGCACTCGCCATGGGTGAGTGCTAGTCACCCACCCACTGAATTTGCTCTGTATCTAGGAGATGCAATGAAACTTCGTCCTCTGCACGACCGCGTCATCGTCAAGCGTCTGGAACAAGAAACCAAGACTGCCTCGGGCATCGTGATCCCCGACAACGCCGCAGAGAAGCCCGATCAGGGTGAAGTGCTGGCCGTCGGCCCGGGCAAGCGCAACGACAAGGGCGACTTCATCGCCCTGAACGTGGCGGTCGGCGATCGCGTGCTGTTCGGCAAGTACAGCGGCCAGTCGGTCAAGGTCGATGGCGACGAACTGCTCGTGATGCGCGAAGAAGACCTCTTCGCCGTCGTCGGCAAGTAATCCCGTCCCTTCATTCATTCAAGATTCCGGAGTCAGAACATGGCAGCTAAAGACGTTATTTTTGGTGCAGATGCCCGTCACCGCATGGTTGAAGGCGTGAACATCCTGGCCAATGCGGTCAAGGTCACGCTGGGCCCCAAGGGTCGCAACGTCGTTCTGGAGCGCTCGTTCGGCGCCCCGACCGTGACCAAGGACGGTGTGTCGGTCGCCAAGGAAGTCGAACTGAAGGACAAGCTGCAGAACATGGGCGCGCAGATGGTCAAGGAAGTCGCTTCCAAGACCTCCGACAACGCCGGTGATGGCACCACCACCGCCACCGTGCTGGCGCAAGCCATCGTGCGCGAAGGCATGAAGTACGTGGCCGCCGGCATGAACCCGATGGACCTGAAGCGCGGCATCGACAAGGCGGTCACCGCCCTGGTCGCCCAGCTGAAGGCTGCCTCGAAGGCCACCACGACGACCAAGGAAATCAGCCAGGTCGGCTCGATCTCCGCCAACAGCGACTCGTCGATCGGCGAGATCATCGCCAAGGCGATGGACAAGGTCGGCAAGGAAGGCGTCATCACCGTCGAAGACGGCAAGTCGCTGGACAACGAACTCGACATCGTCGAGGGCATGCAGTTCGACCGCGGCTACCTGTCGCCGTACTTCATCAACAACCCGGAAAAGCAGTCGGCGATCCTGGACAACCCCTTCGTGCTGCTGTACGACAAGAAGGTATCCAACATCCGTGACCTGCTGCCGACGCTGGAGCAGGTCGCCAAGGCCGGCCGCCCGCTGTTGATCGTCGCTGAAGACGTGGACGGCGAAGCGCTGGCCACGCTGGTGGTGAACACCATCCGCGGCATCCTGAAGGTTGTCGCTGTCAAGGCACCGGGCTTCGGCGACCGCCGCAAGGCCATGCTGGAAGACATCGCCATCCTGACGGGCGGCAAGGTCATCGCCGAAGAAGTCGGCATGTCGCTGGACAAGGTCACGCTGGCTGACCTCGGCCAGGCCAAGCGCGTCGAAGTGGGCAAGGAAAACACCATCATCATCGATGGTGCCGGTACCGCCGACATCATCGAAGCGCGCGTCAAGCAGATCCGCATCCAGATCGAAGAAGCGTCGAGCGACTACGACCGCGAGAAGCTGCAAGAGCGCGTGGCCAAGCTGGCTGGTGGCGTTGCCGTCATCAAGGTCGGTGCTGCCACCGAAGTCGAGATGAAGGAAAAGAAGGCCCGTGTCGAAGACGCGCTGCACGCGACCCGTGCCGCCGTCGAAGAAGGCATCGTGGCGGGTGGCGGCGTGGCCCTGCTGCGTGCGCGTCAAGCTGCTGGCGTCATCGCTGGCGACAACGCGGACCAGGACGCCGGCATCAAGCTGGTCCTGAAGGCCATCGAAGCCCCGCTGCGCGAAATCGTGGCCAACGCCGGTGGCGAGCCGAGCGTGGTCGTGAACGCCATCCTGGCCGGTTCGGGCAACTACGGCTTCAATGCCGCCAACGACACCTATGGCGACATGATCGACATGGGCATCCTGGACCCGACGAAGGTCACCCGCACCGCGCTGCAGAACGCCGCGTCGGTCGCCTCGCTGATGCTGACCACCGAGTGCATGATCGCCGAAGCGCCGAAGGAAGAGTCCGGCGCCGGTGGCATGCCTGGCGGCATGGGTGGCATGGGCGGCATGGGCGGCATGGACATGTAATGTCCGCTGCCTGAGCAACGCTCAGCGCACAACGAAAAGGGCCGCAGCGATGCGGCCCTTTTTTTCTGGGCGGGGTGACACATCTTGTTGGCGGCATGCCGGAAGTGACGTTTTTTGTCAGCATCGGGCGGATCGAGCACCATTTCTCGTCGCTTGCAGCAGGCAACAGAGGATGAATCGGGCAGTTCCTGTGTGGTTCGAGGCTGGCACGGACCCTGCACAGTACAAGCATCTTTACCCACCTATGGCAGGAAGCAACATGAAGCGAGTTCAACAAGGTTTCACGCTGATCGAACTGATGATCGTCGTGGCCATCATCGGCATCTTGGCCGCCGTGGCGCTGCCGGC
>NZ_JBFPGY010000374.1:0-5175 GCF_041083715.1 Sphaerotilus sp.
TCTACTACACCATGTCCAACATGGACTGGCTGGGCAAGTACGACGGCATCCTGGGCGTGCCGGCGATGACGCTGTTCGGTCTGAGCCTGGCGTCGGGGCGCAGCTACTTCTACGTGATCTGGATCGTAGCGCTGCTGGCGGCGGTCGGCGTGGTCCACCTGCTGGACTCGCGCACCGGCCGCGCCATCCGCGCGCTCAAGGGCGGCGTGACGATGGCCGAAGCGATGGGCATCTCGACCTACCGCTACAAGGTGCTGGCCTTCGTGCTGGCGGCGATGCTGGCGTCGGTCTCGGGCTGGCTGTTCGCACACTTCCAGCGCACGGTGAACCCCTCGCCGTTCGCGCTTGGCAAGGGCATCGAGTACCTGTTCATGGCCGTGCTGGGCGGCGTGGGCAATGTCTGGGGCGCCTTCACCGGCGCGGCGCTGGTCAAGGTCATCGAGGAGCAGTTGCAGGACTGGCTGCCGCGCCTGTTCGGCTCCAGCGGCAACTACGAGACCATCGTGTTCGGTGTCGTGCTGGTGGTCGTGCTGAAGTACGCGCCGGAAGGCCTCTGGCCGCACCTGGAGAGGCTGTTCGACCGCTTCCTGCCCTCGCGCCAGCGGGTGCGTGACTGGGCCGACGCCGCGCCGCTGCCCGAGCGCAGCAAACCGGCGCCCGGCGACCTGCTGCTCGACGTGGACCAGGTGCGCAAGCAGTTCGGCGGGCTCGTCGCGGTGAACGACGTCAGCTTCCAGATCCGCACCGGCGACATCGTCGGCCTGATCGGTCCGAACGGTGCGGGCAAGTCCACCACCTTCAACCTCGTGTCGGGCGTGCTCGGCAAGACCTCGGGCCGGGTGCGTTTCCGTGGGGAAGACGTCTCGGCGCTGTCCTCGCGCGAGATCGCCCGCCGCGGCATGTCGCGCACCTTCCAGCACGTGAAGATGCTGCCGGACATGACGGTGCTGGAGAACGTCGCCCTCGGCGGCTACCTGCGCAGCTCGTCAGGCACCGTCCAGGCGATGCTGCGCCTGGACCGCGCCGAGGAGCGCCAGCTCTTCCGCGAAGCCGAACGCCAGCTCATCCGCATCGGCATGCAGGACCAGATGCACGAACTCGCCGGCAACCTCGCCCTCGGCCCGGCGCGGATGATGGAGATCGCCCGCGCACTGTGCACCGACCCGGCGCTGCTGCTGCTGGACGAGCCTGCCGCCGGCCTGCGCCACAAGGAAAAGCAGGCGCTGGCCGATGTGCTGCGCCAGCTCAAGGGCGAAGGCATGAGCCTGCTGCTGGTCGAACACGACATGGACTTCGTGATGAACCTGACCGACCGCATCGTGGTGATGGAGTTCGGCACCAAGCTGATCGAGGGCACGCCGGCCGAGGTGCAGGCCAGCCCGGTCGTGCGTGCCGCCTACCTCGGCACGGAGCACTGACACCATGACGACGACCTCCCCCACTCCCCTGCTGTCCGTCACCGGCCTGCACGCCGGCTACGGCAAGGCCGAGGTGCTCTCGGGCCTGAACCTGACGCTGCCGGCCGGCAGCGTCGTCACCGTGATCGGCCCGAACGGCGCCGGCAAGTCCACGACGCTGAACGCGCTGATGGGCGTGCTGCCCTCGACGGGCAAGGTGCTCTTCGACGGCCAGGACCTCGCCAACATCACGCTGGAAGACCGCGTGATGGCCGGCCTCGCGCTGGTGCCGGAGAAGCGCGAGCTGTTCGCGACCATGACGGTCGAGGACAACCTCGTGCTCGGCGGCTGGCGCCAGATGCGCGGCGGCAACGGCCAGTGGCGCGACCAGCTCGATGTCGTCTACACGCTGTTCCCGCGCCTGAAGGAGCGCCGCGACCAGCACGCCGGCACGATGTCCGGCGGCGAGCGCCAGATGCTGGCGGTCGGCCGGGCGCTGATGAGCCAGCCGAAGGTGCTGATGCTCGACGAGCCGAGTCTGGGCCTGGCGCCGCTGATCGTGCGCGAGATCTTCCGCATCATCACCAAGCTGCGCGAGACGGGCGTGAGCATCCTGCTGATCGAGCAGAACGCCCGTGCCGCGCTCGAAGTCGCCGACTATGGCTACGTGCTGGAGACCGGCGCGATCGCGCTGGAAGGACCAGCACGCGCGCTGGCCGGCGACGCCCGCGTGATCGAGACCTACCTCGGCGCGCAGAAGAAGTAAGCCTCCCATGAGCACCTGGACCCCGCCGCTGCAGCGCATGCAGTACGTCATCGAGCAGGTGCTGGACGCGCCCGCCTCCTGGCGCGACCAACCCGACTTCGCCGACCTCGACGCCGACATCGCCCGCGAGGTGCTGGAGCAGGCGGGTCGTTTCGCCCACGGGGTGATCGCGCCGATCAACGGCACCGGCGACACCGAAGGCTGCCGCTGGCACGCCAACGAGGTGAAAACGCCCACGGGCTATCCCGCCGCCTGGAAGGCCTTCGTCGAGGGTGGCTGGCCCTCGCTGCCCTGCGCGCCCGAGGACGGCGGCCAGGGCCTGCCCAGCCTGCTCAACGCGGCACTCTACGAAATGCTGGTCTCGGCCAACCACGCCTGGACGATGTACCCGGGGCTGCTGCACGGTGCGTACGAAGCGATCCGCCACCACGCGGTGCCCGAGCTGCGCGCGCGTTACCTGCCGAAGGTCGTCAGCGGCGAGTGGCTCTCGACGATGAACCTGACCGAGCCACAGGCCGGCAGCGACCTCGGCCTGACCCGCACCCGCTGCGAGCCAGTGGACGCGCAGGCCCCCGTGGTCAACGGCGCAGCGGTCACGGTCACGGGCAACAAGATCTTCATCTCCGGCGGCGACCAGGACATGACGGACAACATCGTCCACCTCGTGCTCGCCCGCCTGCCTGGCGCGCCCGCGGGGACGAAGGGCCTCACGCTGGTGCTGGTGCCCAAGTTCCTGCCCGACGGCCGGCGCAACGGCGCGTGGTGCGACGGCATCGAGAAGAAGATGGGCATCAAGGGCAGCGCCACCGCCCAGATGCGCTTCGACCGCGCCGAAGGCTGGATCCTGGGCGAGCCGAACGCCGGACTGGCGGCGATGTTCCTGATGATGAACTCGGCACGGCTGCACGTCGGGATGCAGGGCCTCGGCCACCTGGAGGCCGCCTGCCAGATTGCCACCGGCTACGCCCGCGAGCGGCTGCAACTGCGCGCACCCGCCCGTCCCGCAGACGCGGACCCCGCACACAAGGGTCCGGACCCGATCGTCTGGCACCCGGCGATGCGCCGCACGCTGCTCGACCTGCACGCGCAGTGCGAGGGCGCGCGGGTCATGGCGTACTGGACGGCCATCCTGCTCGACGAATCGGAGCACCACCCGGACGCCGCCGTGCGCCAGGAGCGCGACGACCTGGTGGCGCTGCTGACGCCCATCCTCAAGGCCTTCCTCACCCACCTCGGTCACCATGGCGCCAACGAAGCCTTGGGCGTGCTCGGCGGCCATGGCTATGTGCACGACTGGGGCATCGAGCAGCATGTGCGCGACAGCCGCATCGCGCTGATCTACGAAGGCACCAACGAGATCCAGGCCATCGACCTGCTGATGCGCAAGGTACTGGACCGGCCGCAGCGGCTGGACCTGCTGCTGGACGTGTTCCGCACCGAGATCGACACCCTGCTGGCCGCACCAGACGACGCGGACAGCACGCTGCGCACCTGGGCCGCGACGCTCTGCGACGAGGTCGAGACCATCGTCGCTGCGACGGCAGCGCTGCAGGCTGGCCGGGCCGCCGCGCCAGACCGGCCCTTCCTTGTCGCCGACGATTACCTGCACGCGCTGGGCCACAGCCTGCTGGCCTGGAGCTGGGCACGGCTGGCACGGGCGGCACTGAACGACACCGATACCGCTCGCCGCGACTGGCTGTGCACCGTCACGCACCACGGCCGCACCTGGCTGCTGCCCGCGGCGCGCTGGCGCTGGCAGCGTGTGGCGGACGCGACACTGGCGCTGGGCTGGATTCCCGCGTGATGGGCGCGGCGCCCGCGGGCGGGCATCATGCGGCCATGAGCAGCAGCACCAAGAAACCGGGGGCCGCGCAGGGTGTGCTGGACGGCGTCGTCGGCCACCACCTGGCCTGTGCCCGCGTGACCACCCACGTCACCTTTCTCAAGCACTTCGGTCAGCCCTACGACCTGCGTCCGGTCGAGTACTCGCTGCTGATGCTGCTGGCGACCCATGCACAGCTCACGCCCAAGCAGCTAGCGCAGTCGCTGGCGCTGTCTGCGCCCAATCTGACCATCCTGCTCGACCGGGTGCAGGACCGTGGCCTGCTGCAGCGGGTGCGCAGCGAGATCGACCGCCGCTCGCAGCACGTGATGCTGACCGACGCCGGCCGCGCGCTCGCCGACGAGATCACCGCGAAGACGCCGGCGATGGAAGCCGAACTCGACGGCTGCCTCAGCCGCGCCGAACGCGCCCTGCTGATCGAGCTGCTGGACAAGATCGCCCGGCACCGACCGGCATGACCAGCCCCGCCGCGCCCGCAACGGGCTGGGTGCGCCACGCACCGCTGCTGTTCGTGCTGCTGTGGAGCACCGGCTTCATCGGTGCCAAGCTCGGGCTGCCGCACGCACCGCCACTGGGTTTTCTGGCCACCCGCTACGCGTTGGTCGTCGGCCTGATGGCGCTGGCCGCGCTGTGGGTGCAGGCACCGTGGCCGCAGGGTGCGCGTGCGTGGGGCCATCTGGCGGTGGCGGGGCTGCTGGTGCACGGGATCTACCTCGGCGGCGTGTTCACGGGCATCTCGCAGGGGTTGCCGGCTGGCGTGTCGAGCCTCGTCGTCGGCCTGCAGCCGCTGCTGACCGCGGTCGGCGCCGGCTGGGTGCTGGGCGAGGCGGTGCGGCCGAAGCAGTGGCTGGGGCTCGTGCTCGGGCTGGCGGGCGTGGTGCTGGTGCTGTCGTCGCGGCTGGCGGGCGCGGGGCTGGACCTGCACACCCTCGGCCAGCTCGTCCACCTGCCCGGCCTGCCCGCAGCGCTGATCGCGCTGCTGGGCATCACGGCGGGCACGCTCTACCAGAAGCGCTTCTGCCCGCGCTTCGATTTCCGCACCGGCGCGGTGGCGCAATTCCTGCCCTGCCTGCTCGTCACCGGCGCGCTGGCGTGGTGGACCGAGGACCGCACGATCGACTGGTCCTCGGGCGCCTTCGTCTTCGCCCTGGGGTGGCTGGTGCTGGTGC
>NZ_JBFPGY010000375.1:0-5166 GCF_041083715.1 Sphaerotilus sp.
GGGCGAAGATGCGCGGTGCATCGGTGTCGAAGTTGAACTTGGTCAGGTAATCCAGCAGCGCGGCTGGCGTTCCGCTGGTCGTCGTCGGCGGTGTCGTGAAGATGTAGGACAGCGAGCCGGCGCCCATCGTGGCGATCAGCGGCAGCTTGTCCCACGGCGGGATCTGGCTTTCCAGCTTCCAGAAGCGCCAGTTGCCCGCGCCCATGCCGGCGTCGAACGACCAGTCGCTGTAGAGCGGCTCGCCCTTGCTGTTGCGCGGACCAGCGAAGGCACGGTCGAGTGCCATGACCTGCGTGGCACTCAGGCACCGCGGTGTCTTGTCGCCGGCACACTGCAGATCCGCCAGCTTGAACACCGACTGGCAGCGCACGAGATCGCCCACAACACCGTCGACCGCACCGTCGAGCGCGTCGCACTTCTCCAGCACCTTGGCAGCGACCAGCCTCATGTCGTCCGGGCTGAAGGCCTTGCGGATGTCCGGATCGGCGGGGTTCACCATCTGCCAGCTCTGCACGTCCCAGGCGTGCTGCACGGCAGCCTTGGGCAGATTGAACCCCGGCGCACCGGCCAGGATGCCGTCGTAGCGGTCGGCGTAGCGGGTGGCCGCGACCAGTGCGTGGCGACCGCCGTTGGAGCAGCCAGCCATGTAGCTGCGCACCGGAGCCTGTCCGTAGTGGCGTGCGATCAGCGCCTGCGCCACCGTGTACATGGTGTCGTCGGCGGTGTAGCCGTAGTCGCGGCGCGCCTGCGGGTCGAGGCCGAAGGCGTTGCCCTGCGCCAGGCCGAAGTTCGCGTTCGCCGGATCCGCCTCGGTGTGGCCCGAGTCGGAGCTGATCACCGCGAAGCCACGCTGCAATCCGTTGACCGCCAGCACGCCCAGCGCGCCCGTTGCCGGCACGACCTTGCCGTCATTGCCGCCATTCACCTGGTGCAGGAAGCCCTTGTTCCACGCCTGCGGCAGCCGCATTTCGAAGCCGATGGCATAGGCATTGCCGTCCACGCCCGTGCGCTCGTTGGCGACCCCGGTGACCTGGCAATGCGCAGGCGTGCCCTTGCCGTCGGCGGCCACGTCCCTGGCTGCCGTGACACGCACGTTCTTCAGCGAGGCCAGCGCGGCCGGCAACTCGGCACAGGCGACCGGCGTGGCACGCAGTGTTGTGGTGCCGCAGGCGGACAGGGCGGCAGCGGCGATCAGCGTCAGCGCAGCGCAGCGGCTGGTGCGCCTGGTCGTGGTGTTCTTGTGGTGCACAGCTTGTCTCCTCGTGGGGGCGGCACCGGACTCAGGCGCCGGCTTCTTCGGGCCAGTACAGGCGCATCGGGTTGTCCACCAGCAGCTGGCGCTGCAGCTCGGCGGTCGGTGCGATGTGCGGGATGAAATCGACCAGCAGACCGTCGTCGGGCATGTGGTCCTTCAGGTTCGGGTGCGGCCAGTCGGTGCCCCAGAGCACGCGGTCCGGGAACTCCTCGACCACGCGGCGGGCGAAGGGCACCACGTCGGCGTAGGCGTTGCGCTCGCCGTCCAGCGCCTTCGGGCCGGTGACGCTCAGGCGCTCGGGGCAGCTCACCTTGCTCCAGACGTTCGGGTGCTGGCGCATGAACTCCAGGAACAGCGTGAACTCCGGGCCGTCGATCGGCTTGGACACGTCCGGACGGCCCATGTGGTCCACGACGACCATCGTCGGCAGCGCGGTGAAGAAGTCCCACAGCTCGGGCAGGTCCACCGCCTCGAAGTAGATGACCACGTGCCAGCCCAGCTGGCCGATGCGGGCGGCGATCTCCATCAGCTCGTCCTTGGGCGTGAAGTCCACCAGCCGCTTGACGAAGTTGAAGCGCACACCGCGCACGCCAGCCGCGTGCATCGCCTGCAGCTCGTCGTCGGTGACGCTGCGGCGCACGGTGGCAACCCCGCGGGCCTTGCCGCCCGAGGACACGCAGGCGTCGATCATGGCGCGGTTGTCAGCACCGTGGCAGGTGGCCTGCACGACGACGTTGCGGGCGAAGCCGAGGTGGTCGCGCAGGGCGTACAGCGCGTGCTTCGAGGCATCGCAGGGCGTGTACTTGCGCTCCGGCGCGTAGGGGAACTCGGCACCGGGGCCGAAGACGTGGCAGTGCGCATCGACGGCGCCTGCGGGCAGCTGGAACGCCGGCCGGGTCGGACCGGTGTACCAGTCCATCCAGCCCGCGGTCTTGGTGAAATCACCCGTGGTGGGTTTGCTCATGGTGTCTCAGTCCTTGGGATTGCGGTCATTGGCATGGCCGAGGATCCGGCCGGCCTCGGTGCGCCTGTCGACGCGGCGGGCGGTCAGTCGATGTAGCGCAGGCCGGCTTTTTCCAGCGGCTCGCGCATCTTGTACATGTCCAGCCCCAGCTCGCCCGCGGCGAAGCGGGCGCGCTTCTCTCCTTCGAAGCTCTCGCGCTTCTCGGCCGCATCGGCCACCTGCTGCGCCATCGCGGCGGGCACGACGACGATGCCGTCGGCATCCGCGATCACCACGTCGCCCGGGTTGACCAGCGCACCGGCGCAGACCACCGGGATGTTGACCGAGCCCAGCGTGGCCTTGATCGTGCCCTTGGCGTGGATGGCCTTGGCGAAGACCGGGAAGCCCATGGCCTGCAGCTCGTCCACGTCGCGCACGCCGCCGTCGATGACCAGGCCCTTGGCGCCGCGCGCCTGGAAGCTGGTCGCCAGCAGGTCGCCGAAGAAGCCGTCGGCGTTGTCGGTGGTGCAGGCCGCCACGGCGACGTCGCCAGGCTGCAGCTGCTCGGCGGCGACGTGCATCATCCAGTTGTCACCCGGCTGCAGCAGCACGGTGACCGCGGTACCGCAGATCTTGGCGCCGGTGTAGATCGGCCGCATATAGGGCTTCATCAGACCGACGCGGCCCATGGCCTCGTGGATGGTGGCCACGCCGAAGCGCGACAGCTTCTCGACCGCGGCAGGATCCGCACGCACGATGCCGCGTTTGACAACGCCGAGCTGGTTCATCAGGGAAGTCATGGTCAGAGTCCTTTGGCTTTGAGTGCGGTGTCCAGGCGCGAGAAGACGCGGCGGGCGTTGCCTTCGTAGATCTGGAAGCGTTCGTCGTCGGTCAGGTTGGCCGTGGCGGCGACGTAGCGCTTGGTGTCGTCGTAGTAGTGGCCGGTTTCCGGGTCGATGCCGCGCACGGCGCCGATCATCTCGCTGGCGAACAGGATGTTCTTGACCGGGATCACCTTGGTCAGCAGGTCGATGCCCGGCTGGTGGTAGACGCAGGTGTCGAAGTAGATGTTGTTCAGCAGGTGCTCGGACAGCAGCGGCTTCTTCAGCTCCTGCGCCAGGCCACGGAAACGGCCCCAGTGATACGGCACCGCGCCGCCGCCGTGCGGGATCAGGAACTTCAGGGTCGGGAAGTCCTTGAACAGGTCGCTGGTCAGGCACTGCATGAACGCCGTCGTGTCCGCGTTCAGGTAGTGCGCGCCGGTGGTGTGGAAGCAGCTGTTGCAGCTGGTCGACACGTGGACCATCGCCGGGATGTCGTACTCGACCATCTTCTCGTAGATGGGGTACCAGCTCCTGTCGCTCAGCGGCGGCGAGGTCCAGTGGCCGCCGGACGGATCCGGGTTCAGGTTGATGCCGACGTTGCCGAACTGCTCGACGCACTTGACCAACTCGGGGATGCAGGTCGCCGGATCGACGCCGGGCGACTGCGGCAGCATCGCGGCCGGGATGAAGTGGTCCGGGAACAGCTCGGCCACGCGGAAGCAGAGTTCATTGCAGATCGCCGCCCAGGTGCTCGATGTCTGGAAGTCGCCGATGTGGTGCGCCATGAAGCTGGCGCGCGGGCTGAAGATGGTCAGGTCCGAGCCGCGCTGCTTCATCAGCTTGAGCTGGTTGGTCTCGATCGACTCGCGCAGTTCGTCGTCGCTGATCTTCAGATCCGCCGGGTTCGGCGCCTTGGACGGGTCTTTCAGCGCGGCGATCTGCAGATCGCGCCAGAGGCCGAGGGCGGCCGGGGCGGTGGTGTAGTGGCCGTGGACGTCGATGATCATGGGGAGTCTCCTGGTGAACGGTGGGTGGCTCAGGCCGGATCCATGCCTTGGCGGCGCTTGGCGTCGGCCGCTGCGGGCGAGGCCATGAAGGCCAGCATCTCGCGCACGGCCGCGGCCCGGGCGGGGGCAGCCGACGTGCAGACGCCAGCGGAAAAGGTGGTGGTGATCTGGATGGCGGGCGGCAGCGGACCGAGCACGTCGAGGCCATCCAGGTTGATCAGCTCGCTGAACTGCTGGAAACCGAGTTCGACCTCGCCACGTGCCACGAGCGAACCGACCGGGACACCGGGTGGCGGCGTGACCAGCCGCGCGGCGATCTCGCCGGCGATGCCCCAGCGCTCGAACAGCCTGGCCAGCGCCACGCCGCTCGGGCCGGTGGAGTAGCCCACGCTGCGGGCGACCAGCACCGCGGCGCGCACGGCGGCCTCCGAGCCGATGTCCGGCCGCGGCGCCCCGGCGCGCACGGCGACGGCCACACCCGAATGCACGAGGTCGACCTTGCTGTCCGCCACCACGCAGCCGGCCGCGATCAGCTTGTCGATGGCGTCGGAGGCGAGGATCACCACGTCGAACGCCTCACCTGCCAGCACACGCCGGGCCGCATCGACACCGCCGACCGACTCGATCACCACCGGCACGTCAGAGCGCGGCGCATACGCCGCCACCAGATCGGCCAGCACCTGGCGGGTGGCCATCGAGGAGATGCCGTGGAGTTCGGCCAGCGTCGGTTCGAGCGGGACAGCAGTCATGGGGGTACAGGCGCCTGGCGGCAAGAAGGGGTGCGCGGATTCTGGACATCTCGCTCCATGCCGAACAGGGGATTTCTGCACTAGCTGCTATGTCGAATCAGCATATCGATGGCATTCAGCCAGGCAGCGACTGCGCCGCAGCCGCCTGCGGCAGGCCCCGCGCCAGCTCCTCCAGCAAGCGGCGGGTGAGGCGGATCAGTGGCGTGCTGCGCTGGCGCGACGACGCGGCCAGGCACAGCACGCTGGGCAGGCTTGGCGCCATGATCGGCCGCACCGACAGCTCGTCCGCCCGCCCCGACGCCGCCACCGCGCTGGCCGTGAGCACCGCCTGCCCGTAGCGGGCGCAGACCAGATCGATGATGGACGCGACGCTGGACACCTCCCACGC
>NZ_JBFPGY010000376.1:0-5162 GCF_041083715.1 Sphaerotilus sp.
GGTGTGCGTGCGTGAGTGCAGAGGCGTCTCAGGCGAGCGCATCCTTGGGGATCTGGTCGGCCGACATGGCGCCCGTCATCACCGCCACGGTGTCGCTCATGCTGATCTTCTTCGGGTTCAGCACCGCAGCCCGCTTGCCCAGCCGGGCGACGTGGATGCGGTCGGCGATCTCGAAGACGTGTGGCATGTTGTGGCTGATCAGGATCACCGGCAGGCCCTTGTCGCGCACCCGGCGGATCAGCTCCAGCACCATGTTGCCTTCCTTGACACCCAGTGCGGCGGTCGGCTCGTCCAGGATCACCACATGCTCGGCGAACGCCGCCGCACGCGCCACGGCCACGCACTGGCGCTGACCACCCGACAGCGTCTCCACCGCCTGCGTCATCGAGCGGATGCCGACCTTCAGGTCGTTCATCCGGGCGATGCTCTGTTCGAGCATCTTCTTCTTGTCGATCATGCGCAGCACGCTGCCGGCAAAGCCGGGGCGGCGCAGCTCACGACCGAGGAAGAGGTTCTCGGCGATCGTCATGGCCGGGGCCACGGCGAGGTCCTGGTAGACCGTCTCGATGCCGACGCGGCGGGCGTCGATCGGGCTCTTGAAATGGATCGGCTTGCCGTCCAGTTCGATCGAGCCTTCGTCGGGAATGGTCGCGCCCGACAGGCACTTGATCAGCGAGGACTTGCCCGCGCCGTTGTCGCCGATGACGGCGAGGATCTCGCCGGCACGCAGCTCGAAGTCGGCGCCGTCGAGCGCAGTCACCTGGCCATAGCGTTTCACCAGGCCGGTGGCCTTCATCACGATTTGCGGTTGTGCGCTCATCTCAGCGGCCCCCCTTGCGAGACATCTGATCCGTGGCCACGGCCAGGATCACCAGGATGCCGGTCACCAGGATCTGGTAGACCGACGACACACCCATCAGCGTCAGACCGTTGCGGAACACGCCGACGATCATCGCGCCCACCAGCGTGCCGAGCAGGATGCCGCGGCCGCCGAACAGGCTGGTGCCACCGAGCACCACGGCCGTGATGGCATCGAGGTTCTCGGTCTGGCCGGCATTCGGGTCACCTGCACCGGTCCGTGCCACGGCCAGCATCGAGGCGATGCCGTAGAACGTGCCGGCCAGCGCGTAGACGGTCAGCAGCACGCGGTCGGTCGGGATGCCGGTCAGGCGGGTGGCTTCGGGGTTGTTGCCGACGGCGTAGACGTGGCGGCCCGGTGCGGTCTCGCGCAGCCAGAGCCAGGTGCCGATGTACAGCGCGAGCATCAGGACGGTCCCGTAGGCGACGCGGGCGCCGCCCAGGCCGAAGGTGTCGCCCAGCAGGTTCATGCCGTCGGGGATCTGGGTGATGGTCTGCGCGTGCGAATAGAGCTGTGTGACCGCGAAGGCGATGTTCAGGGTGCCCAGCGTGACGATGAAGGGCGGCAGCTTGATGCGGGTGACCAGCAGGCCGTTGACCAGGCCGAACAGGGTCGTCACCGCGACGCCGCACAGGATGGCCAGCGGCGCATTCAGGCCGTAGTCGGCGGCGACCTTGGTCATCACGATCGAGCCCAGCGCCATGACCATGCCGCAGGACAGGTCGATGCCGGCGGTGAGGATGATCAGGGTCTGGCCGATGGCGATCGTGCCCACCACCATGACCTGCTGCAGGATCAACGAGAAATTCTGCAGCGTGAGAAAACGTTCATGCTGGAACGAAAAGAAGGCGCAGGCCAGGATCAGCGCAATGGCTGGGCCCAGTGTCCCGATCGGGGGTAGCTTGGCTTTGAGCGAATTCATGGGTGTGGCTCGCTGGTGGCGTGCATCGAGCGATCGGACAGGCCGGTGTCATGCACGACGAGAAAGGAAAGCCCCGTGCTCACGGGGCTTTCGGATCAGGGGCGATCGTGTGACCGCCCCTGTGCGATCAGAGATCCGGAGAGATCCTGACGGATCTGGACTCACGCCAGATCAGTCACCCCAGCACTGACCACGGGCCTTCTTGGTGTCGATGCTCTTGACGCCAGCAACCGCCTTGGCCGCCACCAGGTCCACACCGGTGTCGGTGTAGCCGGCCTGACGCTTGCCGTCCTTGGCGTACTTGACGCCAGCGGCCACGCCCATCGCGGCCATCTTCAGCGGGTACTGCATCGAGGTGGCGGCGATCACGCCCTTCTCGACGTTGCCCACGCCGTTGGAGCACATGCCGTCCACACCCAGGATGACGACGTCCTTTTCCTTGCCAGCGGCCTTCAGCGCCTTGTAGGCACCGGCGGCAGCGGGTTCGTTGATGGCGTACACCACGTTGATGTCGGCGTTCTTCTGCAGGCAGTTTTCCATGCCGGTCTGGCCCTTGGCGGCGTCGCCGAAGCTGTCGGCCATGCAGACCACTTCAGCCGGCTGGGCCAGCTCGTTGCTCTCGGCGGGCAGGGTCTTCAGGCCGTAGCCGGCCAGGAAGCCGTTGTGGCGCTGCGCACCCACCGGGTGGCCGGGGAACAGGTCCATCGTGGCGATGACGGGCTTCTTGCCGCCCAGCTGGGCCTTGGCGTAGGCGCCGATCAGCTCGCCGGCCTTGTAGTTGTTGGTGGCGAACAGGGCGTCCGCTTCCGGCACCGGGCTGTCGAGGGCGATGACTTGCACGCCCTGGGCCTTGATCTTCTTGATGGTCGGGACGATCGCGTCACCCGATGAGGTGATCAGGATGGTCTTGGCGCCGGCGGCGACCATGTTTTCCATCGCGGTGATCTGGCCGGCGGTGTCGCCGTCCTGCTTGCCGGCGGCGGACAGCAGCTTGGCGCCCAGCTTCTTGGCTTCGGCTTCGGCGCCTTCCTTCATCTTGACGAAGAACGGGTTGGTTTCGGTCTTGGTGATCAGGCCGATGACGGGCTGCGCAGCCATCGTCGAGGTGGCGAAGCAGGCGAGAGCGGCGGCGAAGCCCAGGGTGGAAAGACGCGACATGTTTTGTCTCCGGAAGATGAAGGCGGCCCGTGGAACGAGCCAGGTGGTGAGGTGAGGTCCGCTGTCTGGTGAACCTGCGGAATGAATGGTAGCGGCTCGACTAATTAAATCAACTAGCTTGATTTAGTGATTTCCCTAGTGTCATCGCTCCCGAGGAGTGAGACGATCGCGACCCCGAACCTGTTGACCGAGTAAACCATGAGTGCTGCGCCTGCGAACCTGCCCATCGTCATCTGTGGTGAGTCATTGCTGGATGTGTTCCAGGACGGACCCACTTCCACCGGGCTGCACTTGGACGCCGTGGTGGGTGGCTCACCGCTGAATGTGGCCGCCGGTGTGCAACGCATGGGCCAGCCTGCAGTCTTTCTGGGCGCGATCTCGCGCGACTTCCTGGGCGAGCGCATCCTGAAGAGCGTGGTCGACGAGGGCATCTCGACCGAGGCCGTGGTTCTGAACGACGCACCGACGACGCTGAGTCTGGTCGGTGTCGACGCCAATGGCGTGCCCAGCTACCGCTTCTATGGCACAGGTGGCTCGGACCGCCAGTTGCTGCCCGAGCACCTTGCACGCCTGCCGGCCGAGGTGGTGGCCATCCATTTCGGCTCGTTCGGCTGCGTGGTCGAGCCGATTGCGTCCACCATCCGCGTGCTGGTCGAGCAGCGCCATGCCGCTACCGTCATCTCCTACGACCCGAACGTGCGCTTGAATGTCGAGCCTTCGCTGGACGCCTGGCGCGACAACATCGAATGGATGTCTTCGCGCGCACACCTTCTCAAGCTCAGCGACGAGGACTTCGAGCGGCTCTACCCGGCGCTGGATCCGGCCGATCTGGCTGCACGCTGGCTGGCTGCCGGCGTGTCGCTGGTGATGATGACGCGCGGCGGCAAGGGCGCGCTGGCATGGACCCGCGAAGGGCAATGCGAGGTGCTGGCGCCCCAGGTGCAGGTGCAGGATACCGTCGGTGCAGGCGACACCTTCCAGGCGGCCACGCTGGTGGCGCTGGCGGAGCTTGGTCGCCTCAGTCCGCAAGGTCTGGCTGGCATCTCGCTCGACGAAGTCCGCCGGGTGGCCGATTTCGCGGCCAACGCCGCAGCCATCACCTGCACCCGGCGTGGTCCCGATCTGCCGCGCCGAAACGAATTGCGTGCAACTATCTGAAATCCAGCTGAAAAGTCAGCTATGATCTAAGGCTCTTGTCGGGGCGTAGCGCAGCCTGGTAGCGCATCTGGTTTGGGACCAGAGGGTCGAAGGTTCGAATCCTTTCGCCCCGACCAAGATTTCAGGTCTTCCATCGGCACACTGCCCGTAGCTCAACTGGATAGAGCACCGGCCTTCTAAGCCGGGGGTCGGGAGTTCGAGTCTCTCCGGGCAGGCCATACCGGCCCCGCAGCATCCGCGCATGCCCACCCCGCTGGAACGCCGTCTCCTTCCCTTCCTGGCCTGTCAGGGCGCCTTCTCGACGCTGATCGGCTTCGCTGCCGTGCTGGTGTTCGCGCACAGCGGATGGACCGCATCGGTGGTCTACACCGCCATGATGCTGACGGTGGCCATGGGGTGCATCGTGCTGCCGTTCGCGCTTGGCCGTCGGTTGTCGCTGCGGCCGGCGCATCTGATTCGCGCCGGCTTCCTCTGTCCGGCGCTGCTGCTGCCGGTCGCGGGGCATGTGCCGCTGCTGGCGTTGGCGGTCGGGATGTTCATGGGCCTGACCTGGGGCGCACGGCACTGGCTGGAACTCAGCCTGCTGTCGGACGCCGACCGTGACCGCTACGCCGCCCACACCACCGTCTGGACCGTGTTCGCGGGCCTGTCCGCCACCCTGCTGGTCACGCTCTTCCTGTCGCTGATGGGCGAGCGACCCGAGGCGGTCTACCGCAGCTACGCGGCGCTTGCGCTGGTGGCCGCCGTCTGGGTGCCGCGGCAATTGCCGGACACACCGCCGATCCACTGGGATGCGCCGTGGCGGGTCGTGCGACAGCCCGGCTTCGCTGCCTGTCTACCGCTGTACGGACTGGAGTCCGGCCTGCTGGGCATCGGGATGGTGCTTGGTGCCAGCGGTGCGGTGCAGGCGCTCGGCGTGGTGAGCCACTACGGCTGGACGGCCAGCGCCGCGACGGTGCTCGGCGCGCTGGCGCTGTACACGCTGCGCCGCCGCCGCCACGCCGGCAACCGCCTGCGCTGGATGGCCCTGGCTGCGCTGGGCATGGTGGTCGCCCACACCCTGCT
>NZ_JBFPGY010000377.1:0-5159 GCF_041083715.1 Sphaerotilus sp.
GATGGGCATCCGCGTCGTGCGGATCGCCGAATTCGCCTGGAGCGTGATCGAGGCCGAGCCGGGCATCTTCACCTGGGACTGGCTGGACGAGGCGGTCGAGACGCTGCACGCCGCGGGCCTGGGCATCGTGCTGTGCACGCCGACCGCGACACCGCCGAAGTGGCTGGTGGACCGCATGCCGGACATGGTGGCCATCGACCTGCAGGGCCGCCCGCGCGGCTTCGGCTCGCGCCGGCACTACTGCTTCTCGCACGCCGGCTACCGCGCCGAGTCGCGCCGCATCAGCCGCGCGATCGCGGAACGCTACGGGCAGCACCCGGCCGTGGTCGCCTGGCAGACCGACAACGAGTACGGCTGCCACGACAGCGTGCTGAGCCTGTCCGAGTCGGCGCGACAGGGATTCCGGCGCTGGCTCGCCGCGCGCTACACGACGATCGGCGCGCTCAACGACGCCTGGGGCACGGTGTTCTGGAGCCAGTCCTACCGCACGTTCGACGAGATCGACCTGCCCGCGCCGACCGTCACCGAAGCGAACCCGGCACACCGGCTCGACTGGCGCCGCTTCGCCTCCGACGAGGTGGTGGCATTCAACCGCGAGCAGGTGGCGATCCTGCGCGCGTGCTCGCCGGGGCGTCCGGTCTCGCACAACTTCATGGGCTTCTTCACCGAGTTCGACCACCACGCCCTGGCCGCCGACCTCGACATCGCCACCTGGGACAGCTACCCGCTCGGCTTCACGCAGATGTTCTTCCTCACCGCCGAGGAGAAGGTGCGCTGGGCACGAACCGGGCACCCGGACATCCCGTCGTTCCACCATGACCTGTACCGCGGCATGTGCCGGGGTGCGGACGGTCAGGGCGAAGGGCGCTGGTGGGTGATGGAACAGCAGCCCGGTCCGGTGAACTGGGCGCACTGGAACCCGGCACCACACGACGGCATGGTGCGGCTGTGGACCTGGCAGGCCTTCGCGCACGGCGCCGAGGTGGTGAGCTACTTCCGCTGGCGACAGGCGCCGTTCGCGCAGGAGCAGATGCACACCGGCCTGCTGCGCCCGGATGCATCCGAAGACCAGGGCGCGCTCGAAGCGGCGCAGGTCGGCGCGGAACTGGCCGACCTGGCCACCAGTGGCGCCCTGCCCGGAGCGCCGCGGCTGGCGGTGAAGGCCGGCGTGGCGCTGGTGTTCGATTACGACGCGCTGTGGATGGGGCAGATCCAGCCGCAGGGCGCCGACTACCACCCGCTGGAACTGACCTTCCGCGCCTACAGTGGGCTGCGGCAGCTCGGACTGGACGTGGACATCGTCGGGCCGCGACCGGGACTGGACCTGTCCGGCTACCGGCTGATCGTGCTGCCGGCGGCGCTGCATGTCGGCGCGGATCTGCAGGCCGCGCTGACCACGGCGGCAGCCAGTGGCGCGCAGATCGTGCTGGGGCCGCGGACGGGCAGCAAGTCGGTGAACCTGTCGTTTCCGGCCGCCGATGGGCCCTGGTCGGCGTTGCCACCGGGGCCGCTCGCCGCGCTGGCGGGGGTGCAGGTGACGCGGGTGGCGTCGCTGCCACCCGGTGTGGCCGAACCAGTGGCGCTGGAAGGCGCCTCCCTGTCGATCACCCGCTGGCGCGAAGACCTCGCGCTGCGCGGCGCCGAAGCGCTGGCTGCGTTCGCCGATGGCCGCCCTGCCCTCGCGCGCAACGGCCCGGTGCGCTATGTGGCCGGCTGGCTGGACACCGCCGGCTGGCAGGCGGTGCTGGCGGAGGCGGCCGCCGTCGCCGGGCTGGCCGTGGAGCCGCTGCCCGACGGCCTGCGCATCAGCCGCGCTGGCGGCCTGGCGCTGGCCTTCAATTTCTCGGATCAGGCGCTGGACTGGACGCCCACGCCGATCGCGACGCCCCTGCTGGGCGGCGCGCACCTGCCCCCCAGAGCGCTGGCGATCTGGCGGGTCTGACCTCATCACCCCAGAAACTCCGGAGACAGACAGATGAAGACTTCCCTTGCCTCGATCACTGCCCGCTTCAGCGTGCTCGCGCTGGCGGCCGCAGCCTGTGCCGCGCAGGCCGGCACGCTCGTCATCAACACCGACGCCTCCGACCCGGCCCCGAAAGCCGCGTGGGAAGCGATGGCCAAGGGCTTCATGGCCGCCAACCCGGACGTGACCGTCAAGATCAACACCTTCGACCACGAAGGCTTCAAGACCTCGATCCGCAACTTCCTGAGCGCCGAGGCCCCGGACATCGTCACCTGGTACGCCGGCAACCGCATGGCCCCGTTTGTCAACGCCGGCCTGTTCGAGGATGTCTCCGATGTCTGGGCCAAGGAAAACCTCGGCACCCAGCTCAAGAGCGCCGCCTCGTCGATGACGATCAACGGCAAGCAGTGGGGCGTGCCCTACACCTACTACCAGTGGGGCATCTACTACCGCAAGGACGTGTTCGCCAAGCACCACGTCGCCGTGCCCAAGGACTGGAAAGAGCTGGTCGCCGCCTGCGCCAAGCTGAAGGCCGCCGGCGTCACGCCGTTCGCCATCGGCACCAAGGCGCTGTGGCCCACGGGCGGCTGGTTCGACTACCTGAACATGCGCGTCAACGGCTACGAGTTCCACATGGACCTCACCGCCGGCAAGGTGCCCTACACCGACAAGCGCGTGCAGGAAGTGTTCGACCGCTGGGACGACCTGACCAAGCCGGGCTACTTCCTGGCCAACCACGCCTCCTACGACTGGCAGGACGCCATCCCCGCCTTCGTCAAGGGCGAGGCCGCGATGTACCTGATGGGCAACTTCGCCGTCGACCCGATGAAGAAGGGCGGTCTGACCGAAGCGCAGCTCGGCTTCATGCAGTTCCCGAAGATCAACAACGTCCCGATGGCCGAAGACGCGCCGACCGACACCATCCACATCCCCGCCAAGGCCAAGAACAAGGCTGATGCCCGCCGCTTCCTGGCGTACGCCGCCAGCGCCAAGGTGCAGGGCGAGGTCAACGCCACGCTCGGCCAGCTCCCGGTCAACAAGGACGCCACCAAGCCGACCGACGTCTACCTGAAGGACGGCTTCGCGATGCTGTCGAACGCCTACGCGCTCGGCCAGTTCTATGACCGCGACGCACCCGCCGAAATGGCCAAGGCCGGCATGGAAGGCTTCCAGCGCTACATGGTCAAGCCGGACACGCGCAAGGAAGTGCTGGAGCGCCTGGAAACCGTGCGCCAGCGCGTCTACAAGTGAACCCGTAGCCCGCAAGCCCGCACGCCGCCCATGTCGTCCCGCCCATCACCGCCACAGTTCTCCTGGTGGACCCGCCACCAGCGCCAGCTGGCACCCTGGCTGTTCCTGCTGCCGGCGCTGCTGATGTTCGGCACCTACGTGATCGCGCCGATCTTCCAGTCGATCGCGATCAGCTTCTACGACTGGGACGGGCTGGGCAAGGCGAAGTACATCGGGGTCGCCAACTACGTCGAACTGGCGGGCGACCCCGACTTCCGCACCGCGCTGAAGAACAACCTGCTCTGGCTGGTGTTCTTCCTGCTGTCGGTGCCGATCGGCCTGGGGCTCGCGCTGTTCCTGAACCAGACGGTGACGGGCATCCGCCTCGTCAAGTCGATGTTCTTCTTCCCCTTCGTGATCTCGCAGGTCGTCATCGGCCTGGTGTTCACCTGGTTCTACAACCCGACCAACGGGCTGTTCACGCAGATCCTGGCCGTTTTAGGCATGCCCGGCATCGCCGTGCTGTCCGACGAGCACCTCGTCACCTACGGCATCATCGCCGCCGGCCTGTACCCGCAGATCGCCTACTGCATGATCCTGTACCTCACGGGCCTGAACAACGTGCGCCCCGACCTGATCGAGGCGGCGCGGCTCGAAGGCGCCAAGGGCTGGTCGATGCTGTGGCACGTCGTGCTGCCGCAGTTGCGCCCCGCCACCTTCATCGCCGTCGTCGTCACCATCATCGGCTCGCTGCGCAGCTTCGACATGGTGTCGATCATGACCTCCGGCGGCCCCTACGGCTCCTCGCGCGTGCTGGCGTACTACATGTACGAGCAGGCGCTGAGCGAATACGGCTACCGCATGGGCTATGGGACGGCCATCGCCACCGTGCTGTTCTCGATCATGCTGGTCTACATCACCTTCGTGCTCTGGCGCATCTACCAGCAAGAGAAGGAACTGGCCTGATGTTCCCCACCCCGCTCAACAAGACGTCGCCGGTCACCCAGGCGCTCTACAAGGTCGGCCTGCCCATCGCGCTCGTCGTCTGGCTGCTGCCCATCATCGCGGTGGCGCTGACCTCCATCCGCGGCCAGGGCGACATCGCCGGAGGCAACTACTGGGGCTGGCCGACCGAGTGGCAGGTGATTGAGAACTACTCGGCCGTCTTCCGCAACACCCCCATCGCGCGCTACATCGTCAACAGCCTGCTGGTGGCCATCCCGACGGTGATCGGCGCGGTGAGCCTGAGCTGCCTGGCCGGCTTCGCGCTGGGCACCTACCGCTTCAAGGCCAATCTGGCGGTGTTCTTCCTGTTCGTCGGCGGCAACTTCATCCCCTTCCAGATCCTGATGGTGCCGGTGCGCGACATGAGCCTGCGCATGGGGCTGTACGACTCGATCGGCGGGCTGGTGCTGTTCCACATCGCCTTCCAGACGGGCTTCTGCACCTTCTTCATGCGCAACTTCATCCGCGACCTGCCGCACGAGCTGATCGAGGCGGCGCGCATCGAAGGCGCGAGCGAGTGGCAGATCTTCTGGCGTGTCGTGCTGCCGCTGGTGCGGCCGGCGCTGGCGGCGCTGTCGGTGCTGATCTTCACCTTCATCTGGAACGACTACTTCTGGTCCACCGTGCTGATCCAGGGTGACCACGCGATGCCGGTCACCGGCGGGCTGAAGTCGCTCAACGGGATCTGGGTGGCGCAGTGGCACCTGGTGTCGGCGGGCTCGATCGTCGCCGCGCTGCCGCCGGTGCTGATCTTCTTCCTGATGCAGAAACAATTCATCGCCGGGCTGACGCTCGGTGCGACCAAGGGCTGAGACTTGTCTGCCGACTTCCTGACTCTCCACAGCCGGCGCAGCAGCGTCGTGCTCGAATGCCCGCCCGACGAAGCGCCGCTGTGGCGCTACTGGGGGCCACGCCTGCCGGACACGGCCACACCCGGCGCGGCGCTGCGCGACACGCGCCC
>NZ_JBFPGY010000378.1:0-5153 GCF_041083715.1 Sphaerotilus sp.
TCCACGCGAATGACTCGGGCGTGGCGCGGTAGTGCGGCATCGCGCCGTTGGCGTTGAAGCCGGCGATGGTCGGGAAGCTCAGCGACACGAAGCCCGGCTGGCGTGCCCGCTCCGCGCTCAGGCGCTCATCGATGGTCAGCTCGCTGATGGCTTCATGGCCCAGCGCCGACTCGAACCATGCGTAGAACGCGCACATCGCAGCGCCGTCCATCTCCATCGCCTCGCGCACGAAGACAGCTTCGGCAGCGGTCTTGCGGCTCTTGGCGAGCGTGCTCGGGTTGATCGCCTCGACGACGCGCACGTTCGCCGGCACCGCCTGGCGCAGCCCCAGCGTGATGCGCTTCGGATCGACCAGCAGCGTGGTGCCGGCAGGCAGCCGCGCGAGCGCCGGGGCTGCACTGGCGTAATCGGCCAGCACGATGCCGTCCGCCGCCAGCCGCACCTGCAGCGCCGCGTCCACCTTGCCAGCGCCGACAAACAGCGTGGCCGACTGCTTGCCGATCAGCAGGTGGGCGAGAAAGACGGGGTTGTAGTCCACGTCCGTGCCGCGCAGGTTGGTGATCCACGCAACGTCGTCCACGGTGGAGACGAGGTGGTGGTCCGCACCGGCCCGCGACATCCCCGCCCGCACTGCGGCGAGTTTCTCGGCGCGCGACACGGCGGCGTGGGGCGGGCGGTGTTCGTGGACCGGCGCTGCAGGCAGGCCGGGGCGGCCGGGCCAGGCCTCGTCCAGCACGTCGATGTCCGTGCGCAGCACGATGCCGCGGGCCGCCAATGCATCGCCCAGCTGCTTGGCCGCCGCGAGTCCCAGCACGGCGGCATCCACCGCCAGCACGTCGCCCGCGGCGAGCGTCTGCGCGATCCAGTCGAGGTGGTGCGTGGCCGCGCCGGTGGGGATCTTCACCAGCTCGACCGTGGTGCCGGCCAGCTCGGCCTCGGCCTGCGTCCAGTAGCGGCTGTCGGCGAAGACGGCAGCGCGGGTGGGCGTCACCACCAGCGTGCCCATCGAGCCGGTGAAGCCCGAGAAGCGCACGCGGCCCTGCCAGCGCTCGGGCAGGTACTCGGACAGGTGCGGATCGGCGGACGGCACCAGCACGGCAGCCAGCGCGTGCTGGTGCAGGCGTGCGCGCAGCAGCGCCAGGCGCTCGGGAACGGGGGAGGTCGGGGCGTGCGTCATGGCGGTGTGGGATTCAGGTCGAAGAAGTCACAGGCACATCGGACATCCCGGCGAGCCGCTGGCGCACCAGCGTGATGTGGCTGCGCAGCGAATACAGCTCGTCGGCATAGGACAGCGGCACCGGCAGGCGCTCGACATGTTCCTCGATGCGGTCCAGGTCGCCGGTGAGCAGCGTGGCGCTGCGCGTGCCATCGGTGATGTGCTGCTCGATCTCGCGCAGGCTGCCGTACCAGCGGAAGATGCGCGAGCGGATGCGGAAGTTGTAGAGCGGCGGCACCACCCGCGACAGCGGGATCAGCACCGCGATGATCGACACCAGCACGACCCACATCCGGTCCACCAGATTCGCCATCCAGAAGCTCACGTGGCGCTGCAGCATCGGCTCGCCGGTGGCGTAGAAACGCTGTGCTTCGGGTGCCAGCGGGTAGTCGCCGCCAATGCCCTTGGGGAACTCGCCCTTGGACTGGAACCAGTTCGGCTCGCCGTGGATCTTGCGCGCGGCCTGCACCAGCAGCTGCTGCAGCGCCGGATGCGTGTCGTCGCGCACGACGAGCATCGCGGTGGCCGCCACCAGCCGCACATCCTGCGTCGGCAGGTCCTTGGCCAGATCGACCACGCCGCGCGGCAGCCCGACCGGCGACACCTGCGGCACGCGCCGTGCGTATGCCTCGGCCTGCGCGAAATCGAGCAACCGGATGCCGGGTGTGATCAGCAGCATCCGCACGATCGGCGATTCGGGTGCCGAGACCATCGCCATCGCGTCGATCTCGCCGGCCAGCAGCGCGACGACTGCCGGTGTGGTCGCCAGCCGGGTCAGCGGCATGGACGTGGTGTCCAGCCCGTTGGCATCCAGCAGGCGGCGCATCAGGTTGGTCACGCCGCTGCCGTCCTGGCCGACATTCAGGCGCCAGCCGGCCATCTGCGACAGGCTGTCGAGTGTCTCGCGGCCGAGCCTCGCCTTGGCGGTGTCGTCGCGGTAGAACACCCAGACCGGCTCGCGGAACAGGCTGCCCAGGCTCAGCAAGGTGTCGTCCGGTGCCTCGTCGCCGAGCCGGACCTCGTCGGAGCCGCCCTGCACGAAGGCGGCATCCACCTCGCCGCTCTTGAGCAGCTGCAGGTTCTCCAGCGAGCCCTGCGTCGGTTTGAGCACCACTTCGATGCCGTACTTTTCCAGCGCCTGCTGGTAGCGTGTGCCGAACTCGGCGTAGGCACCCTGCGCGGTCCCCGTGGCCAGCACCATGCGGCGTGGCGGATTGGGATTGAGCATGACGTAGGCCATCCACACCAGTCCGATCGCCAGCAGCAGCACCGGCCCGCCGGTGATCAGCATTTCCTTCAGCGAGATCAGGGCGGAGCGCACGCGCAGCAGCGCGGCGCCCGTGTGTTGTTTCAGTGGACGGTGCATGGTCGTCATGTCGTCGAAAACTGTCGGCTGCGCCACCACAGTTCGGCGCTGAACAGTGCGCAGGCCACCCAGATGATGACAAATCCCTGCGCCCGTGCACCGGCAAAGGGTTCATGGAACAGCCAGACGCCGAGCGCGAGCTGGATGGTCGGCCCGATGTACTGCAGCATGCCCAGCAGGCTCAGCGGAATGCGCCGCGCACCGCCCGCGAACAGCAGCAGCGGCACGGCGGTGAGCGGCCCGGCGGCCATCAGCAGCAGTTGCAGATCGTGGGGTGCGCCCGGAAAGACCGACTGGCCGCGGGCCACTGCCCAGCCGAGGCCGGCCAGCGCGAGCGGGCCGAGCAGCAGCGTCTCCAGCGTCAGCCCTTCGAGCGCGCCGAGCGTGGCAGTCTTGCGCAGCAGGCCGTAGGACGAGAAGCTGGCCGCCAGGATCAGCGCGATCCACGGTGGCGTGCCTTGCGCCCAGGTCAGCCAGGCGACACCGGCGGCGGCGGTGGCCACGGCGCCCCACTGGGCCGGCCGCAGCCGCTCTTTCAGCACCAGCCAGCCGGTGAGCACATTGGCGAGCGGTGTGATGAAGTAGCCCAGGCTGGCGTCGACCACCCGGTCGTGGCCGATGGCCCAGATGTAGACGTACCAGTTGGTGCCGATCAGTGCGGATGAGGCCAGGAACAGCCCGATCACCCGCCGGTTGCGCAGTGCGGGGCCGAGCCAGCCCCAGTGCCGCTGTGCGGTGAGAACGCCGAGCAGGAACAGCAGCGACCAGACCACGCGGTGTGCCAGCACTTCGAGTGCGGCGACGCTGTGCAGGAGCCTGAAATACAGCGGAAACAGTCCCCAGATCACATAGGCCAGCGATGCTTGCAGGATGCCGTTGCGCATCAGGCGGGGCCAGGTGTCCGGAGTCGGACTGGATGGAAATTGGGCGTGCTCATGGTGCAAGGATACCCGCGTGGCCGATGCCCGCCTGTCACCGACGGGTACCGCCCGGCGGTGACAAAATGCAAGGAATCTGCCAGTGATGGAACTCACCATGACGAACAACGCGAAAAATGCGAACAACGGCCGCAGGAAAATGCTCGGCGGGTGCCTGTTGCTGGCGCTGGCCTGCCCGCTGACGGCGTGTGGGCGCGAGGAGGGCGCGGCGCCGCGACCGGTGGCTGCCCGGGGCACGCTGCTGGCGGATGAGCAGGCTGTGGTGACGCTGTTCGAGCAATCGGCGCCCTCGGTGGCCTACATCACGACGGAAACCGTGCAGCGCGGCACCTTCGGTGGGGCGGAGGTCAGCCAGGGGGCGGGTTCGGGCTTTGTCTGGGACAACGCCGGGCATGTGGTGACCAATTTCCACGTGGTGAAGGACGCACGCAAGGTGTTTGTCCGGCTGGATGCCGGCAAGCCGATCGAGGCCGAACCGGTCGGCGGTGCGCCTGAATACGACCTGGTCGTGCTGCGGCTGAAGACGGTGCCGAAGAACCTGCGTCCGGTGCCGGTCGGCACGTCGCGCGACCTGCGCATCGGCCAGACGGTCTATGCCATCGGCAATCCTTTCGGGCTCCAGCGCACGCTGACCAAGGGCCTGGTCAGCGCACTGGACCGGGAGCTGCCGACCGCGAACTTCCGCGAGGTGGCGGGCGTGATCCAGACCGATGCTGCCATCAATCCCGGCAACTCGGGTGGCCCGCTGCTGGACAGCGCGGGGCGGCTGATCGGCGTGAATTCGGCGATCCGCTCTAGCAGCGGCAGCTCGTCGGGGATCGGTTTCGCGATCCCGGTGGATCTGGTGAACCGGGTGGTGCCGTCGCTGATCAACCGTGGCCACGCACCGCTGCCGGGCATCGGCGTCACGCCGATCTCGCCGGACCAGGTGGCGCGGGCAGGTATTTCGGGCGTGGTGCTGGGGGCGGTGGGGCGGGGAACGCCTGCAGCCACGGCCGGGCTGGTGCCCTACAACCCGGACACCGGTGACCTGGGCGATGTGATCGTGGGCGTCAACGGCAAGCCGGTGCAGACGCTGTCGACCTTCGTCGGCGAGCTGGAGCGCTCCGGCATCGACACGGTGGTGGAGCTGACCGTGCGCCGCGGCGAGAAGGAACGCAAGCTGCGGGTCAAGGTGATCGACCTGCGTGCCTGAGGCTCAGTCGGCCTGGCGCACGGACAGCTCGGGGTGCCGGCGCAGGTAGACCCGCACGTAGGAGCACGATGGCCGGACCGCCAGCCCTTCGGTTTCCGCCCAGGCCAGCGCTTGCTGCACCAGCGCTGCGGCGATGCCCCGGCCTTCGAGCGCCCGCGGCACACCGGTGTGGTTCAGGTCCACCACGCCGGGGCTGCGCCGGTAGGCGGCCACGCAGAGCTGGCCGTCCACCATGGCCTCGAAGCGTGCGGCGGGTTCGTTGTGGACCACGGAAATCGGGGTATCAGGCATGGTGGGGATGATGTTCACCGCTCGGAGGCGGTCCAGGGAATGTCGATCACCGGTGGGACCCGGCTGTCGGTGTCGCGCGGCACGACGCCAGCGCGGTCGATTGCGTCGAGCACGGCCTGGTCCCAGTCGGCCTGGCCGCTGGACTTG
>NZ_JBFPGY010000379.1:0-16914 GCF_041083715.1 Sphaerotilus sp.
CTGCCTACAATGCGCGGGTTTCTATCGAACCAGGATTTCTCTTCATGCAAGTGATCGCTTCTGCTTTCAAGGCCTATGACATCCGCGGCATCGTCGGCCAGGCGCTCGACGTCGAGTTTGCCGAACATCTGGGCCGCGCGTTCGGTACCGAGGCACTGGCTTTGGGCGAGCGTGCGGTGGCGGTTGGTCGTGATGGCCGTGTCTCCGGGCCGGATCTCAGCGCCGCTCTGGTGCGTGGCTTGGCCTCGACCGGTCTGGACGTGATCGACCTGGGTGCGGTGACCACGCCGATGCTGTACTACGTGGCGGCCACGCGGGGCGACATCGGCTGCCGGAGTGGCATCCAGGTGACCGGCAGCCACAACCCCAAGGACTACAACGGTTTCAAGATGGTGCTCGGTGGCGTGGCCATCCATGGCGACACGATCCAGGGCCTGCGCGCCCGCATGGAATCCGAGACCTACACCACAGCCGCTGTGTCTGGCTGCATCACCGCGCACGACATCCTGCCCGAGTACACCACCCGCATCACCGGCGACTGCAAGCTGGCGCGTCCGATGAAGATCGTGGTCGACTCTGGCAACGGCATCCCCGGCGCCTCGTCGCCTGGCATCCTCAAGGCACTGGGCTGCGAGGTGGTCGAGTTGTACAGCCGCGTGGACGGCGACTTCCCGAACCACCACCCGGACCCCTCCAAGCTGGACAACCTGGCCGACCTGATCAAGGTCGTCCACGCCACCGATTTCGAACTGGGCCTGGCTTTCGACGGCGACGGCGACCGGCTGGGCCTCGTCACCAAGGACGGTGAGATCATCTTCCCGGACCGCCAGATGCTGCTGTTCGCGCAGGACATCCTGACGCGCAACCCTGGCGGCCTGATCATCTACGACGTCAAGTGCTCGCAGCGCCTGCCGGTGGGCATTCGCGCAGCGGGTGGTGTGCCGATGATGTGGAAGACGGGCCACTCGCTGATGAAGGCGAAGCTGCGCGAGACGGGCGCCCCACTGGCCGGCGAGATGAGCGGCCACATCTTCTTCGGCGAGCGCTGGTATGGCTTCGACGACGCGATGTACACCGCCGGCCGCCTGCTGGAGATCCTGTCGCGCTTCGAGGACCCGAGTGCAGTGCTCAAGGCGTTGCCGACCAGCTTCAGCACGCCCGAGCTGAACGTTGCCGTGCCGGCCGGCAACCAGCATGCGATCGTCGATCAGCTCATCGCCCAGGCCGATTTCCCCGGCGCCGAGATCGGCACCATCGACGGCCTGCGTGGCGACTACCCGGACGGCTTCGGCCTGATCCGCGCGTCCAACACCACGCCGGTGCTGGTGCTGCGCTTCGAGGGCCACACGGCCGAGGCGCTGGCGCGCATCGAGCACGACTTCATGGCAGCGCTGCGCAAGGTGATGCCGGAAGCCGAAGTGCAGGCCTCCGCGCACTGACTCGCTGATCCTGCTGAACGTGCGGCGCGTCCTGCTTGTCAAGCTGTCGTCCCTGGGCGATGTGATCCACGCCATGCCGGTGGTCGCGGACCTGCGCGCCGCGTTTCCGGAGGTGTGCATCGATTGGGTGGTGGAGCCGGGGTTCGCGCCGCTGGTTCGCCGGGTCGAAGGCATCGGCGAGGTCATCGAGTGCGCGCAGCGGCGCTGGCGCAAGCGCTGGTGGACGGGCGACGTGCAGCGCGAGAGGCAGGCATTCCGTGCACGATTGCGGCAGCAGCACTACGACGCAGTGCTCGATCTGCAAGGGTTGACCAAATCGGCGCTGGTGGCGCGACAAGCGCGGATGGCGCCTGGCGGGTTGCGCTACGCACTCGGTAACCGCACGGACGGTTCGGGCTGGGAGGCGCCGACGCGCTGGCTGGCCGATCGGGCGGTCACGCTGGAGCCGCATCTCCACGTCGTTGACCGCTCACGCCGCATGGCGGCCGAGGCGCTGGGCTATGCCGTGAGCGGGCCGCCGCGGTTCGGTGTGGTCGGCCACATGGCACCGCCACTGCAGGCCCGCACGCTGGTGTTCGTGCATGGCACCTCCCGAGACGACAAGCTCTGGCCCGAAGCCCTCTGGATCGCGTTTGGCCAGTCGTTGGTGCGGCGCGGTTGGCGCATGGCCATGCCCCAGGCCAGCGACGAAGAGGCGCAGCGCGCCGGACGCATCGCGGCCGGCATCGGCCCGACGTTCTGCGATCTCTGGCCACGCATGGGTCTGGACGCACTGGTCGATCAGATGGGCCGCACGCAAGGGGTCGTCGGTGTCGACAGCGGCCTGTCGCACCTGGCGGTGGCGCTGGATCTGCCCCACGTCCAGCTCTACAACTTCCCGACCGCCTGGCGCACCGGACCACTGCCGGAACACGGACACGCCCACCAGGTCTGTGTCGGTGGGGATGGTATTCCCGCGCTGGAGGCGGTCGAGGCGGCCTGGCAGCGTGTGGCAGTGGCCTGCGGGGTGGTGCCTTGAACGTGCGCCAGCGACTGGCGTTGCTGGCCTATGGGGTGCTGATGCGGCTGCTGGTGCCGGTGCTGCTGGTGCGCCTGTGGTGGCGGGCCCGGCAGGAGCCGCTGTATGGCACGGCGGTGTCCGAGCGTCTGGGGTTCGGGCCGATCACCACGCCTGGGGCGATCTGGCTGCATGCCGTGTCGCTCGGCGAGACCCGTGCCGCCGAGCCGCTGATCCGGGTGCTGCGTCTGCTGCGCCCGGAGCTGCGTCTGCTGCTCACCCATGGAACGGCCACCGGGCGTGCGGCTGGCGCCGCGCTGCTGGGGCCGGGTGATCACCAGTGCTGGTTGCCACTGGACACGCCTGGCGCCATGCGCCGGTTTCTGCGGCGCCACCGGCCGGCCCTCGGCATCCTGATGGAGACGGAGGTCTGGCCTCGACTGCTGCACGAGGCGCAGCGCGCCGCGGTGCCGGTGGTGCTGGCGAACGCACGGTTGTCCGAGAAGAGCCTGCGCCAGTCTCTGCGCTTCGATGCGCTGCTGCGTCCTGCTGCGGCATCGCTCGCTCTGGCGCTGGCCCAGACCGAGGACGATGCGCTGCGATTGCGGCTGGCGGGTGTGCTCCAGGCTCGGGTTGCCGGCAATCTCAAGTTCGACCAGCGCCCGCCGCCAGAACTGCTGGCTGCGGGTGAAAGCTGGAGCGCGGGTCTCTCCAGGCCCGTGGTGCTGGCGGCAAGCTGGCGTGAGGGCGAGGATGCGCCGCTGCTGGACGCCTGGCGGGCCATGCTCGCCCGCCAGGCGCCGGACGGCGACGCACGGCGGACGCCGCTGCTGTTGCTGGTGCCGCGCCATCCGCAACGTTTCGACGAGGTGGCCCGCCAGGTGGTCGGGGCCGGATTGACGCTGGTACGGCGCAGCAGCTGGGGCGCCGCAGGCCCGGGTGCGCTGGCGCGCGAAGCACAGGTCTGGCTGGGTGACTCGATGGGCGAGATGCCGGCCTACTACGCTTGTGCCGATGTGGCGCTGCTCGGTGGCAGTTTTGCGCCGCTGGGGGGACAGAATCTGATCGAGGCGGCGGCCTGCGGTTGTCCGGTGTTCATGGGGATGCACACCTTCAACTTCAGCCAGGCTGCCGAGCGCGCCGAGGCCGCAGGCGCGGCGCGCCGATGCACCGATCTGGACGAGGCGGTGACCGCCGCCTGCGCGCTGGCGGAGTCTTCGACAGCACGGACCGTGGCGTCTGCCGCTGCACAGGCCTACGCCAGGCAGGACCAAGGCGCCGCGCAGTGCATGGCCGAAGCCATGCTCCGGCTCATTTCACCGACAGCAGTGCGTTGATGCCATCGATGTCGGTGGCGGCCAGCACGCCCGCCGCCTGGCGCAGCTTCAGGCTGTTCACCAGCACGTCATAGCGGGCCTTGGCCAGATCGCGCTGGGTCGTGAACAGCTGCGTCTGCGCGTTGAGCACGTCGAGATTCACGCGCACACCGACCTTGTAGCCCAATTTGGTGGCGTCCAGCGCGAGCTTGCTGGAGGTTTCGGCAGCTTCGAGTGCCTTGACCTGGGCCGCGCCGGACTGGACACCGTAATAGACCTGCCGCGTGGTCTGGGCGACGGCGCGGCGGGCAGCTTCGAGATCGTTGCGCGATTTCTCTTCGAGCGACACGGCTTCGCGGACCTGGTTTTCGATCGCGTTGCCGGTGTAGAGCGGTACCTTGAGCGTCAGGCCGATCGAACGGCTGATCGAGGTGCCCGTGCCGCCAGAGGAGCTGGCACCGGAGCCGCTGTTGTGTGCACTGCCGAGCTGACCCTGCAGATCGACAGTGGGCAGGCGGGTGGTGTCTGTGCGCTGGGTTTCCAGTTTGGCGATGTCGTAGGCCAGGCGGGCTTTGCGCACCGACGGACTCTCGTCGGTGCGGTCGACCCAGGCATCGACCGGATCGGGCTGGGTCGGCAGCACAACCGGCAGTGTCAGGCCGTTCGGCTGCAGGCCGACGCGGCCCACAATCTGGTCGAGTGCCAGTCGGCGCGTGCGGACGTCGTTGTCCGCCGCGATTTCCTGGGCCGTGGCCAGATCGAAGCGGGCCTGGGCTTCTCGCGTGTCGGTGATGGTGGCCGTGCCGACCTCGAAATTGCGTTTGGCCGAGGCCAGCTGCTCGCTGATGGCCGTCTTGGAGGCGCGGGCCGTGGTCAGCGAGTCCTGCGCTGCCAGCACGTCGAAATAGGCCTGTGCGACCCGGACAGCCAAATCCTGCTCGGCGCTGACCAGATCCGCCAGCGCGATGTCGAGTGCCTTGCGGGCCTTGTCGATGGTGAAACCGTTGGGCCGGTTGAACAGCGGCTGTGTGGCCACCAGACCCAGCGAGGCGGTGTTGGTCGAGCGGGTGCCGAACAGCGGCGTGTCGGAGCCGGCATTCGTCAGTCCGCCCTGCAGATTGACGCTGGGGCGAACCAGGGCATCGGCCTGGGCCGCCTTGTAGCGACTTGACTCTGCCGCGGCACGCGAAGCCAGATACGTCGCGTCGTAGGCCTTCGCAGCCTCGTAGACCTCCTTGAGGTTCTCTGCGGCCACCGGCGCGGACAGGGTCGTCAGGACGGTCGCAGCCATCAGGCCGAACGACAGGTGGGTTTTCAACACGGACATGGTCGCTTCCTCGAACTAGAACGGGAACTCAGTACACGGGCACACTCGGATCCACCTGCCGGGACCAGGCATCGATGCCGCCAGCGATGTTATACACCGAGGGGTATCCTTGCCCTTCCAGGAACAGGGCCACCTGCTGACTGCGCATGCCGTGGTGGCAGAGCGCAAGGATGGGCTGATCCCGATCGATTTCGGCCAATCTTGCTGGAATTTGCTGCATCGGGATCGTGACCGATGCCGCGTCTGTCAACACTATCCGTGCAGTGGCGACTTCCCAGGGCTCTCGAACATCCAGCAGGACCGGGCGCAGGCCTTGTGCGGCACAGGTGCGGACCAGCGCGGTGACCGCATCGACACGGAGCTGCTGCATGGCTACGGGCCCCGGTTCAGAACTTGAACGACGACGGCTGCGCGAACCCTTCGAGGCGCGGCGCCACCGTGTCGAACAGCACTTCGGTGGTGAAGTCGCGCTCGCTGAGGCGGCGCACGCGCAGGGCGCGCATCATCGGCTCGTCGCCCACGACCGCAACGAGCCGGCCACCGACCTTGAGTTGCTGCAGCAGGGCCTTCGGCACTTCGGCCACCGAGCCCGACAGCACGATCACGTCCCACGGGCCACGGCCGGCGTCGCCATTCGCGCCATCGCCCTGGCGGACCTCGACGTTCATCACGGCGGCGTGGCGCAGGTTCTCGCGCGCCATGGCGACGAGTTCCGGACGCTTTTCATAGGTGACGACCTGCTGGGCCTTGTGCGCCATCAGCGCAGCCATGAAGCCCGAGCCGGTGCCGATTTCCAGTGCCTTCTCATGGCGGTGCAGCTCCAGCTCCTGCAGCAGGCGGGCCTCCAGCCGCGGCGCCAGCATCACCTGGCCACCGGGCAGCGGGATTTCCAGATCCGTGAAGGCGATGCTGCGGTGGGGGGCCGGCACGAAGTCCTCGCGCTTGACGATGGCCAGCAGGGACAGCACCGACTGATCCAGCACGTCCCAGGGACGGATCTGCTGCTCGATCATGTTGAAACGGGCCTGTTCGACATTCATCTTGATTTCCTCGGGATCATGCGCAACGAAACCTGCCATTTTAGGAGCTGGCTGTGTCGTCGATCTGACGATCTGCGGCCTGTGGCGCAAATCGGCGTTGCAGCCACGCTGCCAGATCGTCCAGGTAGCAATAAATCACTGGCACGACCACCAGCGTCAGCACCGACGAGGTGATCACCCCGCCGATGACGGCCTGGCCCATCGGCGCGCGCTGTTCCGAACCTTCCGACAGCGCGAAGGCCAGCGGCACCATGCCGAAGATCATCGCCAGCGTGGTCATCAGGATCGGTCGCAGCCGCACCTTGGCGGCCAGCAGCAGGGCGTGTTCGCGGTCGAGTGGCTGGCCCGTCACGTCACCTGCGCGGGCACGGATGGCGAAGTCCAGCAGCAGGATGGCGTTCTTGGTCACCAGTCCCATCAGCATCACCACGCCGATGACCGAGAACAGGTTCATCGTCGAGCCGAAGGCCCGCAGCGTCAGCACCACACCCACCAGCGTGAGCGGCAGTGAACTCATCAGCGCGATCGGCTGCAGGAAACTGCGGAACTGCGACGCCAGGATCATGTAGATGAAGACCACCCCCATCGCCAGCGCCGAGACTGCATAGCCGAAGCTCTCGGCCATGTCCTTGGTCGAGCCGCCGAAGCGCCAGCGCATGCCCGGCGGCAGCGTCTGCGCGCCGAGCACCCTGCGCACGTCGGCGGACACGTCGCCGAGCGAGCGGCCGTAGACGTTGGCGGTGACCTCGACCTCGCGGGTCAGGTCACGGCGGTTGATTTGATTGGCCGTGCTGTCAGCGCGCACGTCGGCGACCTGGCCGAGGCGGACGAGGCGTGGGCTGCCGTCGGCGTTGCTGCCAGCCAGGAAGGTCAGGTGCTGCAGATCGCCGACACCGCGGCGTGCCTCGGGAGCCAGCCGCACCTTCACATCCACATTCAGGTCGTCGCTGGCGCGCCAGTTGCCGATGGTCTGACCGGCCACGAGCGCGCGCAGGCTGCTGGTGATGCTGCCGACGCTCAGGCCCAGGTCGGCGGCGACATCGCGCCGCACGTCGATCGCCACGGTCGGCTGGTTCGGCTTGGCGCTGGTGTCGAGATCGACGAGGCCGGGGATACTGCGCAGCTGGTCGGCGATCGCCGCACTCTGGCGCTGCAGTTCGGCCAGATCGCTGCCCTGGATCGACAACTGCAGCGGCTTGTTGCCGCCCACCGCATCGAGCAGGCCGACGTGGGTCACCGCGATGCCGGGGATGCGCGCCAGCCGCTCGCGCAGCGGGCCGGTGAGCTGGTCCTGGTTGAGCGTGCGGTCCTTGCGGTCGACGAGGCGGATGTAGATCTGCGCGTAGATCTTGCCCTGCGCCTGGCCGGTGTTGATCGTCGTCAGCGTGTAGCGCACCTCGGGGCGCTCGCGGATGATGGCCTCGACCTCGCGCGCCTTGGCTTCGGTGACTTCCAGCGACGAGCCGACTGGCGTGTTGAAGCTGACGAAGGTTTCCGAGTAGTCGGCTTTCGGCACGAACTCGGTGCCCAGAGACTTCACCAGCGCAAGGCTGGCGATGAAGGTGGCCAGTGCGAGGCCGAGGGTGGCGAGCTTGTGCTGCAGTGACCAGGCCAGTGCCGACTGGTACCGCCGGCCCAGCCCGTGCGAGAAGCGGTCCACGGCGTGCGTGACACGGCCGAGCGTGTGGTCGTAGAACGTGTGCGGCCGGAAGGGCTGGCCTTCGCTGTGGATCGCAGGGTCGTGCCAGACCGAGCTGAGCATCGGGTCAAGGGTGAAGCTCACGAACATCGAGATCAGCACGGCGGCCACGATGGTGATGCCGAACTCGTGGAAGAACTTGCCGATGATGCCGCCCATGAAGCCGATCGGCAGGAACACCGCGACGATCGACAGCGTGGTCGCCAGCACCGCCAGACCGATTTCCATCGTGCCGTCGAGTGCCGCGTCGTGCGCCGACTTGCCCATCTGGACGTGGCGCACGATGTTCTCGCGCACGACGATGGCGTCGTCGATCAACAGGCCCACGCACAGGCTGAGCGCCATCAGCGTGATCATGTTGATCGAGAAACCGAAGAGCTGCATGAACAGGAAGGTGCCGATCAGCGCGATCGGCAGCGTCAGGCCGGTGATGACGGTCGAGCGCCACGAGTTCAGGAACAGGAAGACGATCAGGATGGTGAGCGCGGCGCCTTCGAGCAGGGTCTGGCGCACGTTGTTGACCGAGACGCGGATCGGCCGCGAACTGTCTCGCACCACGCTGAGTTCCACACCGGCTGGCACTTCGCCGCTGGCCTGCAGCGCGGCCAGTGCCTTGTTCAGGCCATCCACCACCTCGATGGTGTTTTCGCCCTGCGCCTTCTGGACTTCCAGCGCGACGGTGCGCTGGCCGTTGTAGAGGGCCAGGGTGTCGATCTCCTCCGGGCCGTCGACGACGCGCGCCACCTCGCCAAGCCGGACCAGCACCGCACCGCGGCGGGCGACGACGAGTTGCGCGAAATCCTCCGGGCGCTGCACCCGGCCGCGGATCTGCACCACGCGCTCGCTGTCGGCCGAGCGCAGCGTGCCAGCGGGCAGGTCCTGGTTCTCGGTCTTCACCGCCGCCATCACCTGGTCGGCACCGACACCCATCGCCTCCAGCCGCTGCGGGTCGAGGTAGAGGTTGATCTCGCGCCGCACTGCGCCGACCAGCGCCACCGAGCCGACGCCGGGGGCGTTCTCCAGCCGCTTGCGCAGCGTCTGGTCCGTCCAGGTCGAGAGCTGCACCGCGTTGACCAGGGCCGGATCGGCGGCCTGGACCGCCAGCGTCCAGATCGGGCGGCTTGCCGGGTCGAAACGCTGGACCTTGGGCTCCTTGACCTCCTCGCGCAGCAGCGGCTTGAGCACGGCGAGCTTCTCGCGCACGTCGTCGGCGGCCTTGCGGCTGTCGAGGTCGAGGTTGAACTGGACGATGACGACCGAAGTGCCCGAGTAGCTGCGCGAGTAGAGCTGACTCACGCCGGCGATGGTGTTCAGCGCTTCCTCGACCTTGCGCGTGACCTCGGTCTCGACGATTTCGGCCGAGGCGCCGGGATAGTCGAGGCTGACCACGACGGTCGGGAATTCGACGCTCGGGAACTGGTCGACCTTGAGCCGCTGGAACGAGAACAGGCCGAGCACGACCAGGGCAAGCATGACCATGGTGGCCATCACCGGGTTGGTGATGGAGACGCGGGTGAACCACATGGTGGCGGCTCTGCTCAGTGCACCGCGGCGATCAGCCGGGCAGGGGTGCCGTCACGGACGGTGCCGAGGCTGCCGCGCAGCACGCGGTCTCCGCCGTGCAGGCCTTCCGTGATCTCGATCGATTCGATCCGGTCCACCAGTCCGTGCACCCCGGTCGTCACGGTGCGGCGGCGCAGCGCACTGCCATCGAGCAGCACCACATAGGGCAGGGCATCGTCCATCCGCACGGCCGACAGCGGCACGCTCAGCACGCGGCGCTGTTCCAGTGCCACCGTGCCGCGGGCGAACAGCCCCACGCGCAGACCCTGTGCCGGCTTCAGACTCAGATAGACCAGCACTGCGCGGGTGCCTGCCTGCGTGGCTGGATTCAGGCGCACGACCTGGGCGTCGACCGGGTCGGGCAGTCCTTCGACGCGCAGTTCGGCCATGGCGCCCGGGTGCAGCAGGCCGGCATCGGCTGCGGGCAGGGCGACTTCGAGTTCCAGTCGGCTCAGATCGACCACTTCCAGCACGCGGACATCGACGGCGACCCGCTCGCCTGGCTGTGCCAGCCGCTGCGAGACGACTCCGTTGATCGGCGACTTGAGCACGGTATCTGCCTGCGCCTTGCGCGCCAGATCGGTGGCGGCCAGGGCGGCCTGCAGGCTGGCCTGTGCCGCGGCGTGGTTGGCGACCGAGGTGTCCAGCGCGGTGGCGGAGATGAATCCCTGTGCGACCAGGGCTTGGTTGTTGTCGAGCTGGCGCTTGGCAATGTCGAGTTGGGCCCGGGCGGCTTGCGCCTGCTGCACCGCCTGCTGCACGCGCAATTCGAATTCGGTGGCATCGATGTCACCGACCACTTGGCCAGCGCGCACGCTGTCCCCTTCGCGCGGACCGAGGTTGCGCAGCTCACCCGCAACCTTGGCCTTGATGATGGACGTGCTGACGGCCCGCACGCTGCCGGACAGTGCCTGCGTGCGGGACAGGTCTGCCGTCCGGGCGACGACCAGATCACTGTCATGCAGCTCCAGTGCCGTGACCGTGGCCGAAGCGGCGGCTGTGGCAGGCGCCGAGGCAGACACGCCAGACTGGCGACCTTGCACGAGCCGCATGCCCAGCGCCAGGGTGCCGATGACCACCGCGGCGAGCACGAACTTGATGGAACGATTCATGGCGTGGGCGATGTCGGAGGGGCCGGGGCCATCAGGCCGCCCAGCAGCAGTTCGATGTGCTGGCGGATGAACAGGTGCGGCGCCAGCACCAACGGGTCCACGGTGCTGCAGGCGCCGAAAGAGTGCTTGTGGACGCACAGCATCACCATGGGCAGCACCAGCGAATGGACCACACCGCTGACGTCGACCGAGCGGAACTCGCCGCGGTCGATGCCGCGCTGCACGACACCTCCGATCAGGTTCTGGCCTGGCTCCACCACCTCGCGGGCATAGAACTCGGCGATGTCGGGGAAGTTGCGCACCTCGGTGATGATGAGCTTGAACACGCCGGAGGCATCGCTGTCGATCACGCCTTCCCACCAGCGGGAGAGCACCTCCAGCAGCAGTTCGGCGCAACTGCCTTCATGTTCCGCCACCTGGCGCGCGCCTTCGGCGATCTGGCTGGACAGGCGCTGTGCGATGACGGCCTTGAGGAGTTCTTCCTTGCTGGCGTAGTACAGGTAGAGCGTGCCCTTGGACACACCGGCCCGGGCGGCGACTTCGTCGATCCGCGTGGCAGCGAAGCCCTTTTCCACGAACAGGCTCAACGCGGCATCGAGCAGTTCCTGCGGACGTTCCGCCTTGCGTCGCTGGTGCGATGTGGTGGCGATGGACTCGGGTGATGGGGGCAAGGTCAAGGCCGGTGCGTGTTAAGTGACTAACCGGTCAGTAATGTAGTCCGTCTCTGCGATCCGGGTCAATCAGGATCGGCCGCACTGCGTGGCCGGCCTCACTAGAATGGGTCGGATGACCTGTCAGAGGAGTCACTGCATGGATGTCGAGCTGTCTGCGTTCCCGGTCCGCACGCGGGCGCGGGAGCGGCGCCGGTGGCTGCAGGGTGGGGCGGCGCTGGCGTTGCTGGGCCTGTCCGCTGGCTGGACCGGATGTGCCACGGGCGGGCCGCGAGAGTTCACGCTGAGCGAGCGCCAGATGCTCGCAGCGCTGTCCGAACGCTTTCCGGCCAGTCGGCGTGTGCTGGAAATTTTCGATGTCCAGCTGTCTTCGCCCCGACTGAAGCTGCTGCCTGCAGAAAACCGCCTGATGCTGGGTTTTGACCTGGGCGTGCAGGAGCGCATTCTCACTTCGCGCACGTTCAAGGGCAGTCTCATGTTCAGCAGCGGACTGCGCTTCGAGACGGGTGACTCGACCGTCCGGCTCGACCGGGTGCGCCGCGAGAACCTGTCCATCGACGGCTTGCCGAGCCTGCTGTCGTCGAACGTGAACCGCTGGGGCGGGCTGCTCGCCGAGGAGTTGCTGGAGGGGGCGGTCGTGCACACGGTGGACCGTGCGGCGATCGACCAGGCGGCCCGGCAAGGCTGGCGCCCCGGGACGCTCAAGGTGACGGACGGTGGTGTCACGGTGACACTGGAACCCGTCCGCGTCCAGGGTGTCTGAGGGATGGCACGCCGCCGTGTCAGGCTCCCGCCTCTGCTGGCGTCGACACAGCGGCTGACCACTGCCGCAGGCAAGCTGGTCCAGCGTGCGGTGCGCAAGGCTGTGAAGCAAAGTGTCCGGCAGGCGGTCAGACAGATCGGCTGGCAAGCCCATGCACCACCCCGGACGGGTGATTGGCTGGTTGGGCTTGTGTTCGGTCCCGCGGGTGCGAGGCACTACCGGCTCTACCTGCCGCCAGGCTTGTGTGCGGGGGCGCCAGTGCCTTTGCTGGTGATGCTGCACGGCTGCAACCAGGACGCCGAAGGCTTCGCCGCGTTGACGCGCATGAACCGGCTCGCGGCGAAGCAGGGCTTCGCGGTGCTCTACCCGGAGCAGGACCGTCTGGCGAATCCGCAGGGCTGCTGGAACTGGTACGGCACCCGCTCCCATCTGGCCGATGCCGAAGCAGCCACGTTGCTGCTGGTGCTGGACCAGGTGCTGCGCCAGCATCCGCTCGACGGAGCGCGGGTGGCCGTGGCGGGGTTGTCGGCTGGGGCGAGCATGGCGGCGCTGCTGGCCTCCCGTGCGCCAGACCGGTTCGTGGCCGTGGCGATGCACTCGGGCGTGCCGCCAGGATCGGCTGATTCCTCGCTGTCGGCCGTGCGCGCCATGTGCGGGCATGCCATGCCGGATGGTCCTGGCGCCACCTCGGTGCATTGGCCGCCGCTGCTGGTGTTGCACGGTACGGTGGACTTCGTGGTGTCGTCGAACAACGGTGGGGACGCCGCCACGTTGTGGGCCGAAGCGCTGGGTGCCCGCGTGACCGCGGAGCGCACGGTCCAGCGCGGCCGTCGGCGGGCGATGCGCATCACCGATTACCGGGTGGCGCGAGGTGTGGTGGTCAGTCTGGTACTGGTGTCCGGCATGGGCCACGCCTGGAGCGGCGGGCCCAAGGCGTTGCCGTTCAGTGACCCGACCGGCCCGGACGCTTCGGCGCTGATCTGGGCCTTCGTGCGCCGCCAGTTTCCGCGTTGAACAAGCGGCTCGTCAGCGCGGGTCCGTGCTGGCGCGTTGAATGGATCTGTTCGACCACAACGGCGCCGCTGTGTGCTGTGACCCCCATGACAACGACCAAGGTGACTTTTCCGGTGCGACACGCGCTGGCCGTGACGATGCTGGTGCTGGGCACCGGGCTGTCCGGCTGTGTGGTGGCGCCTTATCCAAGGCATGGCGACGACGGTGGTGTCGTGCTCGTCGAGCCGCCAGCGGTGCGCATCGAGCGACCCGGTCCGCCGCCAGCGGTCGGGTATTTCTGGATCGATGGATTCTGGAACTGGTCGGGTGGCCGCCATGTCTGGATGCCGGGACATTGGGAGCCCCGCCGACAGGGTCAACGCTGGGAGCCGCATCGCTGGGAGCGTGGCCAGCGCGGCTGGGAGCCCCGCGGCGGCGAGTGGCGCCGGGACTGATCGCTGACATGTTGCTGCCGCAGAGGGCATGAAAAAACCGGCCAGCTGGCCGGTTTTGTCGTTCAGAGGCAGCGTGTACTGCCCTGATCGGCGCCAGTAACGCTCAGCGCGGACCGTTGCTGCGGGGACGCATGGCCGGGCGGCCAGCACCGAAACCGCTGCGCGGGGCGCCACGGTCGTTGTCGAAACGGGGTGCACTGCGCGGAGCACCGCGGTCGTTGTCGAAACGCGGGGCATCGCCACCACGCGCGCCGTCGAAACGGCTGTCCGGGCGCGGACCGTCGTGACGCGGAGCGCCATAGCCGGGGTTGGCACCACGGTAGCCGCCGCCAGGAGCGCCACGGCCCGGAGCACCACGGAACGGCGGACGACCGCCTTCACGCATCGGACCACGGTTCGGGTTCATTTCCGGTGCCGGACGGGTCGGCTCCAGGCCTTCGATGATGCTGATCGGGATGGCACGGGTCGTGAACTGCTGGATGCGGCGGATCATCGACACGTCACGGCGCTCGGCCAGCGTGATGGCGCGACCGGTGCGGCCGGCACGACCGGTGCGGCCGATGCGGTGCACGTAGTCCTCGGCCTTCATCGGCAGACCGTAGTTGATGACGTGGCTGATGGTCGGCACGTCGATGCCGCGGGCTGCGACGTCGGTGGCCACCAGGATGCGCAGCTCGCCGCGGCGCAGTGCCATCAGCGTGCGGGTGCGGCGGCCTTGCGGCATGCCGCCGTGCAGCGGTGCCACGGCATGGCCGAGGTCGTACAGGCGGGCGGCCAGGTCGTCGGCATCACGCTGCGTGCTGGTGAAGATCACCGCTTGCTGCATGTCCTTGTCGGTCAGGATGTGCTCCAGCAGCGCGGACTTGTGGTCCAGGCTGTCGGCCCACATCAGCTGCTGCTCGATGCTGGCGTGGTTGTCGGTGTGGTTGGCAACTTCGATGCGCTGGGCGTCGTCCTTGAGGATCTGGTCCGCCAGACGGCCGACCTGACCCGCGAAGGTGGCGCTGACCATGACAGTCTGGCGCTCGGCAGGCAGCGACTCGGCGATGCGCTCGATGTCCTCGATGAAGCCCATGTCCAGCATGCGGTCGGCTTCGTCGAGCACCAACAGTTCGACCTGGCCGAGGATGGCCTTGCCGCTGTCGAGGTGGTCGATCAGGCGACCCGGGGTGGCGATCAGCAGGTCGAGCTGACCACGCAGCGCAGCCAGCTGGGCGCCATAAGGCACGCCGCCGACGACGGTGGCCACGCGCAGACCAGGGACGTGGCGACCGTAGGTCATCGCGGCCTTGGAGACTTGCAGCGCGAGTTCACGCGTCGGGGTCAGGATCAGGACGCGGGGGCCCTTGTTGGGCTGGAAGCCCTTGACGCCACGTGCTGCTGCATCGACGCGGGCAGCGAGCACACGCTCCAGGGCGGGCAGCACAAAGGCGGCGGTCTTGCCGCTGCCTGTGTTGGAGCAGACGCGCAGGTCGGAGCCGGCGAGGGCGGCGGGAATGGTGCGGGCTTGGACTTCAGTCGGGGTCTCGTAACCGGAATCGGTCAGGGACTTCAGCAGGACTTCGTTCAGGCCAAGGGTATCAAAGCTCATGGGTTCTCATCTGGCACCGTCGATGGGCGCCGTTCAGGCTAGCGCAGTCAGCACAACACGTGCGACAAACGCAATGGCGGGCCAGCGTCCATGGGGCGTCATCCGTCAACGCGCCACGCTCGCAGCTTCAAAGGGGTGGAGAAAAAGCCCGCCCGGGTCGAACAGCATCGCCGCCGACCGCGCCTGCAGCCCCGCAAACAAGATTCCTGAATGACACCAGGATTTGAATGCCGGAGGGATGAGGGGAAAGAGGAAGGTCAGAGGGGATGAACGAAACAGCTGTGCCTGTTGTCGTTGCTGCCATGCGAAAGTCAGTCAATACGTCGCGGCAGTTGCGTCAGAGACAGCAGCTGCGATTGTAGCGTATTCCCGGAGTTGATGTTGCGCCGCATCATCAAATTGAACACAGAAAGAGACGTGTGTGTAACCGCCGCTGGCTACGATGGGCTTTTGATCGAGGAAGACCCTGCGATGCACCCCAATTCCTGCCGCGTTGCGTTGATTGCCCACGATGGCAAGAAGAACGAGATGGTGGCGCTTGCCATGGAATTCCGCAGCCTTCTGAGTACTTGCACGCTGTGTGCCACCGGTACCACTGGATCGCGGCTGCATGCCGAAGCCGGCTTGGTGGTGGAGCGTCTGCTGAGCGGGCCGCTCGGCGGGGACTTGCAGATCGGCGCACGTCTGGCGGTCGGGGAGATCGACGTGGTGATTTTCCTGCGCGACCCGATGACGCCGCAGCCGCACGAGCCGGACATCAATGCGCTGGTGCGGGCCAGCGATGTGCATGACGTGCCATGTGCCACGAATGTGAGCACGGCACGTCTGCTGCTGCGACAACTGGCCAGCCAGTTGACCGCAGCGAGCGGTTGATCAGCCCTGAACCACTTTGTGGTAGGCCGCAGGCACCGGCCAGCCAGCTTCCTGGCAGACCTTGATGATGGCTTCGTTGGTGTCGAAATACACCTGCCAGTAGTGGTCGGTGTGCGTGTACGGGCGCACCGAGATCACCGGGCCTTCGAGCTTGAAGTCGAGCAGGTTGACTTCCGGGGCTGGACTGGCAACGACGTTCGGGATCTTGGCGACCGCCGCCTTCAGGCGCGCGATGGCGTCCAGCGGATCGACACCCTGGGCCAGTTGGGCAGTGCGCTCGACGCGGCGTGATGGCAATGCCGAAAAGTTCTGCACGGTGTCGCCGAAGACTTTGCCGTTGCCGACCAGGGTCATCACGTTGTCCGGGGTGATGATCGTGGTGGCGAACAGACCCAGTTCGTGGACCGTGCCGGTCATGCCGCCGATGCTCACGAAGTCGCCGACCTTGAAGGGACGCAGCACCAGCATGAACGCGCCAGCTGCGAAGTTGCCGAGCATGCCGCTCCAGGCCGCGCCGATGGCCACACCCGCGCCAGCCAGCATCGCGGCGAACGATGTGGTCTGGATGCCGAAGTACCCCAGGATGCCTAGCACCAAGGTGATGTTCAGGGCGATCGTGATGATCGAGCCGATGTATTTGGTGAGCGTTGGGTCGATCGAGTTGCGGTTCATGCCCGCCTGGATCAGCCCGACAACCTTGCCGATCAGCCACCGGCCCACGATCCAGAAGGCGATCGCCGCCAGGATCTTGATGCCCAGGTCCAGAGCGGTCGTGCTCAGGAAGTTCTGGATCGATTGCATGTCCATCGCGGAAGTCCTCAGTCGCTAAGTGCAAAATTGCACGGCTCAACTGTGAAGGAATTCCGAAATTAAAGCTACCTTCTTTGGTCTGGGTTCATGACGAGCAGCTGGAGCAGGTGGCCCTGATCGATGGTGCGTGCGATGCCGAAGCCTGCCACATGCCGGGCCTGCAGTGGATGCAGGCGTGCCCAGCGGAAGTCGGGCAACTGCGTGAGCAGTGCCGCAGCCGGGTGTCTGGCCAGGTAGGTGTCCGATGCGCTTTGTGCTTCCACAG
>NZ_JBFPGY010000380.1:0-5143 GCF_041083715.1 Sphaerotilus sp.
GCGCGGCTGATCGCGCCGCTCAGGGTGATGTCGCGGGCCGAACGCAGCACCACCCGGTCATCGGTGGCGTTGAGTCGGTTGATCAGCAGGTCACTGGTGACGGTGATGCTCTCGCCCGACTCGACCGTCAGCGACGCGGCGTCGTAGCCCTGCGCACGGGTCGGCAGCACGAACGAGTGTCCGGAATAGAAGGTCACGGCCGTCGGCGCATCCACCCACACCGACGCATCGATGCCGAGCTGGCCGGCCGCCTTCAGGACGATGCTGCCGCTGGCCCCCACAGCGGTGTCGACACCGGCGAACAGGTTGGCACCCGCCCCGACCAGCACATCCCGTTGGGTGGACTGCAGCGTCAGGGTCTTGTCGGCCCCGACGGCACGGGTGTTGCGCACGTCCAGCGCGGAGTTCGACACGAGGGTGATGTCGCCGGCGGCCGCCTCGATCTGGGTGAGCTGCAGCAGGTTGCGGCCCGTGTCGAGGTCACTCTGGTTGCTGATGGCGATGTTGCCGTGGACCGTGGCGATGGCCCGCAGCTCGCTCACATCGGTGGTGAGGCCCCCGATGCCGTTGACTGCCGACAGCGCAAGCGCCCCCCCGGCAACCGCCTTGCGGCCATCGGCAGCGGTGAGCACCGGCGCGTTGACCCGCAGGTTCACCCCTGTGCCCAGGCCGGTGATGGCTCCGCCCGAAGTCAGGCTGATGTCCAGCGGCTGGGCCGAGAGGTCCAGGGAGTCTCCTGCAGCCGGTGCCACCATGCGCGAGCCGGTGCGCCCGGCGGTCACGTCCTGAACCTGCACATCACCCAGGGCGGTGACGTCGATGGCACCGTCGCGGGTGCCGAGCTTGTCCAGCACGATGCTGCCGCTGCGGACGCTGGCCAGCGCCAGGTCGCCTGCGGCACTCACGGCTGCACGCAGCGTCCCGGCGTCCACCCCGATCAGGCGGACACCCTGCCGGGTCTGCAGGTCGAGCAGACCGGCCACCAGGCCCGACCCCGCAAGCTGCTGCACAGTGCCATCGGCCAGCAGGGTCAGCGTGCCCGTGCCGGCCTCCAGCAGGCCGATGAGCAGATCCTGCCCCGCGGACGTAGACAGGCTCAGATGCTGGTTGCCCCCTGTCACGACATGCTGCACCGTGACCTGGCGGCTGCCGGCCAGGGTGATGCTGCCGTCGGTGGTGCGCAGATCGGTGGCGATCACATCGCCCTGAGCGGCCAGATTGACCAGCCCCTGAGCCGTGCCCTGTGCGGACAGGGTCGCAGCGGAGAAGACGAAGCCCGTGCTGTTGGCAGCGTCTCCCGTGATCTGACCGGCAGCGGTCAGTTGCAGGTCGCGGGCCTGCAGCGCGACGCCCTTGGCGTACAGGCTGCCCCCCGCTGCGTTCAGGCGGAGCATGCCGGCGGCGGACACTCCGCTGTTGTCGAAGACGATGTTGCCGCCGTTCGCCCCCGCCGTGAGAGTGATCTGACCGGCACCCGGCCCGGTGCCGATCGCCTGCAAATCCGTCGAGACATCACCAACGAGACTGCCGGATCCGTCGCTGCCGGCGCTCAAGGTGATGTTGCTTGCCCGCAGCTGGGTGCTGGCGTTGAGGTCGTTGGCAGCGGTCAAGCTTGCAGCGCCGCCACCGCTGACGGTCACCACCCCCTGTACCACAACGGCGCCGGTGCGGGCCGTCACGTCCAGGCCACCACTCCGGGCGGCCGTGGTCGCGCCTGCGTCCTGGCCGCTGTGCAGCACGGACGCGCTGTCGAACAGCACGTCGCGACCGGCGTCCACACGGATGCGGCCGCTGATCTCCAGATCGGTGACCGCCGCCAGCGTGGCGGTGCTCACGGTCTGGCCAACCACGCTGACATCTCGACCGGCCACCAGCACGGCGTCTCCTGCGGTCTGCACCAGGCCGGTCAGGCGGATGTCCCGGCCTGCGTCAATGCCAAGGCTGCCTGCGTTGATCGACTGGACACCGAAGTCGGCATACGTTGCATGGCCGTTGCTGTCGTACAGCCGCGTCGAGCGGGTGGTGGTCTGGTCCTGGACAATCGCCTGGTCCTTGTACAGCGTCACCGACGCCGACTCGACCACCTTGGTCTGGGTGTCGTAATTGCGGAACTGGGGCCGGTTGTCAAAGACGTCGGCGCTGTTGCCGACCCACTGGTAACTCAGGGACGAGCGTGCATCGGTGACGTTGTGATTGACCGATGTCCATTGCCGGTTCTGGGTCAGGAAATTCTCGAAGACCGACGCGGAATTCCAATATCCACCGTCGACAGTGACATATCCCTTGTTGGCATCATAACCAGACGCATTATCGTCGGCATCGTTCCACTGACCCCGTTTGCCAGGAGACAGCCACATCGCTGCAACCCACTCGTGGTCGAGGCTGTTGGGCTCACCAGAAGCCCAGTTGCTGTAGGCAATTTGCCCGCCAGTGGTTTCATAGACCCAGCTGCCAGTGGGGCGGCTGCTTTCCGGCGTCGGCGTGGAGCGTCGTATGCCAATCCAGACCTGGTCCAGACCAGAGCCCGAAGGCACGACAGCGGCCACCGCTGCATTCTGGGCTGCATTGGTGGGCTGTGCAAAATCGGTGCGCGACGACAGATCGTACCAATAGCTGTATTGGCCGGCATGGAATACATAATGAACGGGAACATAGTCGTAATTGGTCCCGACCAATTGACGAATCGAAGCGATCGTGCCCAGCGAGCCTGATACGGAAGCGGTGAGATCGTTGTACCCCTGCGGGGTCAAGGCATAGTTTCCGGCCTTGTCGTTCGCGACCACCAGGGGCGTGCCACCTGCCCAGCTGGGCGCCTGGGGCTTGGCGACATTGATCGTGCCGTCGTTGAGTGTGTAAATCCAGTTCGACGTATTGGCGTTGTTGTAATCGACCGACCAACGCAGCGCGCTGTGGTCGATATCCGTATTGGTCACCATCGGGTTCGTGGGAATGGTGATCCCACCCAGACCCGGGAAATACCCAGCCAGTGGCTCATACCCGACGGCCGTGGATTGCGTGCGCCCCGATTTATCCTGGGTATACGTGACAATCGCTTGCTCGTTGTAGGTTCCAACGGTTTCGAAGGACTGGCTCGCCACCCCCTGGCTGACCACGCGCAGCACATCCGCTTCGGCACCCACGGGCATGTTGATCCATTTGTCGTCCCACCCCGCCACTTTCAGGTTGACGATCTGCATGGCCTTGCTCGTTCCGGTCGGAGCCGGCAGGCTCCAATCGGGCGCCCAGGCGGCCACGGTGGTGTTGCCGTTGATGACCTGATGGACTTGCAGGTTGCTGTAGGCCATGTTGTACAGCTTCATGTACCCCAGCGCCTTGAGCACCGCATCGCGCTGGACATCGATCAAGTCATTGAACGTCGGCTCTCGCCCGTTCGACAACAGGCTTGGCCGGGTGGCCCCCGTGGCCGCCCACTCAGCGGGTGTCATCACATGGCCGCTGCCGGTGTCGGTGGTGGTCGCTGAATTGCGATAGTCAACACCTTCGATGAAGAACTCGCGTTTGGTCTGGGTCGTGCCGTTCCAGTAGGCGTCCTGGTTCAGCGTGACGTCCATGGTGTGGAACGCATAGCCGGTCTTGACCGACTCCATGCCCACCTGTTCGGTCACCGTGGTACTGACCCACTTCACCACGGGTACCTCGATGACCTTGTCGACCACCTGGTTGTAGCCAGTGATGACCTGGTAGGTCACGGTCTCGGTGCCGATGATGGGTGTCTGCACCGCCTTGAGTCCGGCAGCCTGCGCCGCCTCGGCCGTGAGGACCACGTCGACCCCAGCCTGGGCATTGAGCTGGCCCCCGGTCTGGAGGCTGCCCTGGCCAAGCAGATAGATCGAGCCTTGGCCCAGATCCATCCGGTTGACGGTACCGCGTGCTGCAGTGTTGCTCAGGGTCGCATCCACACCTGCCCGAACGTTGATGGCCGCGCCATCCAGCCCCGTTCCCAGGGTCTGGACCTGACCGTAGACCATCAGATCCGAGGCTGCGTTCAGCCACACGATGTTCTGCGCCGTGACACTGCCCGCCATGTAGACGTTGTTGCCGCGCAGGTGGACCCAGTCGGTCGATTGCACCTTGGCGGCTGTCGGAACCGCCGCCGTCCCCCCGGAGACCAGGAGGTTGGCATTGGCCGTGACCTCGATCTGGCCACCGTCGCCCCAGGTCCTGAGGGACGATCCTTCGCGCAGATCGATCGCGCCACCCTCGATGGCCATGCGGGTCTGGGCATTGACGGCGCCCAGGACATGGGTCTGGGCCGTGGCCGCGCCATCGATGTCGATTTCCTGTGTGCGCACGCCCAGCACGCCCGGGCTGGTCTGGTAGACCTGACCCAGGTTGCCGTCGAGGTTGAGCGTGCCGGTGCCGGAGATGTGGATGCGTCCTCCGGTGCCGGTGTCCAGGATGGCGCCGGTCAGGCGCTGCGGCGCACCGCCCATGACCTTGCCGGAAGCCCCCACCACCGCACCGGCCGCATCGACATAGTCGCCGCCAGCATTGCGCAGCCAACCCTGGCCATCCATCAGCCGGCTGTTCTCGTCGAGGAAATACGTGCGGGTCCCATCCATCCGGTACTGCACCTGTGTGGTGCTGACCGACACGCCCGTGCTGTCTCCCAGACCACCGGCGATGTCGACCAGGCTGTAGCCCTCGACCATTCCGGCGATGCTGGCCAGGTGCCGTGCCTGGACGAAGACCTGGCCGCCTTGCAGGGCCGCCTTGACAAAGCCGTCGATGCGCAGATCCTGTGCCCCCGACAGGGTGATGGTGCCGCTGGTCACGCCGCCGATGTTCTCGACCTGGACGGTGCTGTTGCTGTCGACCACCAGGCCCAGGCCGTTCTGGCTGGTGCCTCGGCCGCCCTGCAGCGTGATGTTGCCGGTGGACCCGATGTTGGCACCGCGCGAGAGGTCCGCACCGTGCTCGCCGGAGGCCACACCCAGGTGCAGGGTGTCGGTGGCGCTGATGTTCACCAGCCCCCCATCGGCCTGGGGCACCACCGCGCCCCGGTCGGTGCGGGCCCCGGCGTAGACCGTCCCGGCGATCAGGACCTGACCGGCCTGCACGTTCAGCGTCGAACGGGCGGCGCTCGTGACCAGCTGGGTGGCAGCGTTGACGGTGAGCTGGT
>NZ_JBFPGY010000381.1:0-5140 GCF_041083715.1 Sphaerotilus sp.
ACCCGGGTGCCGACCTTGGGCCCGGTGACCACCAGCCCCTTGGCGACCAGCGACTTGATGGCTTCGCGCACCACGGTGCGGCTGACGCCAAATTCTTCGCCGAGCAGCGGCTCGGGCGGGATGGCGCTGCCGGGGGCGTAGCGGCCGGCGACGATGGCTTCGCCCAGCTGATCGAGGGTGTGACCGAGGATGCTCTTGTTGGCGTTCATGGGCCGCGAGCCTAGCGCAGCGCCTGCAGCGACAGCCTGACAAGCACGTCGGGCGGCTGCGCAATGTCGAGCGTGGTGGCCGCCTCGTCCGGCCCCGGTGGCTCCAGGGTCTGGAGCTGGCTGGGCAGCAGGGTGGCGGGCATGTAGTGGCCGGTGCGCTGGCCGAGGCGCTCGGCGAGCAGCGCCGGGTCGCCGTGCAGGTGGATCAGGCGCAGGCCCGGCGAGGCCGCACGCAGCCGGTCGCGGTAGATGCGCCGCAGCGCCGAGCAAGTCACCACGGCACCCGTGTCGCGCGCCTGCACCAGCCGCTCGCCGATGATGTCGAGCCAGCCGGCGCGGTCGGCATCGGTCAGCGGTGTGCCGGCCGCCATCAGCGCCACATTGCGGGGCGGGTGCAACTCGTCGCCTTCGATGTAGGGCACCCCGAGTGCCTGGGCCAGTGCCTGACCGAGGGTGGATTTGCCGCAGCCACTCACCCCCATCACGACGACGACCGGAGGACGTGGCGAGTCGGTCATGGGCATGGCGTCAGTTCACAGGCGCTGTTGCGTCCGGCTGTCGAAGACATGCGCCTTGGCTGCGTCGACGGCGAGGTAGACGGTGTCGTCCGGCTGCACATCGGTGCGGTCGTGGATGACGACCACCAGCCGGGCATCGCCCACCTGGACCAGCAGCTCGGTCTCTGCGCCGGTCGGCTCGACCACGACCACGCGCGCGGCGATGCCCTGCGGTGCCAGCGACAGGTCCGTCGGGCGGATGCCGTAGTGCACGCCGGTGCCATCGGCCGCGCGGGCGGCGTCCGGCGGCAGCGGCCAGCGGGCGCCGAGGGCCTCGACCGTGTCGCCGCGCGCCGTGCCGCTGAAGACATTCATCGCAGGCGAGCCGATGAACTGCGCGACGAAGAGGTTGGCCGGCCGGTCGAACAGCTCCAGCGGCGTGCCGATCTGCTCGACGATGCCGTCGTGCATGACCACGATCCGGTCGGCCATCGTCATCGCCTCGATCTGGTCGTGCGTGACGTAGACCGTCGTCGTTTTCAATCGCTGGTGCAGGGCCTTGATCTCGGCCCGCATCGCCACGCGCAGCTTGGCGTCGAGGTTGGACAGCGGCTCGTCGAACAGGAAGACCTTCGGATCGCGCACGATCGCCCGGCCCATCGCCACGCGCTGGCGCTGGCCGCCGGAGAGTTCGCGGGGATGGCGGTCGAGCAGGGCGTCGAGGTTCAGGATCTTGGCGGCATCGTTGACGCGGTGGTCGATCTCGGACTGCGGCGCATTGCGCAGGCGCAGGCTGAAGCCCATGTTCTCGCCGACGGTCATGTGCGGGTACAGCGCGTAGCTCTGGAAGACCATCGCGATGTCGCGGTCCTTGGACTCCAGCTCGTTGACGACGGTGCTGTCGATCAGCACCTCGCCGCCGGAGATCTCCTCCAGGCCGGCGAGCATGCGCAGCAGCGTCGACTTGCCGCAACCCGAGGGGCCGACGAGCACGACGAACTCGCCGTCGGTGATGTCGAAGCTCAGGCCGTGGATGACCTTGACCTTGTTGCCGTAGGTTTTCTGGACGTTGCGAAAGGAGACGGAGGCCATCGGTGTGTTCTCAAGCTTGGCGGGTTTGGCGAGTCGGTCAGCTCTTCACCGCGCCAGCCGTGAGGCCGGACACCATGTAGCGCTTGAAGGCGTAATAGATCGCGGCCGGTGGCAGCGCGTAGACGAGGCCGGTGGCCATCAGCAGCTCCCAGGGCGAGTCGTCCGCCGAGAGGAAGTTGCCCAGCGCCACGGCCAGCGTCAGGTCGGCCTCGTTGGACAGCAGCAGGAAACCGTAGAGGTACTCGTTCCACGCCAGCAGCAGCGCGTACGTGCCCACAGCGACCAGCGACGGCACCATCAGCGGCAGGTAGACGAGCCGGAAGAGCTGCATCGGCGAGGCGCCGTCGATGCGCGCCGCCTCGTCCAGCTCCCAGGGCAGCTTGTCGGACGCCTGCTTGAGCACCCAGATGCAGTAGGGCGAGGCGATCGTCACCATCGCCAGGATCAGCGACCAGCGGTTGTTCAGCAGGCCGTAGGTGGACATGGTCTTGTACATCGGCACGGCCAGGAAGGCGGCCGGGATGAAGTAGGTCATCAGCGCCATGTTCATCACCGTGCGCCCGCCACGGACCTTCAGGCGGCTGATCGAGAACGCCGCGCAGGTCGCCACGAACAGTGTGATCGCGCCGACCGAGACGGCGATGAACAGCGAGTTGCCCAGCTGCTGCCAGAAGTGGTGCAGGTAGAAGTGCTTCTGGTGGAAGACGATGTCGAAGTTGGACAGCGTCGGGTCCTGCGGCCACAGGCGCCCGGAGGTGGCCTTGTCGCGCGGCGAGATCGCGAACAGCACCAGGTGGTAGATCGGCAGCAGCGTCCACAGCAGGACGGGGATGCCGATCAGCAGCAGCTGGGCTTCCTGGCCGATGGACTTCAGCGTGAAGCGTGCGCGGGTCATTTGGAGAGCCTCTTCATCATCACCCACACCAGCGGCAGCACGAGCGGCAGCGCCACGACCAGGGAGGCCATCGCCAGGTCGATCTGGTCCAGCCGCAGGTAGCGGATGCCCAGCGTCGCCAGCACGTGCGTCAGGTCGGCCGGCCCGCCGCCGGTCAGCAGGTAGACGCTGTTGAAGTCGCCCAGCGTCCAGATCATCGACAGGATGGTGCAGGTCAGGTACAGGTCCTTCATCGCCGGCCAGGTGATGAAGCGGAATTTCTGGCCGCGGGTGGCGCCGTCCACGCTCGCCGCCTCGTACTGCTCGCCGGGAATCGCCAGCCGTCCGGCCACCAGGATCAGCGTCCAGAACGGCAGCGACTTCCAGATGTGCATCAGCATCGCGAAGCCCAGGCCGAGCGTCGGATCGTTGAGCCAGTTCGGCCCGTCCAGCCCGGTCAGGCGGAAGATGGTGCTGTTGATCACGCCCCACTCGGGGTTGAGCATGAAGCGCACCGACAGGATGGTCGGGATCGACGGCACCGCCCACGGCAGGATGAAGACCATCGAGACGATCTTGATCCACCAGCGCGTCTGCACGAAGAAGCCGGAGAGCCCCATGGCCACCACCATCTTCACGTTGACCGCCACCACCACGAAGATGAGCGTGTTGAGGGCGGTGCGGTAGAAGATCGGATCGTCCAGCAGGCGCACGTAGCTGTCCGGGTGGCGGGCGAGCCAGAGCCCGTAGCCGACCGGATAGAGCACGAACACCAGGAACACCAGCACGTAGGGCACCAGCAGGGCGCGGCCCCACAAGGTCCAGGTGCTGAGACCCGGTCGCATCCGGGGGGACGCGGCGGCAGAAGCGAGGGCAGCAGTCACGGCGAGGGCTTTCTTCAGCTACCGGCGACGGCCTTGATGCGGGCGATCATCTCGTCCACGGCCTTGTCCACGGGCACCTTCTCGTTGAGCACGCGGTTCATGGCCTTGGCCCAGACGTTCTCGTTGTTCAGCACCGTGAACTTGTAGTTCTTGGTGAACTCGAACGGCACCGTGCCGGCCTTGAACTGGTTGTAGACGGTCTGGCGGTGCGGGTCGGTCTTCCAGAACGCACTTTCCTGCGCGGCCTTGGTGACCGGGAACCAGCGGCCGAGCGAGCCTTCCACGTACGGCGTCAGGTTGGACTCGTCGAGCAGGAAGGCCACGAACTTCTTGGCCATCGCCTTGTTCTTGGCGTCCTTGAAGATCACGCCCGTCTTGACGGCGGCGCGGTACTGCATCTTGGTGCCGTCCGGCTTGGTCGGGAAGGCCGAGGTGGCGATCAGCTCGGTGTAGTTCTTCTTGGCCTCGGCGCGCTGTGCGTCGGTCAGCGTGGCGTTGGTGGAGTCGTCGAGCCACTTGGCGGCGATGGAGATCGTCGCGTTGTGGGTCAGCACGATGGTCTTGTTGTGGAAGGCGACGTTGTTGTCCGGGTCTTTCCAGTTGGTGGACGACGGCGGCGTGCAGCCCTTGGTGTAGACCGAGGTGTAGTCGGTCATGGCGTTGATCAGGCCCTGGCGCACGGTCGGGTCATCGACCAGCAGCTTGCCGGAGTCGTTGACCAGCTTGACGTTGTGTGCGTCCATGAAGGTCAGGAACGAGAAGAACGAGTCGCTCGAATCCACGCCCATCGGGAAGCCGGTGCCGAAGACGCGCTTGCCGGTCTTCTGGCGGTAGCCGGTCTGGACCTTGTCGCACCAGAAGTTCCAGTAGTCCTTCCAGCCGGTCGGGATGTCGCTTTCCTTGTAGCCCGCATCGACCAGCATGTCCTTCCAGTACTGGATGTGCATGGTCTGCTGCTTGATCGGGAAGGCGTAGTACGCGCGCTTGCCACCCTCGGCGTTGTTCAGCAGGAAGGTGGTGGACAGCGCCTGCGGCTCGAACTTGGCGCGCATCGGGTCGATGATCGACGAGATGTCCTCCAGCTTGCCGTCATAGGCCCACTTGGCAGTGACCTGGAAGTCGTACACGTCCCCGTAGGCGACATCGGGCGGGTTGCCGGCGTCGAGCGAGGCGACCGACTTCGGGATGATCTCCTGCGGCGCATACAGCGACAGCTCGATCTTGACCCCCTTGTTCTTGGCCTCGAACTTCTTGATCGCGTTGTACAGCGCGTCATCCTCGGACTTGTAGTAGCCCTTGCCCCACCAGACGGTCAGGGTCTCGTCTGCGTGCGCCGGCGCCATCGCCAGCACCATCGCGGCGGCCACTGCGCCACTCATCCACGTTCTAACCTGCATTGCGTGTCTCCTCGTGTCGTTCGTCACGGTTGATGTCCCGGTGGGGGTGGCGCGATCGTATGATGAATGATGACCTGTGGTTAACGGGGAATCCCGTAAGGGTCCGCCGCAGGTCATGTCCTTGCTGCCGTCAGCCTCGCGGATGCGGCAGCCACCCCGGCAGTCGGGGTGGCTGCAGATGCAGATG
>NZ_JBFPGY010000382.1:0-16745 GCF_041083715.1 Sphaerotilus sp.
GATCCGTCGATGACCCGGACGGAGTTCCCACGTGACGCAAGCGCCGACAGCCCCTCTGACTGCCGCCACGCCGTCGCCCGCCTCAGATCTGGCCGCTCCAGGTGGGCTGGCCAACATCCTTGCCGCCACCCGGATGCTGCTGGGTGCATGGGATGCGACACTGAACCAGTGGGCAACGCCAAGATCGAACAGCGCAGACACCGCGTCTCGCCATCCCCCGGAGACCGCCAACCCACCCGCACAAGCCCAGGCGGCGGCGGCCATGCAAGCCACGCTGAGTGTGCAGATGCTGGACGGCCTGCAGATCTGGGTCGGATCCTCCCAGGTGCTGGACCTGCCGCGGGGCAAGGCCCGCGCGCTGCTGATGTACCTGCTGCTGCACCGAAGGCGGCCGACCTCGCGGGCGCGCCTGTGCAATCTGTTCTGGCCGGAGGCGGATGCCGCGGCGGCGCGGAACAACCTCAATGTCGTCCTGCACCGCGTGCGGCACCAGTTGCACGACCCGGGCCTGCTCCAGTGCAGTGACGACGGCTACCAGATCGTCACTGCGGGCGAAATCTGGCTCGATGTCGAACAATTCGAGCTGCAGGCGGGCCTGGGCGAACAAGCCGACACCGCCGGCCTCACCGCACAGGCCATCGCCCACTACGAAGTCGCCGCCACCCTCTACCGCACCGATCTGGTCGACGAGAGCGAACACGAGCGGGTGCTCGTCGCACGGTCGCAGCTGCTGCGGGACAGGCTCAATCAGGTACTCGGACGCCTGTCGGAGCTGCGCGAAGACCGGGGCGACCTGCATGGCTGCCTGCGCACGACCCAACGCCACCTCGGTCTGGACGAGTGCAACGAAACCGCGCACCGCCGGCTGATGCGCTGCTACGCCCGCCTCGGTCAGCCGCAGCTCGCCGAGCGCCAGTACCGGCAGTGCATGGCCATGCTGCGCCGCCAGCTCGGGCTGAATCCCGACGCTGAAACCACTGCGCTGTACCGCTGCATCGCACGCCGCGAAGCCGTCTGATCCGCCACATGCGGCTCGCGCCGGCACGGGCTCCGCAGGGTCGGGCGCTTAACCCGAAACACCGCTGGTGCTAATTGCTGACGCAATCGACCAGCCATTCAGTGGCTAACAGCCGACTTCTACAGTCAATTCCGTCGGCAGCCACTGCCTCAGGACCGCCGACCCATCCACCAACCGTTCCCAAGGAGAAGATCATGGCCAATCCTTTCACCATCGACATCGAAGAAGGTCTGCCCCTGTTCGACGTGACGCCGAGCGCGACCGCCACCGTCTCCGAACTGCCCCCGGGTGGTCCGTTCCCGCCGGTACTCAGCCCGGTCCACAGCATCCGCTCGGACCAGGCCTGGGGTGTGCAGGTGGCCTGGCAGACCACGGGACCGCTGAGCCCGCTGCTGGCGGGCAGCTGGGAAGTCACCGTCTACATGGACCGCATGGGCGGTGCACCGTTCACGCTGCCCGGCAACGTGCAGTCGACACCGCTCGTGGCCAGCTCGCCGGCGAACTACACGGTGAACTTCGCTTTCCCGGCCGGCGCTGTCCCCGCCGGCGCTTACCGGATGGCCGTCACCATCACGATGCGTGGCCCGGCCCCTGGCTTCGTGCCCGGACCGGTCGGCGGCGTCGGTGACGGCCCGCTGCTGCAGTTCTACAACGCCTGATCCGACACGCACGGCAGGACCGGCTTCCACGGCCAACCCTTCAGCAGGCCGCCACCCCCACCGGGGCTGGCGGCCTGCCGGCATGTGCGCCCGGTAAAATCAGTGCCCAACGCCCCCACCGCATCGAGTCCGACCATGCTCCTCCCCCAGTTCACGTCCCTGACCGCCCTGTCGCCGCTCGATGGCCGCTACGCCGCCAAGGTCTCCGCCCTGCGCCCGCTGCTGAGCGAGTTCGGCCTGATGCACCGCCGCGTGCAGGTCGAGATCGAGTGGTTCATCGCACTGTCGGACGCCGGCTTCGCCGAATTTCCGGCGCTGTCCGAGGCCGCGCGCGGCCTGCTGCGCTCGCTCGTCATCCACTTCAAGGAAGAGGACGCGCAGGCGATCAAGGACATCGAGAAGACCACCAACCACGACGTCAAGGCCGTCGAGTACTGGATCAAGCGCCGCATCCAAGGCCACACCGAGCTGGAGCGCATGGGCGAGTTCGTCCACTTCGCCTGCACCAGCGAGGACATCAACAACACCAGCCACGCGCTGATGCTGAAAAGCGCCCGCGACGAGGTGATGCTGCCGATGCTCGACAAGGTGATCGCGAAGATGACCGCGCAGGCGCAGCAGTTCGCCGCCGTGCCCATGCTCAGCCGCACCCACGGCCAGACCGCCAGCCCGACCACCGTCGGCAAGGAAATCGCCAACGTCGTGGCGCGCCTGCAGAATGCCCGCGCCCGCATCGCCGACGTCAAGCTGCTGGCCAAGATGAACGGCGCCGTCGGCAACTACAACGCCCACCTGTCGGCCTACCCCGAACACGACTGGGAAGGCTTCAGCCGCGGCGTCATCGAGGGTGCGCTGGGCCTGAGCTTCAATCCGTACACCATCCAGATCGAGCCGCACGACTACATGGCCGAGCTGTTCGACGCCTTCACCCGCGTCGACACGATCCTGATCGACTGGGCGCGCGACGTGTGGGGCTACATCTCGCTGGGCTTCTTCAAGCAGAAGACCAAGGAAGGCGAGGTCGGCTCGTCCACCATGCCGCACAAGGTCAACCCGATCGACTTCGAGAACGCCGAGGGCAACTTCGGCCTGGCCAGCGCGCTGCTGACCCATCTGGCGCAGAAGCTGCCGGTGAGCCGCTGGCAGCGGGATCTGACCGACTCGACCGTGCTGCGCAACATGGGTGTGGCGCTGGGCTACGCGCTGCTCGGCTACGACAGCCTGCTGCGCGGCCTGGACAAGCTGGAGCTGAACGCCGCGGCGCTGGCGAACGACCTGGACGATGCCTGGGAAGTGCTGGCCGAGCCGATCCAGACGGTGATGCGCCGCTACAGCCTGCCCGAGCCGTATGAACAGCTCAAGAAGTTCACGCGCGGGCAGCCGATGACGGCGGAGCTGATGCGCGGCTTCGTCGAGGCGCTGGAGCTGCCGGCGCACGAGAAGGACCGGCTGCTGGCGATGACGCCGGGGAGCTACACGGGGATGGCGGCGACGCTGGCGCGGCGCATCGGCGGCTGATCGGCGGACCATGACCTTCACCACCCAGCTCTCCCGCGCCACGCAGAAGAACCACTCGCTCCTCTGCGTCGGCCTCGACCCCGAACCGTCGAAATTCCCCGGATCCTGGGCAGGTGACACGGAGCGGATCTACGACTTCTGCGCCGCCATCGTGGACGCGACGAAGGACCTCGTCTGCGCCTTCAAGCCGCAGATCGCCTACTTCGCCGCCCACCGCGCCGAGGACCAGCTCGAACAGCTGATGGCGCACATGAAGGCGGTCGCGCCCGACGTGCCCGTCATCCTCGACGCCAAGCGCGGCGACATCGGCTCGACCGCCGAGCAGTACGCCCGCGAGGCCTTCGTGCGCTACCGGGCGGACGCCGTCACGCTGTCGCCGTTCATGGGCCGCGACACGATCGAGCCCTTCCTGGCGTACGCCGACAAGGGCGTGATCCTGCTGTGCCGCACCTCCAACCCCGGCGGCAACGACTGGCAGATGCAGCGCCTGGCCGACGTGCCGGGCCAGCCGCGGCTGTTCGAGCACCTGGCGCACCTCGCGCAGACCGAGTGGAACAGCACCGGCCAGATCGGGCTGGTCGTCGGCGCCACCTTCCCGGCCGAGATCGCCCGGGTGCGCGAGATCGCGCCGACGCTGCCGCTGCTGATCCCCGGCGTCGGCGCGCAGGGTGGTGATGCAGAGTCGACCGTCAAGGCGGGCCTGACCGCGGCGGGCACCATCGTCGTCAACAGCTCGCGCGCCGTGCTCTATGCCAGCCGCGGCGAGGACTTCGCCGAGGCCGCACGCCGCGTCGCGCTCGCCACCCGCGACCAGCTCAACGCCGCCCGCGGCTGACGCGCTTTCCCCTGCTGCCTGGAGGCGCCTGTGACCCCGACGCGACGTGATCTGCTGACCGCCGCTGCGGCTGGCGCCGGCCTGATGGCCACCCCGGACTGGCTGCAGGCGGCCGAAGCCGGTACGGCCGCCTCCCTCAAGGTGCTGCGCTACGCCTTTCCGGCGGCCGAGACCGGCTTCGACCCGGTGCAGCTCAGCGACCTCTACTCGCACACCATCACCGCGCACATCTTCGAGACGCTGCTGGAGTACGACCACCTCGCGCGGCCCTTCCTGATCCGGCCCTGCACGGCGGTCGCGCTGCCCGAGATCGCCGACGACCACCGCACGTTCACGCTCAAGATCCGTCCCGGCATCCGGTTCCACGACGACCCGGCCTTCAAGGGCCAACCCCGCGAGCTGACCGCCGAGGACTACGTCTACACCCTCAAGCGCTACTACGACCCCGCCACCAAGAGCCCCGGCCACACCTCGCTGGAGGAGCAGGGCATCGTCGGCCTGCAGGCACTGCGCGATGCGGCGATCCAGTCGAAGCAGCCCTTCGACTACAACCAGCCGGTGGAGGGCGCGCAGGCGCTGGACCGCTACACGCTGCGCTTCCGGCTGCGCGAATCGCGGCCCCGGTTCCTCTACACGCTGGCCGGCATGGAAGCGATGGCACGCGAGGTGGTCGAGTTCTACGGTGACAAGGTGATGGAGCACCCCGTCGGCACCGGCCCCTTCCGGCTCGCCGAGTGGCGGCGCAGCTCCATGATCGTGATGGAGCGCTTCACCGGCTACCGCGAGCGCTTCTACGACGCCACCCCCAACGCCGACGACACCGAAGGCCGGGCGCTGCTGGCGCGCTTCAAGGGCCGGCGCATTCCCATGCTCGACCGCGTCGAGGTGTCGATCATCGAGGAGGCGCAGCCGCGCTGGCTCGCCTTCCTCAATGGCGAGCAGGATCTGCTGGAGCGCGTGCCGGCCGACTACATCCCGCAGGCGCTGGTGAAGGGCGAACTCGCACCCCATCTCGCGAAGAAAGGCATCCGCAAGTACCGCATCGCGGGCTCGGACGTGACGATGACCGTCTTCAACATGGAGGACCCGCTGGTCGGCGGCCTGGCACCGCAGCAGGTGGCGCTGCGCCGCGCCATCAGCCTGGGACTGGACATCCAGCGCGAGATCCGCCTCGGCCGACGCGGCGAAGCCATGCCCGCACAGGCCGGCATCCAGCCCGGCACCTACGGCCACGACCCCGCGCTGCGCACCGAGATCGGCACGTACCAGCCAGCCCGCGCCCGCGCCCTGCTCGACACCTGGGGCTACGTCGACCGCGACGGCGATGGCTGGCGCGAACGCCCGGACGGCTCGAAGCTGACCCTCGTCATCCTGACGCAGGCCGACCAGACCAGCCGCCAGCTCGACGAGATCTACAAGAAGAACATGGACACGCTCGGGCTGAAGGTGGAGCTGAAGGTCGGCCAGTGGAGCGAAAACCTCAAGTCGACCCGCGCCGGCAAGTTCATGGTGTGGCGCGTGGGCTCCAGCGCCGGCTCGCCGGACGGACAAGGCGCACTGGAGTGCGGCTACAGCGCTTCGGTCGGCAAGGGCAACATGGCGCGTTTCCAGCTCCCGGCCTTCGACCAGGTCTATGACCGCATCACCGCGCTGCCCGACGGCCCCGAGCGGCTGGCCGCCTTCCGCGAAGCCAACCGGCTGCTGCTGGCCTACGCGCCCTACCGCTTCCACGTCCACCGCCTCATCACCGACCTGACGCAGCCCCAGGTGATCGGCTACCGGCGGGCGCCGTTCTGGCTGACCTGGTGGCCATACATCGACATCGAGGCGCAGAAGGCACCGACACCGAAATAGCCGACACGGGCCTGTTTCTGATAAAAAGTTGGCATCTTTCGCTGTAACAGCTGAACACTGGATCCGACATGGCGCCCCACGAGCCGCAGATCACCCGCTACCTCCGCTGGCTGGCCCACCACCGCCAGCGCCCGTTCGACACCTACGACGCCCTGTGGCAGTGGTCGGTCACCGACCTGGAGGGGTTCTGGCAATCGGTCTGGGACTATTTCGAGATCGAGTCGCCCACCCCGCCGACCCGGGCACTGGCCGACGAGCGCATGCCGGGTGCCGTCTGGTTTCCAGGCACGCAGCTCAACTACGCCCGCCAGGTCTTCCGCCATGCCGACGCCGCGCACGGTGCCGACATCCCCGCCATCCTGTTCCGCAACGAGATGCTGCAGGACGCCGGCCGCACGCTCTCGCTGAGCTGGCCGGAACTGCGCCGCGAGGTCGCCTCGCTGGCGGTGGCGCTGCGCGGCATGGGCGTGCAGCGCAACGACCGCGTCGTCGCCTACCTGCCCAATGCGCCGCAGACAGTGGTGGCCTTCCTCGCCTGCGCCAGCCTGGGGGCGATCTGGTCGGTGTGCTCGCCGGACATGGGCGCGCAGGCCGTGCTCGACCGCTTCCGCCAGATCGAGCCCAAGGTGCTGATCGCCTGCGACGGCACCACGTACGGCGGCCGTGACCACGACCGCCTGCCGCTGGTCCACACCCTGCTGGACGGCCTGCCCAGCGTCGAGCACGTGGTCCTGTGGCCCTGCCTCGACAAGGACGCCGAGGTCGACGAGTTCATCCAGCCCGGCCGGCGCGCCTACGACCTGCGCCCGCTGCTGGCCGGCAACCCTGAATTCGAAGCCGAGTGGCTGCCCTTCGACCACCCGCTGTGGATCGTCTACTCCAGCGGCACCACCGGCCTGCCCAAGCCCATCGTGCACGGCCACGGCGGCATCGTGCTGGAGTCGCTGAAGCTCAACACCCTGCACAACAACCTCGGCCCCACCGTCGACACCGGCGACCGTTTCCACTGGACCTCGTCGACCGGCTGGGTGATGTGGAACCTGCAGGTCGGCGGACTGCTCGGCGGCACCACCCTCTGTCTCTTCGACGGCCACCCTGCCGGCAGCACCGAATCACCCGACTGGACGCGCCTGTGGCAGTTCGTCGGCGAGACCGGGGTGACCTTCTTCGGCGCGGGTGCGGCTTTCCATGCCGGCGTGGTGAAGGCCGACATCGACCTGCGCCGCGTGGCGGACCTGTCCGCGCTGCGGGCCATCGGCTCGACGGGCTCGCCGCTGGCGCCGGAGTGCTACGACTGGCTGTGGGCACACCTGCCGCCGGTGAATGGCCTGCCGATCTGGATCACCTCCATCGCCGGCGGCACCGACTTCGCCGGCGCCTTCGTCGGCGGACTGCCGACGCTGCCGAACGTGCGCGGCGAGATGCAGTGCCGCTGCCTGGGCGCGGCGGTCGAAGCCTGGAGCGAACCGGACACCACCGGCCGCGGACAGCCACTGGCCGACACCGTGGGCGAGCTGGTCTGCACGCGGCCGATGCCTTCGATGCCCCTGCGCTTCTGGCGCGACGACGGCGACCTGCGCCTGACCGAGAGCTATTTCGCCCACTACCCAGCCCGCGACGGCGGCTCGGCCATCTGGCGCCACGGCGACTGGATCCGGCTGGTGCCGCACCCGGAGCACGGCTACACCGGCGCCGTCATCCTGGGCCGCAGCGACGCCACGCTCAACCGCCATGGCATCCGCCTGGGCACCGCCGACCTCTACCGGGCGGTCGAATCAGTGCCCGAGGTGCTCGACAGCCTGGCCGTTGACCTCGACCCCCCCGGCCAGCCACACCGGTTGCTGCTGTTCGTGGTGCTGCGGACCGGCACTGCGCTGGACGAGGCGCTGCAGGAGCGCCTGCGCCACGCCATCGCCACCCACGCATCGGCGCGCCACCTGCCCGACGAGATCCACGCCGTACCGGACATTCCACGCACGCTGTCGGGCAAGAAGATGGAGCTGCCGGTCAAGCGGCTGTTGCTGGGCGCAGCCCCCGACACGGTCCTGCGCCGCGACGCGATTGCCAATGCCGACGCGATCGACTGGTTCATGGCACACGCCCGAAACCGGGAAGCCAGCGCCCCGACTGTGTGACGATCCGGTGCAGGTTTGTTACCGCACGCATCGAAAGCACTTGCAACGGAATCCCTGAACCATGGGGTCATCCTCTGAAAAATGGGTAATTTGCACGTTTTTCATGGGATACAGCCCCTCGGGGGCCGCCCGGATGGTCCAACCCCGTCCAAGGTACGGGGCAGATCTGGTTACTTGCCCTGCGCGGCACCATGCGTCAATGCAGTCCATGTTGTCCCGGGACGCACCGGGCAACGACAACGACTGCGCAGCGCACGCCCCGTGCGGCGCGCTGACGGTGGCGCTGTTGGAATCTGACGATCCCATCGCCGCGGGCTGAGGTGCAGAGAGCGCCAGGTTCAGACCCCACGCGACGCGGAGCCGGATTCCAACAGCTTCCCTTCTGGCCAGCCCCCATCCGGGAGGCGACAATGGCCACCGTGACCACCCGCCTGTACTTCCTCCGCCACGCCACGGCCCAGGACCGCACCCTGCCGATCCCGGATGCCGAGCGTGCCCTCACCGAAAAAGGCCTCAGCCAGGCCCGCGCCGTGGCGGGCTTCTGCGAGCGCCAGGGTCTGCTGCCACAGCGCCTGCTCTGCAGCCCGCTGGTGCGGGCGGTCGAGACGGCCACCCAGTTCAGCCACCGCCTGCCCGACTGCCCCATGCCGCAGATCGTCGACTGGCTGCGACTCGGCACCCCGGCGCAGGAAGCGCTCGCCCACCTGCGCGACACCATCGACACCAGCCCGGCCGCCGGCTCGCTGTGGATGGTCGGCCACGAGCCGGATCTGTCCGACCTGATCAGCCGCCTGCTCGGCAGTCCGCACCCGATCGTGCGGGTCAAGAAGGCCTCGCTGACCTGCCTCACGGTCCAGGCCCACCGCACGGCCCCGCCCGGGCAGCTGCTCTGGTCGGTGCCCTGTGCGCTGATGGGCTGAAGAGAAACCCCGAAGTTCCACGGGTCTCCGGACGTTCGGCGTCAGCGGGGCCACGGAGAATCAGTGCCATCGCCACAGGGTTTCCGTTCCACAAGATGTCTACCCGCTACCAACTCTCCGTCTGTCCGCACGACACCGCCAAGAACCTCGCCGGCTGGTTCCTGATCAACACCTACCTGCAACGCAAGCTGGGGTTGGCCATGCGCTTCGAGCCCTGCGACAACTTCAATGTCGAGCGCGAGCAGGTACTCGCTGGTGGATTCCACCTCGTCTACGCCAACCCGTACAGCGCGCTGAAGTACGTGCACGAGCGCGGTTTCGTGCCGGTTGCACGGCCGGCGGGCGTGTTCGACGAGACGATGCTGGTGGCCCGCCGCGGCGTCGGTCTGCCGGCGGCACGGCCGCTGAAAGTCGCGTCGGCCACCGACAAGCTGATCGTGCACTTCCTCGGGCTGACGCTGCTGAACCAGCTGCAGATTGCGCTGGCCGACTGCAGCTTCCACATGGCCGGCAACCACCTCAAGGCGGCACAGGCGGTGCTGGGCGGGCAGGCCGACGTCGGCTTCGTCTTCAACGAAACCTGGCACGGCCTGAGTGCCTCGACCCGCGACGCGCTGGAAGTCGTCGCGGCCACCGAGAGCCAGAGCGCCTCGCACTGCTTCTGCATCGGCCCTGAACTGGCCGATCGGATCGAGGACGTGCGTGCCGTGCTGTGTGGCATGGACACCGATCCATCCGGCAAGAAAATCCTGGAGGATCTGCGTTTCAGCCGTTTCGAGCCGATGGACCTCTCCGCGCTGGGCCAGCTCACCACGCTGGTGCAGTGATCCCCGGCACCACACCGCGGCTGCACCACGATCGTCTCGGGGTTTTCACTGGTCCGGGGGATTACGGCATGGCGTGAATCTGCCAGCGTGGCAAGGTCAGTCCACCCGGCACCTCCGGGCACCTTCCCTGGGAGATTCCAATGAACAAGCCGACCCTGGTCCCGACACGCACCCCCGTGGCCGCTGCCGCCGCCCTCACCGCCCTCGTCCTCGGCGGTTGTGCCTCCAGCACCAGCAGCGAAGACATCAACACCCTGCCGGCCGGCCTGTCCGGCGCCATCGCCGAGAAGGTCTATGACGGCACGGCCGACGACCTGCTGACCGCCGGCCTCGGCAAGACCGGCCTGATGGGCGCCGCACCCGCCTACGCCGTGCCCGCCGCACCGACCGCGACCGAGCTGCGCCGCAACGCCGTCTACAACAACTACCGCGCGCTGGTCGATTACACCGCCGCAGGCGGCATGGGCGTGTTCTTTGGTCCGAACATCGACCTGAGCGGCGGCAACACGCTCGGCGAAGGCAAGATCGCCGGCCGCGAATACATCGCCTACGCCGACGATGGCACCGGCCGCCAGAACGTCACGCTGATGGTGCAGATCCCCGACAGCTTCCAGCCCGGCCGGCCCTGCATCGTCACCGCGACCTCGTCCGGCTCGCGTGGGGTCTATGGCGCGATCGGCACGGCCGGTGAATGGGGCCTGAAACGCGGCTGCGCGGTCGCCTACACCGACAAGGGCAGCGGCAACGGCCTGCACGACCTGACCAGCGGCGCCGTGATGGCCCGCGACGGCACGATGCTCGACGCCGCCACCGCCGCCGGCAAGGCGCTGTTCCAGTCGGCCGCCGCCGCGTCGGAGGTCGCCGCCTTCAACGCCGCCACGCCGAACCGCGTCGCCTACAAGCACGCCCACTCGCAGCAGAACCCCGAGAAGGACTGGGGCAGGAACACGCTCGACGCAGTGCGGCTGGCCTTCTACGTGCTCAACGAGCGCTACGGCACAGCCACCGCGGCCGACGCGAACAAGAAGGTCCGCACCATCGTCCCCGGCAACACCATCGTCATCGCCTCGTCGGTGTCGAACGGTGGCGGCGCGGCGCTGGCAGCGGCCGAGCAGGACACCGAGGGCCTGATCGACGGCATCGCGGTCTCCGAGCCGAACGCGCAGCCCGGCGCCAACGGTGGCCTGACGATCCAGCAAGGCGCAGCCACGGTGGCGACCCACAGCAAGCCGCTGATCGACTACTTCACCTACGCCAACGTCTACCAGCCCTGCGCCGCGCTGTCGTTGCAGGCGAGCCAGGTGCTGGCCGCCGCGTTCTGGCCGGCGGCGTTCACCACGGCCGCACAGAACCGCTGCACCGCCCTCGCCGCCCGCGGCCTGCTGACCGGCGCCACGCTCGCCGAGCAGGCCGATGCCGCGCTCGCCAAGCTCAACCGCTACGGCTGGCAGGCCGAGAGCAACTTCTTCCAGCAGTCGCACTACCGCTTCGCCACCAACTCGATCGCCGTCACCTACGTCAACACCTACGGCCGCTTCAGCGTCACCGACAGCGTGTGCGGCTTCAGCATGGCGAACACCGACGCCACCGGCAACGTCATCGCCCAGGTCGCCGCCACGCAGGCCGGCCTGTTCGCCAGCGGCAACGGCATCCCGCCGACCGGCGGCGTGAACCTTGTCTACGACCGGTCGGTCGGCGGCGCCAGGCTCGACTTCCTGGCCACCTCGCCCACCAGCGGCACGGCCGACTTCGCGCTCGACGGCGCGCTGTGCCTGCGCTCGCTGGTCACCGGCCAGGACGAGGCCACGGGCGCCACGCTCACCGGCACGCTCAAGGCCCAGTCCGACCGCGTGATCGCCGGCGTGAACGCGGTGCAGCTCACGGCGAAGCTGCGCGGCAAGCCGACGATCATCGTGGCCGGTCGCAGTGACACGCTGCTGCCGATCAACCACACCGCCCGCGCCTACTTCGGCAAGAACCAGCTCACCGACCCGGCGTCGGACGCCGCCAAGGTGCGCTACATCGAGGTGACGAACGCGCAGCACTTCGACACCTTCATCGCCTTCGGCGCGCTGCTCGGCTACGACACCAAGGCCGTGCCGCTGCACCCCTACCTGAACCAGGCGCTGAACGCGATGTGGAACCACCTGACGACCGGTGCTGCGCTGCCGGTCAGCCAGGTCGTGCGGACCACGGCACGGGCCACCAGCGCCACCGCGCTCTCGGCGGCCAACGTGCCGGCCATCGCCACGGCGCCGGCCGCGGGCGACCAGATCGTGATGACGGGCAGCACGCTCAAAGTCCCGGACTGAGCCCCAGGCGACAGGCCATCGGCGCGGCGGCCGGCAGGCTGGCCGCCGCGTCCCTAGAATGTTCCGCTTCCGCCCCGCGAGAGCATTCTGATGACCGGCCTGATCCGTATCCGTGGCGCCCGCCAGCACAACCTCAAGAACCTCGACCTCGACATCCGCACGGGTGAGCTGACGGTCGTCACCGGCCCGAGCGGGTCGGGCAAGTCGTCGCTGGTGTTCGACACGCTCTACGCCGAGGGCCAGCGGCGCTACGTCGAGACCTTCTCGGCCTACGCCCGCCAGTTCCTCGACCGGATGGACCGGCCGGCGGTGGATTCGGTGGAAGGCGTGCCCCCGGCCATCGCCATCGACCAGACCAACCCGGTGCGCACCAGCCGCTCCACGGTCGGGACGATGACGGAGCTGAACGACCACCTGAAGCTCCTCTTCGCCCGCGCCGCGCAGTTGTTCGACCAGGACACCGCGCAGCCGGTGCGCGAGGACGATCCGCAGAGCATCTGGCTGGATCTGCAGGCACGCAGCGCGGCGGCGGGCGATCCGCGGCTGGTCATCACCTTCCCGGTCGAGCTGCCGGCCACGGTCACGCCCGAGGAAGTCGAGCAATGGCTGTCCGCGAGCGGCTACACCCGCGTGCAGGCCGAGCGCATGGTTGCCACGCTGACCGGGCCGCGCAAGGTGCTCGATGTGGTCGCGGATCGGTTCCGGTTCTCGAACGCGGAGAAGGTGCGGGTGGTAGAAGCCTTGGAGGCGGCGCTGAAGAGGGGGAGTGGGCGGTGCAATGTGTATGCGGTTGGTGCGGGGGTTCCCCCTCCCCAGCCCTCCCCCGCTGGGGGAGGGAGTGGAGACAGCGTGTGGCGGTACAGCCAAGGGTTGCACTGTCCCGAGTCGGAGCGGCGCTACAGCCATCCGCAGCCGTCGATGTTCTCGTTCAACTCGGCCTTCGGCGCCTGCGAGACCTGCCGCGGCTTCGGGCGGGTGATCGGGGTGGACTTCGGGCTGGTCATCCCCGACCACCGCAAGACGCTGCGCAGCGGCGCGGTCAAGACGCTGCAGACGCCGGCGTGGAAGGAATGCCAGGACGACCTGCTCAAGTACGCAGGCGACGCCGGCATTCCCCGCGACACGGCGTGGATCCAGTTGAGCCCGGCGCAGCAGTCGTGGGTGATCGACGGCTCGCCGAACTGGAATGGCGACTGGAAAGCCCAGTGGTACGGCGTGCGGCGCTTCTTCGAGTACCTGGAGAGCAAGGCCTACAAGATGCACATCCGCGTGCTCTTGTCGAAGTACCGCAGCTACACGCCCTGCGGCGTCTGTGGTGGGGCGCGGCTGAAGCTGGAATCGCTGCTGTGGCGCCTCGGCGAAAAGGCGCAGGCGGATCTGGCGCTGCCGGCGGAAAAACGCTTCCTGCCGGTCGGCGTGAAGTGGTCGCGGGCGCAGCTCGAAGCCCTGCCCGGCCTGAGCCTGCACGACCTGATGCTGCTGCCGATCGACCGGATGCGGCGCTTCTTCGACGGGCTGGAGCTGCCGTCGCAGTTGCTGGACGACGCACTCGAATTGCTGCTGGACGAGATCCGCACGCGGCTGAAATACCTCTGCGATGTCGGCCTGGGCTACCTGTCGCTGGACCGCCAGAGCCGCACGCTCTCGGGCGGCGAGGTGCAGCGGATCAACCTGACCACCGCGCTCGGCACGTCGCTGGTGAACACGCTGTTCGTGCTGGACGAGCCGTCGATCGGGCTGCATCCCCGCGACATGGACCGCATCAACCAGGCGATGGCGCGGCTGCGCGACGCGGGCAACACGCTGGTCGTCGTTGAGCATGACCCGGCCGTGATGCTGGCCGCCGACCGGATCATCGACCTCGGCCCCGGCCCCGGCACCCAAGGCGGGCGCATCGTCTTCGATGGCACGCCCGAAGACCTGAAAGGCGCCGAGACGCTGACCGGCGCCTACCTCGGCGCGCGGCGCACGATCGGCCTCGGCCTGGCGCGGCCGGTGCTGGACAGCACGCCGCGCCTCGTCCTCGAAGGCGTGCGCGAGCACAACCTGAAGAACGTGACGGTCGAGTTCCCGCTGCAGCGGCTGGTGTGCGTCACGGGCGTGAGCGGCTCGGGCAAGTCGTCGCTGATCCAGGACGTGCTGGCCCCGGCGCTGGCGCGGCATTTCGGGCAGGCCACCGAGTCGCCCGGCGCCCACGACCGGCTGCTCGGCGCGGACTGGCTGAGCGACGCGGTCTTCGTCGATCAGAACCCGATCGGCAAGACGGCACGCTCGAACCCCGCCAGCTACGTCGGCGCCTTCGACACGATCCGCGACCTGTTCGCCGCGCTGCCGGAAGCGCAGCAGCGCAGCTACACCGCCGGCATGTTCAGCTTCAACGCTGGCGACGGCCGCTGCCCGACCTGCGGCGGCTCGGGCTTCGAGCACGTCGAGATGCAGTTCCTCAGCGACGTCTACCTGCGCTGCCCGGACTGCGACGGCACGCGCTACCGGGCCGAATTGCGCGAGGTGAAGATCGAGCGGCTCGGCAAGCAGATGTCCATCGCCGACGTGCTGGAGCTGACCGTCGCCGACGCGGTGCGGCTGTTCGCGCAGGACCGCGAGGTGGTGCGGGCGCTGCAGCCGCTGGCGGACGTGGGGCTGGATTACGTCAAGCTCGGCCAGCCGGTGCCAACGCTCTCGGGCGGCGAGGCGCAGCGGCTGAAGCTGTCCGGCTTCCTGGCCGAAGCCGCTAAGAACGCCAGCGCCACCAAGCAGAAGCTGGCCAAGAAGGGCACGCTGTTCCTGTTCGACGAGCCGACCACCGGCCTGCACTTCGACGACATCGCCAAGCTGATGCGGTCGTTCCGCAAGCTGCTCGAAGCCGGGCACAGCCTGCTGGTGATCGAGCACAACCTCGACGTGGTGCGCGCCAGCGACTGGATCGTCGATCTCGGGCCGGAAGGCGGCGAGGCGGGCGGCGAGCTGGTCGCCGAAGGCACGCCGGCCGATCTGCGCGCCCATCCGACGAGCCACACCGGCCAGTCGCTGCGCGACTACGACGCCGCCCTCACCCCCCACCAGGTCACCGAACCCGCCCTGTCTTACTCCCTCCCCCAGCGGGGGAGGGCTGGGGAGGGGGTTGGCGTGCCGCTGCAGACGCTCGTTCGCCAGCGGCGCGCCCTCCCCCCCAACCCCCTCCCGCTGGGAGGGGGAGCCATCCAGATCGTCAATGCGCGGGAGCACAACCTCAAGGGGCTGTCGGTCAACATCCCGCATGGCAAGTTCACCGTCATCACCGGCGTCTCCGGCTCGGGCAAATCGACGCTCGCCTTCGACATCCTCTTCAACGAAGGCCAGCGCCGCTACCTGGAGAGCCTGAACGCCTACGCCCGCAGCATCGTGCAGCCGGCCGGTCGCCCCGAGGTGGACGCCGTCTGGGGCATCCCGCCGACCGTCGCCATCGAGCAGCGCCTGTCCCGCGGCGGGCGCAAGAGCACCGTGGCGACCACCACCGAGGTCTGGCACTTCCTGCGGCTGATGTACGTCAAGCTCGGCACGCAGTACTGCCCCGCCTGCAGTGACTTCCACGCGCCGTCCGAGCACTGGGTCGCCGTGCAGCCGCAGACGCCCGAGTCCATCGCCGCGCAACTGCTGCGCGACCACCGGGGCCAGCACATCGGTCTGCTCGCGCCGCTGGTGATCGGGCGCAAGGGCGTCTACACCGACCTCGCCAAGTGGGCCAAGGGCAAAGGGTATGCGCACCTGCGGGTGGACGGCGAGTTCCTGCCGACCGACGCCTGGCCCAAGCTCGACCGCTACAAGGAGCACACGATCGAGCTGCCGGTGGCGGACCTGCTGGTCGATGTGTCGAACGAGGCGCGGCTGCGCACCGCGCTGGCCGAGGCGCTGGAGCATGGCAAGGGCGTGCTGCACCTGCTGACGCCGCTCAAGTCCGCGCTGACGGCCAAGTCGCTGTCCCTGTCGCTGGCGGCGGGCTTCCTGTCCACCGCCTTCCGCAGCAAGGCCAAGGTGTTCTCCACCAAGCGCGCCTGCCCGACCTGCGGCACCAGCTACCCCGAGCTGGACCCGCGCATGTTCAGCTACAACAGCAAGCACGGCTGGTGCCCCGAGTGCGTCGGCACCGGCCTGACGTTGACCGGCGAGCAGCGCAAGGCGCTCGACGACAGCGTGCAGGACGACGGCGACAAGGGCCGCGAGAAGACGTTTGCCGAGCCGGAGGTCGAGGGGCTGGCGGAGGACAAGACCTGCGGCACCTGCCATGGCGCGCGGCTGAACCCGGTGTCGCGGGCGGTGCGCTTCCGCGAGGCCTCGATCGCGGAGGTGGCGGCGAAGTCGGTGGACGACGGCCGGCGCTGGATCGAGGCGCACAAGCTCGACGGCCGCGAATCCGCCATCGCCCGCGACGTGGTGACCGAGATCCGCAACCGGCTGAGCTTCCTCGGCGATGTGGGGCTGGGCTACCTGACGCTGGACCGCGCCGCGCCCACGCTCTCCGGCGGCGAGGCGCAGCGCATCCGGCTCGCCGCGCAGCTCGGCAGCAACCTGCAGGGCGTGTGCTACGTGCTCGACGAGCCGACCATCGGCCTGCACCCGCGCGACAACCGCATCCTGCTCGACGCGCTGCACAAGCTCGGCAGCGCCGGCAACACGCTGGTGGTGGTCGA
>NZ_JBFPGY010000383.1:0-16738 GCF_041083715.1 Sphaerotilus sp.
TCCAGGCGGCCTTCGACGATGCATTCAAGGCCGGTGCCGACCGCGAGCGCCTCAAGAACGAAGGGCAAGCCTACGCCAACGACATCATCCCCAAGGCCCGCGGCACGGCCGCACGTCTGGCGGAGGAAGCCGAAGGCTACCGCGCCCGTGTGGTCGCACAGGCCGAAGGCGACAGTGAGCGTTTTCGCAGTGTGCTCGCCGAATACCAGAAGGCGCCTGGCGTGACCCGCGACCGGATGTACATCGACACCATGTCGCAGCTCTATGCCAATGTCAGCAAGGTGATGGTCGATTCGCGCAACGGCAGCAACCTGCTCTACCTGCCGCTGGACAAGCTGATGCAGCAGTCGGCAGCCACGTCGGCCACCGCGGCATCGGCCGTGTCGCTGGTGCCGTCCGGCAACGACGGCGCTTCGGGCAGCAGCGTGGACGTGCGTTCACGCGATGGGCAACGCGGCCGCGACCGTGAAGTGCGCTGAGCAGGGGAATTCAAATGAATCGAATCGGACTACTCGCGATCAGTGCCGTGATGGCGCTGCTCGTCACCATGTCGATGCTGTTTGTGGTCGATCAGCGCAACTTCGCCGTCGTCTACTCGCTCGGCGAGATCAAGGAAGTCATTTCCGAGCCTGGGCTGAAGTTCAAGCTGCCGCCGCCGCTGCAGAACGTGATCTTCATCGACCGCCGCACACAGACGCTGGACAGCCCCGAGACGCGCCCGGTCTTCACTGCCGAGAAGCAGAGCTTGGTGATCGACTGGCTGGTCAAGTGGCGCATCACCGAGCCACGCCAGTTCATCCGCAACACCGGTGTTGACCTGCGCAATGCCGAGGCCCGTCTGTCCCCCATCGTGCAGGCTGCGCTGAACGAGGAAGTCACCAAGCGCACCGTGCGGGCCATGCTCTCCACGGAGCGGGACAAGGTGATGCAGGGCGTGATGCAGCGCCTCAGCGACGATGCCAAGAACTTCGGCATCGAGATCGTCGACGTTCGCATCAAGCGGGTCGATTTCGCCGCCACGATCACGGAGTCGGTCTATCGCCGCATGGAGTCGGAGCGCAAGCGTGTTGCCAATGAACTGCGCTCCGAGGGCGCAGCGGATGGCGAAAAGATCCGGGCCGATGCGGATCGGCAACGCGAGGTGATCCTGGCAGATGCCTACCGCGAAGCCCAGAAGGTCAAGGGCGAGGGGGATGCCAAGGCTTCCGCCATCTACGCCGAAGCATTTGGCCGCGATCCCCAGTTCGCCAGTTTCTACCGCAGCCTGGAGGCTTACCGTTCGAGTTTCCGCAGCAAGAGCGATGTGCTCGTGGTCGATCCGTCTAGCGAGTTCTTCCGCGTGATGCGCAGCGGCGGCGTGGGTGGCAAATAAGTGACGTTGGACACGCTGCTGTCGGCTCTGGCGCTGGTGCTGGTGATCGAAGGGCTGATGCCGCTGCTCGGTCCGCGGCGGTGGCGCAGCATCTTCGAGCGCGTCCTGGCGCTCGGGGACGGGCAGATCCGGTTCATCGGTCTGATCAGTGTTCTGACCGGTCTTCTGTTGTTGCTGCTCTTCAGTTGAGCGCCTTGTGACCGGTTCCCGCCGGTCTTCCTGCCTGTTGTCATCATGCCGACTTGGAGCAGGCCAGCGGACGCTTCTTGCGTCGTGACGGGCGGTGAAGCCGGTGTCCCCCGGTAGAATCGTCGTTTTGATTTCCTGCACCGTTATGTCTTCTGCTTGGCTGTTGCCCGAGCACATTGCCGATGTGTTGCCCCATGAGGCTCGGCGAATCGAGGAGTTGCGGCGCATCCTGCTGGATGCGGCCCGTGGCTACGGCTATGAACTGGTCATGCCGCCGTTGCTGGAGCACCTGGAGTCGCTGCTGAGCGGCACGGGTCGTGCACTGGATCTGCGCACCTTCAAACTGGTCGATCAGCTCAGTGGCCGCACGCTGGGCATTCGTGCCGATACCACGCCCCAGGTGGCGCGCATCGATGCACATCTGCTGAACCGTGCCGGACTGACCCGGCTGTGCTACTGCGGCCCGGTGCTGCACACGCTGCCGGCCGGACCGGACAGCACGCGTGAACCCCTCCAGTTCGGTGCCGAGATCTACGGCCATGTCGGCCTCGAAGCCGATCTGGAAGTGCACGAGCTGGCGCTCGAGTGCCTGGGCCGTGCCCGCGTCGATTCGCTGGTGATGGACTTGGCCGATGCCCGCGTCGTGCAGGGCGCACTGGAGGGGGTGACGCTGTCCCCTGGCCAGGGCGATGCGCTGCGTGCTGCGCTGGCAACCAAGGACCAGGCCGAGTTGCAGGTGCTGACGGCCGATCTGCCGGCGATGAACCGCGATGCACTGCGGTTGCTGCCGTCCTTGTTCGGCGGTGATGAAGTGCTGGCGATCGCACGTGACCGGCTGCCGGACAACGCATTGATCACTTCGGCGCTGGACGATGTGCAGTGGCTCGCCACGCACCTTCGGCGCGACTACCCGTCGCTGCGCCTCGGGTTCGATCTGGCCGATCTGTCAGGCTATGCCTATTACAGCGGGACCCGGTTCGCGATCTACAGCGCCGGTGGCACCGATGCACTGGTGCGTGGTGGGCGCTATGACAATGTCGGGGCCATCTTCGGGCGCCGGCGTGCGGCGGTGGGCTTCAGTCTCGATCTGAAGTCTGTCGTGGAGCATGTCCGTTTCGATGGACGCCGCGCGGCCATCCGTGCACCCTGGAGCGAAGACATGGTGCTTCGCGCAGCTGTGCGTCGCCTGCGCGAGGCAGGCGAAGCGGTGGTTTGTGTGTTGCCCGGGCACGAGCACGAGGCAGACGAGTTCGAGTGCGACCGGGAACTGGTCGCCGTCAACGGGCAGTGGGTGGTCTGTGCGCGCTGAGCGCCGCCGCCACTGACCGGACCTTTCCTTTCGATCGGATACTTGAGATGGATACACGCAGTGCTGCGTCTGCAGAAGTTCGTGGACGCAATGTCGTCGTTGTCGGAACGCAATGGGGTGATGAGGGCAAAGGCAAGGTTGTCGACTGGCTGACCGACCACGCCGCCGGCGTGGTGCGTTTCCAGGGCGGCCACAACGCCGGCCATACGCTGGTGATCAATGGCGTGAAGACCGCGCTGCAGCTGATCCCTTCGGGCATCATGCGCGCCGGTGTGGCCTGCTATATCGGCAACGGCGTCGTGGTCGATCCGGCCCACCTGCTGCTGGAAATCGGGCGACTTGAAGCCGCTGGTCTGGATGTGCGTTCGCGCCTGTTCATCAGCGAGTCCTGCCCGCTGATCCTGCCGTTTCATGTCGAGGTGGACAAGGCGCGCGAGGCGCTGCGCGAAACCAGTGGTGCTGGCAAGATCGGCACGACCGGCAAGGGCATCGGGCCTGCATACGAGGACAAGGTGGCTCGCCGTGCGTTGCGCGTCCAGGACTTGAAGCATCCCGAGCGTTTCGCGAAGAAGCTGCGCGAGCTGCTGGCGTTGCACAACTTCGCGCTCGAAGGCTATCTGAACAGCGCAGCGCTGGAATTCCAGCCCATCTTCGACAACGCCATGCTGATGGCCGAGCAGCTCAAGCCGATGATGGCGGATGTCGGCGTGCGCATCGATGCGGCCAATCGTGCCGGTGGCAGCATCCTGTTCGAAGGTGCGCAGGGCACGCTGCTCGACATCGATCACGGCACCTACCCATTCGTCACGTCGAGCAACTGCGTGGCGGGCAATGCGGCTGCTGGCTCGGGTGTCGGTCCGCAATTGCTGCACTACATGCTCGGCATCACCAAGGCCTACACCACGCGTGTCGGCTCGGGTCCGTTCCCGACCGAGCTGCCGATGGACGAGCCGGGCACCGTGGGCCACCACCTGTCCACGGTCGGCCAGGAGCGCGGCACCGTCACCGGGCGTGCCCGCCGCTGTGGTTGGCTGGATGGTGCGGCGCTCAAGCGCGCGATGCTGATCAACGGCATCACGGGGTTGTGCCTGACCAAGCTGGATGTGCTGGATGGTCTGACGGAGATCCGCATGTGTGTCGGCTACGAGTTGCATGGTGAGCGCGTGGACATCCTGCCGCTCGACGCCGATGAGATCGTCAACTGCAAGCCGGTCTACGAAGTGTTCCCGGGCTGGACGGAAACGACCTTTGGCGTGACGACGTGGGAAGGTTTGCCGCTCAATGCGCAGCGGTATCTGGAGCGTGTGCAGGAATTCATCGCTACGCCGATTGCAATGGTGTCGACGGGTCCGGACCGCGACCACACCATCCTGCTGCGTCACCCGTACAAGGACTGAATGTCCGATCCGATCAAGCTAGGAGTCAGCATGCTCACCGATGACGGCAAACACCTGTATGTATCTTGGGATGAATACCATCTGCTGATCGAGAAGCTCGCGATCAAGGTCCACCAGTCCGGCTGGGAATTCGACCAGATTCTCTGTCTGGCGCGCGGTGGTCTGCGTCCCGGCGATGTGATGTCCCGGGTGTTCGACAAACCGCTGGCCATCATGGCGACCAGTTCCTACCGTGCCGAAAGCGGCACGATCCAGGGTCGGTTGGACATGGCGAAGTACATCACCATGCCCAAAGGCGAACTGGCTGGCCGTGTGCTGCTGGTGGATGATCTCGCTGATTCGGGGGTCACGCTGCAGGCCGTGGTGGATCGACTGCGTGGCATGCCTTCGATTCGCGAGTTGCGTTCGGCTGTGTTGTGGGTGAAGGGTGTTTCTTGCTATACGCCGGACTATTTTGTCGAGACGCTGTCCACGAGTCCGTGGATCCACCAGCCGTTCGAAGAATATGACGCGATGCGTCCGGATGCGCTGACCCGCAAACTATCGGTCTGAAAACAGGCCACAGCCGCTGCGCTGTGAACCCGCCGCCTCCAAGAGGAGGGCGGGTTTTGATCTGGTTGGAATGCGGCGGCAATAAAAAAGCCAGCTCGAAAGCTGGCTTTTCATGTTGGTGCCCAGGAGAGGACTCGAACCTCCACGGAGTTACCCGCTAGTACCTGAAACTAGTGCGTCTACCAATTCCGCCACCTGGGCTTTGAAATCCTGAATATGAGCACAGACTTGGATTTCATGAGTCTGTGCAAAAGGCAGAATTCAGCGTATGCTAAATTCTATTGGTGCCCAGAAGAGGACTCGAACCTCCACGGAGTTACCCGCTAGTACCTGAAACTAGTGCGTCTACCAATTCCGCCATCTGGGCTTCGTCGCAGCAAGAAATTTTGTTCCCAACTGCGAAGAACGCTAGTGTAGCATCAGTTAGAAATTGAACGCAAGGAATTTTTTTGAGCAACAGTACTTTGTCGAATGAAGTCGTGGGCACGGTGCAAGGCCACCGTGATGGGCATGGCTTTGTGGTGGTCGACGGCGGTGATGTCGACATTTATCTGGCACCGCAGGAAATGCGTGCCGTCCTGCACCAGGATCGGATTCGTGTGCGGGTTGTGCGGCTTGACCGAAAGGGGCGCCCCGAGGGGCGGGTGCTGGAGATTCTGGAGCGCCGCAAGGCACCGATCATCGGGCGTCTGTTGCTCGAGAACGGCGTGTGGATCGTTGCCCCGGAAGACAAGCGGTACGGGCAGGACATCCTGATTCCTAAAAACGCAACAGCCAGCGCGGAAGCCGGGCAGGTGGTGGCGGTCGAGCTGACCGAGCCGCCGTCGCTGCACTCGCAGCCGGTCGGGCGCATCACCGAGGTGCTGGGGGACATTGACGATCCCGGCATGGAGATCGAGATTGCGGTGCGCAAGTACGAAGTGCCGCACCAGTTTTCTCCCGGGACACTGGCGCAAACCGGCAAGCTGCCTGACAAGGTGCGTGCCGTCGATATGAAGCACCGGGTCGATCTGACCGACGTGCCGCTGGTGACGATCGACGGCGAGGACGCGCGTGACTTTGACGATGCGGTCTACTGCGAGCCGGCCAAGGTCGGGCGCAAGAAAGGCTGGCGACTGCTGGTGGCGATTGCCGACGTGAGCCACTACGTCAAGCCGGGCGATCCGCTGGACGATGATGCCTATGAGCGCGCGACCTCGGTGTACTTTCCGCGGCGCGTCATTCCGATGCTGCCGGAAAAGCTTTCCAATGGCCTGTGTTCGCTCAATCCGAACCAGAACCGGCTCTCGATGGTCTGCGACATGCTCGTGGATGCCGAAGGCGAGGTGACGGCGTACCAGTTCTACCCGGCCGTGATCTGCTCGCATGCGCGGCTGACCTACACCGAAGTGGCTGCGGTGCTCTCGAATACCCGAGGCGCCGAGGCGCAGCGCCAGGTCCACCTCGTGCCACATCTGCTGCATCTGCACGAGGTCTATCGCCTGCTGCTGAAGCAGCGCGCCACCCGCGGTGCGATCGATTTCGAGACCACCGAAACGCAGATCGTCTGTGACGAAAACGGGCGCATCGACAAGATCATTCCGCGGGTTCGCACCGAAGCGCATCGTCTGATCGAGGAGGCGATGCTCGCGGCCAATGTCTGTGCCGCCGACTTCATCCAGGCGGGCAAGCATCCCTCGCTGTACCGGGTGCATGAAGGCCCGACCCCCGAAAAGCGTCTGGCCCTGCAGAACTACCTGCGCAGTCTCGGCCTGAACCTCACGGTCAGCGACGAGCCGACGCCCGGCGAGTTGCAGGCGCTCGCGCAGATGACCCGGGACCGCCCGGACGCCACGCAGATCCACTCCATGCTGCTGCGTTCCATGCAGCAGGCGATCTACACGCCCTTCAACAACGGCCACTTCGGCTTGTCCTACAGCGCGTACACGCACTTCACCAGCCCGATCCGGCGCTATCCGGACCTGCTGGTGCACCGTGTCATCAAGGGGCTGCTGGCTGGCAAGAAGTACGGCCTGGTGGTGCGGGCTGCGGTACCTGGTGCCGCGGTGCCGACACGGCGCCGGCAGCCGGCCAAGGTCGAAGGGCCTGCGCCGCGGATGGAGGGCATTGCGCCCCGCGATCTGGAGGTCTGGGAAGTGGCTGGCGCCCATTGCAGCGCCAACGAACGCCGTGCGGACGAAGCCTCGCGGGACGTCGAGGCGTGGCTGAAATGCAAGTTCATGCGCGACCGGCTGGGCGAGGAGTACGGCGGCACGATCAGCTCGGTCACGAGCTTCGGTCTGTTCGTGCAGCTCGACGAGCTGTATGTGGAGGGTCTGGTCCACATCACCGAACTGGGCGGCGAGTATTTCCGCTACGACGATGTGCGCCACGAACTGCGCGGCGAGCGGACTGGTGTGCGCTACGCGGTGGGCGGGCGCATCCGGGTGCAGGTCAGCCGGGTCGATCTCGACGGGCGCCGCATCGACTTCCGGATGGTGCGCGATCCGCTGGCACCTGCCGTGGTGCCCAAACCGGCCCGTGAGCGACATGCCTCAGCCCAGGAAGAGCTGGCGTCCATCCAGGAGTCCGATCGCGCCGTGCGCCACTCGTCGCGCAAGTCGGCGGCCCGCAAGTCGGATCCGCGTGCTGGCAAGACCGCAGGCAAGAGTGCGGGCAAGGTGGCTGGCAAAGCTGCAGGCAAGGCGGCAGGGAAGTCGTCCGGCAAGGCGGTGGTGCGGCCGGCACCTGTGCCGGTCGATCTGCCGATGGAGGCGGTTGTGCCGACGCCGGCGGTCGAAGGTCGCCGGCGCCGCAACAAGCGCTGAGGCGTCCGGTCAGCGCCCGGAGGGGACCAGCCGGCTGGCGATCAGCACATCGCCCGCCGGGCTGAGCTGTTCGGCGCGCAGGCCGTGCAGGTACACCGCATGGCGGGCGGCCAGTTCCGCCTGCGACCACACCAGCGATGCGTTCTTGCTGGAGGGCCCGCCGGCCAGCTGGCTCCACAGTCCAGCGATCCAGCCGGCCAGCACATCACCGCTGCCCGGCGTGGCGAGTGCGGCGTTGCCGCTGGTGTTGATCCACGGAATGGCCTCCGGCGAGGCGGTCAGGCTGCCGGAGCCCTTGAGCACCACGACAGCGCCGGTGCGCGTGGCCAGCGTCCGGACGGCGACCAGGCGATCGGACTGGACTTCGGCCGCGCTGCAACCCAGCAGGCGCGCGGCCTCCAGCGGATGTGGCGTCAGCACGGTCGGCAGACCGTTGTCGCGGCGCTCGCGCAGGGCTTCGCCCAGCTGGGTGTCCTCGGCCAGTGCATTCAGTGCATCGGCATCCAGCACCAGCCTGGCGGCCTGGCGCAGCGTGTCCGGCAGGTGTTCGCGGATCGCCTGCCCACCGCCACACCCGGCCACCACCGTGGCGTTCCGCAGGCGCGCGGCATCCGGTGCGTCGGTCAGCATCAGCTCCGGGTGGTGCGGATCAAGCCGCTGGGCGTCGGGGTCGAGCAGGTGGGCGTAGACACGGCCAGCGCCGACACACAGCGCGGTGCGTGCGGCCAGCAGGGCTGCGCCAGTCATCGACCGCCCGCCTCCCAGCACCCAGACATCGCCAAAGCTGCCCTTGTGCTGGGCGTGCAGCCTGGCCGGCCAGACGGATTCGGCCCAGACCGGGCTGTGCAGCCAGGCTGCAGGCGCAGGCCCGCCGGCTTGTGCCAGCGAGACGCCCAGGTTGTCCCACCAGATCTCGCCGGCGTGGTCGCGTCCGCGGGCGGTGAACAGGCCGGGTGCCAGGGTCAGCAGCGCCAGCGTCCAGCGCGCCTGGACACAGGGCGCGCCTACCTCCAGTGCGCCCGTGTCGCCGGGCAGTCCCGAGGGCAGGTCCACGGCCAGCACGGGCGCGGCGTGTCTGTGCGACAGGCGGATCGCTTCGGCCAGTTCACCGCTGGCGGGCCGTGTCAGGCCGCGGCCCAGCAGGGCGTCGATGACCAGATCGGACCGGGACCACTCGGCGGTGTCCAGTCCGTCCACGATGCGGACACCCGCAGACTGCGCCTGGCGGCGCGACGCTGCGGCGTCCAGCGGCCAGGCCGTGCCGTGGCCGAAGGCGTGCACGACGACGTTCCGTCCCGCCTGGTGCAGGTGCAGGGCTGCCTCGTAGCCGTCGCCACCGTTGTTGCCGTTGCCGGCCAGCACATCAATGCGGCGGGCATGGGGCGTGAGGGCCATGGCCAGCCGCGCGACCGCCTGTCCGGCGCGCTGCATCAGCGTGTGGGGCGGCAGATCCTGTGCGGACGATGCATCGATCGCACGGGAGGCGGCGCTGTCATGGGTCGGCCAGGGGCCTGCGGTCGTCCGGATCCGGGTCGAGAGGTGGATGGGGGTGGCGTGGTTCATGTGGTGTGGGCCACCGGTGCTGTTGCTGCCCACGCTTCGGGTGTCAGCACGGCGACGCCGAGCGGCCGCGCTCGCCGGGCCAGTCGGCGCAGGGCGTGGTCGCGCGTCACGAGCCATGGTGTACGCCGGGCAATGGCGAGGTCGATGAAGCACTGGTCGTCCGGATCGGTGCAGCGCAGGCGCTCGCCGTAGGGCAGCGTACCGGGGGGCGGCACCGGTCGCGACCAGGCTTGCACCGCGGCCATGGCCGGGGCGTGGCGGGCGGACCAGCGCACCAGCGTCGGCAGGTGCAGCAGGCGTCCGAGCACGTCGACCAGTTCGTCCTGCATCGCTGGACTGACGATCCAGCGCACCCGGCCTTCGGTGACGGCCTGACCGATGGCGAGACCGCTGGTGTGTTCGAACACCAGCCAGTCGAGCACCACGTTGGTGTCGAGAATGATGTCCGGGGTCATCGGGTGCGTCCGGGTTGCAGTGCGGCTTCGACGTCCAGCGCGGCGCCTAGCAGTGCTTCGTCGCGTCCGCCGGTGGTCCAGAGCATCAGGCCGACCGGCGCGTCGCCGTGCCGGTGGCAGGGCAGGCTGATGGCGCAGCCGTCGAGCTGGTTGATGATCGACGGATTGCGCAGCAGCAGCGCATTGACCCGGAAGAAGGTTTCGTCGTCTGCGATCAGTGGGGCCAGCGGGGGCGCGATCACCGGCACGGTCGGGCTCAGCACGCAGTCCACGGTGCCCAATGCGGCGGCCATGCGTTCGATCCAGCGCGCGCGCAGCCGGTGCAGCTCCGCGATCGCGGCTGGCGTGATGGAGGCGCCGCGCCGGATGCGGGCGGCAACCCGCGGATCGTAGCGATCGCCCTGGCTGGCGAGCAGTTCGTGGTGCCAGGCCCAGCTCTCGGCGGCCGGCAGTCCCCCAGCCTGCAGCAAGGCGGGCAGATCCTCCAGTGCAGGCAGGGCGAGTCGGGTGATCTGTGCGCCGGCGCGGCCAAGGTCTGCCAGGCTGCGTTCGAAGGTGCGCTGGACGTCCGGGTCCATGCCGTCGAGCAGCAGCGGCTCGACCACGCCGAACTGCCAGTCCGCCAGCGCGCGGGCGACGGGTGCGCAGCGTCGGGCCGACAGCACTTCGTGCACCAGGACGGCGTCGCGCACGCTGCTGGTGATGGCGCAGGTGGTGTCCAGGCTCGGCGACAGCGGGATGCTGCCGCCATTGGGTGTGCGGGACTGGGTGTTCTTGAAGCCGACCAGGCCTTGCAGGGCGGCCGGAATGCGGATGGATCCACCGGTGTCGGTGCCCAGCGCTGCCCAGGCGGCGCCAGTGGCCACCGACACGGCGCCGCCCGAGGTGGAGCCACCGGGAATGCGTGCCTCCAGCCCCAGGGCGGCCATCACCGGATTGACGGGTGTGCCTTGATGGGGGTTGATGCCGACACCTGAAAAAGCGAACTCGGTCATCTGCGTGCGGCCGATCAGCGCGCAGCCGGCGGCGCGCAGCCGCGCCACCGCCAGGGCGTCGGTGAGGGCTGCCGGGCGTTCGGCCAGCACAGTAGAGCCGGCCGTGGTGGTCTGCCCGGCCACGTCGAACAGGTCCTTGACGCTGATCGCGCGTCCGTCCAGCGGTCCGAGCGCTGCGCCGCGCTGGCGGCGCTGGTCGGCCTCATGGGCTGCGGCGCGTGCACCGTCGCGGTCGATGTGCACGAAGGCCGATGCAGCCTCGCCGAGTGCAATTTCAAGCGAGATTTCGAGGGCGTCTCTCGCTGCGTGGGCCGCAGGATGAGCGCCGGCGTGCGGCTGGGCTGGATCGATGGGATTCAAGGCTGCTACAATCTCGGGGTTTTTCCGATGCCGCTTCCACAGTGGCAAGCTGTCCGGTGCATGGTGCGTCCGACAGTCCCGACATGCGGGACGGAAGAACCAATCCCGAATCCGACTGGCTGAAGGTGTTGCGCCGAGTGCGGTGTTGACTGCGCACTGCGTGCAATTCGAGTCGGATTCTAGATCCAACCTTTGGAATTTCTGGAGTTAGTCATGTCCTTCACGATGCGTGAAATGCTGGAAGCCGGCGTCCACTTCGGTCACCAGACCCGTTTCTGGAACCCCAAGATGGCCCCGTACATCTTCGGCCACCGCAACAAGATCCACATCATCAACCTGGAAAAGACGGTTCCGCTGTTCCAGGAAGCCACCAAGTTCGCCCGTTCGCTGGCCGCCAAGCGTGGCACCGTGCTGTTCGTCGGCACCAAGCGCCAGGCCCGTGACATCGTGGCCGAAGAAGCGCAGCGCGCCGGCATGCCCTACGTCGACCAGCGCTGGCTCGGCGGCATGCTGACCAACTTCAAGACGGTCAAGGGTTCGCTCAAGAAGCTCAAGGACATGCAGGCCCAGGTGGAAGCCGGCCTGGAGTCGATGAGCAAGAAGGAAGGCCTGCTGTTCCAGCGCGAGCTGGCCAAGCTGGAAAAGGACATCGGCGGCATCCAGGACATGGCTGCCCTGCCGGACGCGATGTTCGTGATCGACGTGGGTTTCCACAAGATCGCCATCGCTGAAGCCCAGAAGCTGGGCATCCCGGTCATCGGTGTGGTCGACACCAACCACAACCCAGTCGGCATCGACTACGTCATCCCTGGCAACGACGACTCGGCCAAGGCCGTGGCGCTGTACGCCCGCGTGATGGCCGACGCCGTCCTGGAAGGCAAGGCCCAGTCGCTGAACGAAGTGGTGGAAGCCGTCGCTGCGCCGAGTTCGGACGAATACGTCGAAGAGAACGGCGCCGCCTGAACCTCTTCGGTCCGGCGTGCAAGGGGCTGATTCAGCCCCTTTTTTTCAAGATTTCGAGATTTGAGGAGAACTTTCATGGCTGCTATTACCGCCAAGATGGTCGGCGACCTGCGCGCCAAGACCGACGCGCCGATGATGGAGTGCAAGAAAGCACTGACCGAGGCCGACGGCGACATGGTGCGCGCGGAGGAAATCCTGCGTGTCAAGCTCGGCAACAAGGCCGGCAAGGCCGCTTCCCGCGTGACGGCCGAAGGCGTCATCGCCGCTGCCGTTGCCGGGAACACCGGCGCGCTGGTCGAAGTCAATTGCGAGACCGACTTCGTCTCCAAGAACGACAGCTTCCTGTCGTTCGTGCAGTCGTGTGCCGACCTGATCGTCGCGCACAACCCGGCCGACGTGGCTGCGCTGTCGGCGCTGCCGCTGGTGATGGGCGATTTCGGCCCGACCGTCGAGGACGTCCGCAAGGGCCTGATCGGCAAGATCGGCGAGAACATGTCGATCCGCCGCTTCAAGCGCTATGCCGATGGCGGTCAGCTGGCCCACTACCTGCACGGCGTGCGCATCGGCGTGATGGTCGAGTACACCGGCGACGCCGTGGCGGCCAAGGATGCAGCGATGCACATCGCCGCCATGAAGCCCGTGGCGCTGTCGTCGGCGGACGTGCCGGCCGAACTGATCGAGGTCGAGCGCCGCGTGGCCACCGAGAAGGCGGCTGAATCGGGCAAGCCGGCCGACATCGTCGTCAAGATGGTCGAAGGTTCGGTGCAGAAGTACCTCAAGGAGGTCTCGCTGCTCGACCAGGTGTTCGTGAAGGCTGCGGATGGCAAGCAGACCGTCGGCCAGTATTTCAAGAGCACCGGCACCACGCCCGCCGGCTTCACGATGTTCATCGTCGGCGAAGGCATCGAGAAGAAGCAGGACGACTTCGCGGCCGAAGTGGCTGCGCAGGTCGCCGCCGCCAAGGGCCTGTGATCCTGCTGCTCTAAACTCGCGATCGTCTTTTTTCTGTTTCGAGGTCACTGCATGCCCGCTTACAAACGCATCCTTCTCAAGTTGTCTGGTGAAGCCCTGATGGGCGACGATGCCTACGGCATCAACCGCGCCACCATCGTGCGCATGGTGCGCGAGGTGCAGGAAATCACCCAACTGGGATGCGAAGTGGCGGTGGTGATCGGTGGCGGAAACATCTTTCGCGGGGTCGCGGGCGGTGCGGTCGGCATGGACCGTGCCACCGCCGACTACATGGGCATGCTGGCGACCGTGATGAACGCGCTGGCCCTGTCCGACACGATGCGCCAGGAAGGCATGACCGCCCGGGTCATGTCTGCCCTGAGCATCGACCAGGTCGTCGAGCCTTACGTGCGTCCCAAGGCGCTCCAGTATCTGGAAGAAGGCAAGGTGGTCATCTTTGCGGGTGGGACTGGCAACCCCTTCTTCACCACCGACACGGCCGCCGCGCTGCGTGGTGCCGAGATCGGTGCCCAGATCGTGCTGAAGGCCACCAAGGTGGACGGCGTCTACACTGCCGACCCCAAGAAGGACCCGACAGCCACCCGCTATGCGACGCTGACCTTCGACGAGGCCATCGGCCGCAACCTGGCGGTGCTGGACGCGACGGCGTTTGCGCTGTGCCGTGACCAGAACCTCCCGATCAAGGTATTCTCGATCTTCAAGCCGGGCGCCCTCAAGCGCGTCGTCCTGGGTGAAGACGAAGGAACGCTGGTCCACGTCTGACGGCGTTCGGGACCAGCAGGAGCACCACGATGAGCATTGCCGACATCAAGAAAAACGCTGAAGCCAAGATGGCCAAGTCCATCGAATCCTTCAAGAACGAACTGCAGAAGATCCGCACCGGCCGAGCCCACCCGGGCATCCTGGACCAGGTGCAGGTCGAGTACTACGGCTCGATGCTGCCGATCAGCCAGGTGGCCAATGTGTCGCTGATCGATGCCCGCACCATCAGCGTGCAGCCGTGGGAAAAGAACATGGCCAAGCCGATCGAGAAGGCCATCCGCGAGTCGGATCTGGGCCTGAATCCGTCGTCGCTGGGTGAGTTGATCCGCGTGCCGATGCCGGCACTGACCGAAGAGCGTCGCCGCGATCTGACCAAGGTCGTGCGCAATGCAGGCGAAGACGCGCGCATCGCCGTGCGCAACCTGCGCCGCGACGCCAACGACCAGGCCAAGCGCCTGCTCAAGGACAAGCTGATCTCCGAGGACGAAGAGCGCCGCTCGATCGACGACGTGCAGAAGCTCACCGACCGCGTGATCTCCGAGATCGACCGGCTGGTGGCGGCCAAGGAAGTCGAGATCCTGGCTGTCTGAGCCAGCACCTGCACGCCATGTTCCTTCCGAACGATTTCAACGGACCTGAGGCAGGCTGCCGTGGCTGACAACGCGAACCGGATTCCCCGCCATGTCGCTGTCGTGATGGACGGCAACGGGCGCTGGGCCAACAAGCGGCTGATGCCGCGCATTGTCGGCCACAAGTACGGCGTCGATGCGCTCATCGGCTGCATCAACACGTGTGCCGATCGGGGCGTCGAGTACCTGACGGTGTTCGCCTTCTCGTCCGAGAACTGGAAGCGCCCCGAGGACGAGGTGTCCGGCCTGATGAACCTGGTGCTGACGGCGGTCGCCAAGTACTTGGCACGCCTGTCGGACATCGGCGTGCGCATCCAGATCATCGGTGACCGCGCGGCAGTATCGGAGAAGGTGCGTTCCGCCTGGGAGCACGCCGAACGTGTGACGGCTGGCAACACCCGCATCACACTGTCCGTGGCGTTCAACTACGGTGGTCGCTGGGACATCGTGCAGGCCTGCCAGCGCGCCGTGGCCGATGGTGCGCGTGCCGATCAGATCGACGAGGCGTTGCTGTCGAAGCACATGGCGCTGGCCTATGCACCCGATCCGGATCTGTTCATCCGCACGGGAGGCGAGGTACGCATCTCCAACTTCCTGCTCTGGCAGGTGGCGTATTCGGAGCTGTATTTCACCGACTGCCTGTGGCCCGACTTCGATGCCGCCGAGATCGACAAGGCCCTGGCCGACTATGCCGCCCGCGATCGCCGGTATGGGGGTGTGAAAACCGACATCTCGGCCAGCGGGCAGAAGATCACCCTGGCGCCCGGCGCCTGACCTCTCCGCTCCCATGCTCAAGCAGCGCATCATCACCGCAGTCCTCATGCTGCTGGTGCTACTTCCGGCGCTGTTCGCGCAGGCCGTCTGGCCCTTTGCCCTGTTGACGCTGCTGATGATTGCGGCGGCTGGCTGGGAATGGGCCCGATTGAACAGCTTCCCTGGCGTATCGGCGCTGCTGACGGGTGGAGCCGTGGCTGCGGGCTCGGCGCTGCTCTGGCAGGCCGGGTGGATCGGTCACACGCCGGGTGCGCTGTGGGTGCTGGCGATGCTGGTCTGGGTGCTGGGTGGGGCGCTGGTGCTCGCGCGTGGTGTGGACGCCTGGCAGCAGGTACCCCGTGTGCTTCGGCTGCTGGGGGGGGTGCTGCTGCTCTGGCTGGCCTGGCTGGCCATCGCCGAAGGCAAGGCGCGCGGCCTGAACTTCCTGCTCTCGGTGTTCTGTCTGGTCTGGATGGCCGACATCGCTGCGTATTTCAGCGGTCGCGCCTTCGGCCGTCGCAAGCTGGCCCCCGCGATCAGTCCTGGCAAGAGCTGGGAGGGTGTCTACGGCGGGATGGCCGGTGTCCTGCTGCTGGCACTGGTCTGGATCGCCTTCGATCAACGCGGACTCGCCGACAGCGCGAGTCTTTACACGCTGCTGCTACAACGCTGGGGCTGGGCCGGCTTGCTGGTGTCCTGCCTGTTCCTGTCGAGTCTGAGCGTCGTCGGCGATCTCTTCGAGTCGCTGGTGAAACGCAGTGCCGGCGCCAAGGACAGCAGTGCCTTGCTGCCCGGCCACGGTGGCGTGCTGGACCGCATCGATGCGCTCCTGCCCGTGTGTCCGCTGGCACTAGCCCTGGTACTTTCATGACCCTCTCCGCTTCTGTCTTTTCCGGCACGCCGCGCCAGCGCGTGACGGTGCTCGGTTCGACCGGCTCCATCGGGACGAGCACGCTGGACGTGCTCTCGCGCCACCCCGACCGCTACGAGGTGTTCGCGCTCAGCGCGCACAGCCGCGTCGAGGAGCTGGCCGACCAGTGCCGCACCTGGCGTCCTCGTTTCGCCGTGATGCCGACCGCCGAACTCGGGCGCGCGCTGGCCGATCGCCTGCGCACGCTCGGTGTCGCGACCGAGGTGCTGGTCGGGCCTGCCGCGCTGGAGGAGGTCGCCGCCCATCCGGACGTGGACAGCGTGATGGCGGCGATCGTCGGTGCCGCCGGATTGCCTCCCTGCCTGGCGGCAGCCCGTGCCGGCAAGCGCCTGCTGCTGGCCAACAAGGAGGCGATCGTCGTCGGCGGCGAGCTGTTCATGCGCGCCGTGCGCGAGGGCGGGGCGCAGCTGCTGCCCATCGACAGCGAGCATTCCGCCATTTTTCAGTGTCTGCCGGAAGACCGCACGACCTGGGCGCAGCGCATCGACCACATCGTGCTGACCGCGTCCGGCGGTCCGTTCCGTGACCGTGATCCGAAGACCTTGCGTGACGTGACGCCGGACCAGGCCTGTGCGCACCCGAACTGGGTCATGGGCCGCAAAATCTCGGTCGACTCGGCGACGATGATGAACAAGGCGCTCGAAGTCATCGAGGCGCGCTGGCTGTTCGACCTGACACCGCGCCAGGTGAAGGTGGTGATCCATCCGCAGAGCATCATCCATTCGATGG
>NZ_JBFPGY010000384.1:0-5061 GCF_041083715.1 Sphaerotilus sp.
CTACACGATCCTGGACAACCTGCATTCGGGTCTGCTGGTGCAGGACCGCCACTGCGCGGTCGAGTTCGTCAACCAGGCGTTCTGCGATCTGTTCCGGCTGTCCCGGCCGCCGGAAACGCTGCGCGGCTTGTCGGCGCAGCAGATGTTGTCGCTGCTGTGCGGGGCCTATGCCCATCCGCAAGCCGCCGCGGCGCGACTGACTGCCATCGTGCAGGCCGATCGGCCGGTGCACGGGGAAGAGGTGGAGATGCAGGGCGGTGCAGTCATGGTGCGCGACTTCATCCCCATCCATGTCACCGGGCAGGCGATGGGGCACATCTGGGTGCACCGCGACGTGACGCAGCACCGGCAGGCCGAGGTGCAGATGCGGCTGGCCGCCCGGCTCTTCGACCGCACCGGCGAGAGCGTGGTGATCACGGACGCCGACCATGTGATCCAGGTGGTGAATGCCGCCTTCGAGCGGGACACGGGCTATGCGAGCCGCGAGGTGGTCGGCCAGCGCACGACGCTGCTGGCGTCCGGGCAGCATGGAGCGTCGTTCTACGAGGAGATGCGGCGCTCGCTGGCCAGCCGTGGCTGGTGGCAGGGCGAGATCTGGAACCGCCACCGCGATGGCCAGATGCACCTGGCCTTCCTGTCGATCAATGCCGTGCCGGACGAGCATGGCGCCGTGCAGCACTACATCGGCGTCTACAGCGATCCGGGCCGCTACGAGGCCTCGCAGCGCCGCATCGAGTACCTGGCCACCCACGATGACCTGACCGGCCTGCCCAACCGCTTCCTGTTCAATGACCGGGTCCGCCAGGCCATCGGGCGCGCCAGCGAGCGGGGCGAGCATCTGGCCGTGATGTTCATCGACCTCGACGAGTTCAAGTTGATCAACGACACACTCGGGCACGCTGTGGGCGACGAGTTGCTGCAGGTGATCGCGCAGCGCCTGCGCGACAGCCTGCGCGGCTGCGACACGGTGGCGCGGCTGGGGGGCGACGAGTTTGCCGTGCTGATCGAGCACACCAGCCTGTCCGAAGCCGAGGCGATGGCCCGCCGGGTGGTCGATCTGCTCGGCGCGCCGATGGCCATGTCGGACCGGGTGCTCTATGTCGGGGCCAGCCTGGGCGTCGGCATGTTCCCGGCCAATGGGCGTGACAGTGCCGCGCTGCTGCAGGTGGCCGACGTGGCCATGTACGCCGCCAAGGCCAAGGGCAAGCGCACCTACCACTTCTACACCAGCGAACTGCAGCTGAAGATGGACCAGCAGCTGCAGCTGGAGATGGGCTTGCGCTGGGCCATCGAGCGAGACGAACTGCGTTTGCTCTACCAGCCGCAGGTGCACCTGGTGACGGGCGAGGTGGTCGGCGTCGAGCCGCTGGTGCGCTGGCAGCGCCCGGGTGGTGCGTGGCTGATGCCGGCGGCCTTCATTCCGGTGGCCGAGCGCAATGGCCTGATCGACGGCATCGGACTGTGGGTGGCGCGCGAGGCGTGCCGCCAGGTGGTGGCGTGGCAGGCGGCGGGCTACCAGGTGCCCCGCATGTCGATCAATGTCTCGGCCGCGCAGTTCCGGCATCCGGGACTGGCTGGTCTGATGGCCAGACTGCTCGCCGAGCATGGACTGGACCCGTCCCGCTTCGTCATCGAACTGACCGAGAGCGCGCTGATGGCCGATCCGGAGAGCGCCCACCAGCAGCTGCGCCAGATCAAGCAGGCGGGTCTGCGGGTCTCGATCGACGATTTCGGGACCGGGCACTCGTCGCTGTCGTGCCTGCGGCGCTACCCGCTGGACGAGCTGAAGATCGACCGCAGCTTCATCGCCGATCTGGAGCATTCGACGCGGGATCTGGAAGTGCTGCGCTCGATCCTGAATCTGTCGCGGGCGCTGGACCTCGACATCGTGGTCGAGGGGGTCGAGACCCGAGGCCAGCTGGCCTTGCTGCGCGAGCTGGACTGCCAGGTGGCGCAGGGCTTCCTGTTCAGCCGGCCGGTGAGCGCGGAGGCAGCTGTCCGCTGGCTTCCGCGCGCATCGGCCGAACTGGTGCGCTCAGACGCTGCCTGAGAGCTTGGCGACGAGGAGTTCCGGTTCCTCCCGGGTCAGCTCCCCGGCGTCGGCGCCGTGCGCTTCGTGGGGGTGCGCCTCGAACCCGTCCTCGTTGCCTTCGCACATGTCACGCCGTGCCCGCATGCCGCTGCGCAGGAAACGGTTGACGTGGCCACTGGGCCTCGGTGGCAGAAAGCGTGCGAGTTCCGTGAGCGCCATCTGGTAGACGTCGCGCTTGAACTCGATCACCACCTCCAGCGGGACCCAGTAGTCGTGCCAGCGCCAGGCGTCGAACTCCGGGTGCGTGGAGGCGCGCAGGTTCATGTCGGTGTCACGCCCGGTCAGTTGCAGCAGGAACCAGATCTGCTTCTGCCCGCGGTAGTGCCCCCGCGCATCGCGGCGGATGAAATGCTCCGGTACCTCGTACCGCAGCCAGTCTCGCGTGCGCGCGAGGATGCGCACATGTTCAGGAAACAACCCCACCTCTTCGTGGAGCTCTCGGAACATCGCCTGCTCTGGCGACTCACCATACTTGATGCCGCCTTGCGGGAACTGCCAGGAGTGGGTGCGTATGCGTTTGCCCCAGAACACCTGGTTCCGCTGGTTGAGCAGGACGATGCCGACGTTGGGCCGGAAGCCTTCACGGTCAAGCATAATCAGACCCCAATTTTCACGTTGAATTCATTATTGCACTGGGCTTGGTGATCGCAACCCCGCGTATCACCCGACAAGAACAGTGATATCTCGCGAGTCTGCTGCCTGCCCCATGAAAGCCTCCCAGTTCTTCATCGCCACCCAGAAAGAAGCCCCCGCCGACGCCGAGGTGGTCAGCCACCAGCTCATGATGCGCGCGGGCATGATCAAGCGCCTGGGCGCCGGGATCTACAACTACATGCCCATGGGCTTGCGCGTCATCCGCAAGGTCGAGGCCATCATCCGCGAGGAGATGGGGCGCGCGGGCGCCGTGGAGATGCTGATGCCGGTGGTGCAGCCGGCCGAGCTGTGGCAGGAGACGGGCCGCTTCGACAAGATGGGCCCGGAGCTGATGCGCGTGAAGGACCGGCACGGTCGCGACTTCATCATCCAGCCGACCAGCGAGGAAGTGGTGACCGACGTCGCCCGCCAGGAGCTGCGCAGCTACAAGCAGCTGCCGAAGAATTTCTACCACATCCAGACCAAGTTCCGCGACGAGCGCCGACCGCGTTTCGGCATCATGCGCGGGCGCGAGTTCACGATGAAGGATGCGTACTCGTTCGACCGCAACCCGGCGGCGGCGGCCAAGAGCTACGAGACGATGTTCGCTGCCTACAAGCGCATCTTCGACCGCTTCGGCCTGCAGTACCGCGCGGTGGCGGCCGACACGGGTGCGATCGGCGGCGACCTGTCGCACGAGTTCCAGGTCATCGCCGACACCGGCGAAGACGCGATCGTCTACTGCCCGACCAGCGACTACGCGGCCAACATCGAGCTGGCCGAGGCCGTGGCGCTGACGGCCGAACGTGGCGTGGCGACACAGGCCCTGGCGAAGACCGCGACGCCCGGCAAGAGCACCTGCGCCGATGTGGCCGTGCTGCTGGATCTGCCGCTGGCGCAGACGGTGAAGTCGCTGGTCATGGCCACCGACGAGGTCAACGACAAGGGCGACATCGTCAAGTCCACCGTCTGGCTGCTGCTGGTGCGCGGCGACCACGACATGAACGAGGTCAAGGTCGGCAAGGTCGAAGGGCTGAAGGGCGGCTTCCGCTTTGCCACGCTCGGCGAGATCGAGGACCACTTCGGCTGCAAGCCGGGCTACCTCGGCCCGATCGGCCTGAAGCAGCCGGTCAAGGTCATCGCCGACCGCACGGTGGCGAACATGGCCGACTTCGTCTGCGGCGCCAACGAGCCCGACTTCCACCTCACCGGCGTCAACTGGGGCCGCGACCTGCCCGAGCCGGACCTCGTCGCCGACCTGCGCAACGTCGTCGCGGGCGATCCGTCGCCCGACGGGCAGGGCGTGCTGGCGATCCAGCGCGGCATCGAGGTCGGCCATGTGTTCTACCTCGGTACCAAGTATTCCAAGGCCATGAACGCCACCTTCCTCGACGAGACCGGCAAGCCAGCGCACTTCGAGATGGGCTGCTACGGCATCGGCGTCACGCGCATCCTGGGCGCGGCCATCGAGCAGGCGCACGACGCCCGCGGCATCGTCTGGCCGGACGCGATCGCCCCGTTCACGGTGGCGATCTGCCCGATCGGCTACGACCGTTCCGCCGACGTGAAGACGGCGGCCGACGCGCTGCACGACGCGCTGCAGGCGGCGGGCATCGACGTGATCCTCGACGACCGCGGCGAGCGCCCGGGCGCGATGTTCGCGGACTGGGAGCTGATCGGTGTGCCGCACCGCGTGGTGCTGTCCGACCGCGGGCTGAAGGAAGGTCAACTGGAATACCAGGGCCGTCGCGACGAAACCGCGACCAAGGTGGCGACTGGTGAGGTGGCTGCCTTCGTGAAGGCCCGTCTGCAGGCATGAACCCGCGCCGCCGGACGCTGCTGGCCTGGGCGGGCAGCGTCGGCCTGACAGGCTGGACGCCGCCGGTTCTGGCTGGCGGTCAGGCGGAAGAACCACTGGCCGACGCGGTGCGCACGGCACTGGCGTCTGCCGTGGCGGGCGAGGGCGCGCCACCGCGGCTCGACTTCCCGTCGATGGAGGCCCGGCTGGTCCACCTGCGCTGGCTGGGCGCGATGAGCCAGCGGCTGGCCAAGCGCAAGCCGGAGTTCGACGTCCGGCGCGAGTTCCTCGAAACCGTCTGGTACGAGAGCCGCCGCGCCGGACTCGACACCGCACTGGTGCTCGGTCTGATCGAAGTGGAGAGCGGCTTCCGCAAGTACGCGATCTCCAGCGTCGGCGCCCGCAGCTACATGCAGGTGATGCCGTTCTGGGCCCGCCTGATCGGCGACGGCGACCCAAGCCGGCTGTTCCACATGCAGACCAATCTGCGCTTCGGCTGCGTGATCCTGCGCCACTACCTCGACCGCGAGAACGGCGA